>CAZZBP010000016.1:11403-34808 GCA_964652755.1 uncultured Dehalococcoidia bacterium
ACACTTTTTCAAGTAGGTTCTGGTTTTCGCTTTTCCATCTTAGATTCCAATATTCCTTGACAGTTACCCATCCCGTATCTTCCAAGGCCTCCCTCCATTGATGATCCTCTTTGTTTATCTGCATATGAAGAACATCGGTAGGTTGGTCTTCGGCGAATTTACGAGCTGTTAGGGCGAAATGCTTTGCAATTGCGAAACGATCCGTACATTGGGCAACACTTTGAATGGCAACACTTCGCCTGATCGGTTTCTCTGTAATCATATGTAGGAAACCGAGAATTTCCCCTCTTACAGTTTCCGCTATGAAACAATCTAATTCTGGATTTTCCCCTGGCATTTCATGCCATTGTCTGAACAGACGCTCGCTTAACTCGGTTTCAGTGGCTTCAGCGCCTGACAATTTGTTCAAAAACGCCACGACCCTGACCGTATCGGTCCAGCGAAACTGATTTATAGAAAAAGTTAAGTTCATTTCGTGTCTTGGCAGCCCATGTAAATTCTATCAGAGCATAACTTGGCGTGACCTTGAAAGAAATGGTCCAGCTTCATATAAAACTCGTAGTGGACCGATGTAGGAAAAATGGTGTAAGACATCTTTTTCAAGAATCCTAAATTACTAATGAAATATTAAGTTTTGCTTTGTTCCGGCTCTCACATGTTGCTCCAACAACAGCAGAAGAGAATAGTACAATGGCTTATGCTGAAAATTACAGACCGTTTATCTTAACTTTATGACAAAAGAAACAACATTATACGATCTTCATGCCCACCTTCTTCCATCCATTGATGACGGCCCTTGTGAGATTGAGGAAACACTTGAAATAATAAGAATCTCCTCTGAACAGGGAGTGGTTTCCATTCTTGCTACTCCGCATAGGAAAGACGTTTCTGAGTCCTATTCCGTCGCTTATGTAGAAAAGCTATTAGGCAGGGTTAATGAACTTGCCGCAGCACATGGATACCCAACAAAGGTTTTACTGGGGATGGAAAACCACCTTGATCCTGAACTTCCGTTTGATATACAGGAAGGCAAAGCAATTCAGATGAATCGTGGTAGATACATTCTTATCGAAATGCCTTGGTCTGGTAGGCCAGATTTTTTAGAGGATACCCTGGTTAAGGTACAAAGCATGGGTCTCGTTCCAGTTATTGCTCATCCTGAAAGGATGAAACTCTTTCAGAAAGATCCTTCACTTTTGTTCAATCTGGTGGACAAAGGTATGCTGACTCAGATCACAGCAAGCAGTGTTTTCGGAAAATTCGGGGGCAAGGCAAGGCGTTTTGCAGAAGAAATTATAAAAAATAATCTTGGTCATATACTTGCTTCAGATACCCACATGCCTGTTGGCCCGAGATGTCCCGAGCTACTTCAGGGGTTTAAGTCCGTCGTAAGGCTTTGTGGTGCTGACATTGGAAATATGATGGTAAATGACACGCCACGTGCCATTTTGGAGAGTCAAGATATCGATATACCGCGGGGCCAGAAATTAAGGGGGTCACGCACAACATGGAATTTCCTAAGATGATGGCATATTTGATTAAAAAAGCTCTTTTACTGACTGCCATACCAGCTTATGAATTGACTTCTCGTGAGAGGAGGCATCGAGTATTTCCCAGAGTGCGGGGTTGTCTTTAGCTATTGATAAGTACCCATCCCTGACTTTCCGGTGGAAGTGTATATCTTCAGATTCCCACCGATCACTAACATTATCTTTCTTTCTTTCAAATGAAATTTCAGGATCTATATCGAGTAAAAATGCCTTATTCGGGTACAAACCTTCCGTAGCAATACCGTTGATCCTATCGATGATATCTCTTCTAATTCCCCTTGCGAATCCTTGATATGCTATTGTCGAGTAGATGTACCTATCAAGTACTACTACTCTTTTCTCTACTAAAGAAGGCTTTAATCTTTGTTTGATAAGTGCGCTTCTCGCAGCTGATAGCAGGAACAACTCGGAAAGTCTGTCAATATCAGAACCGCCAGCTAACCACGCCCGAATATTTTCACCTGTCTCAGTGTCTCCTGGTTCGCTTAGTCCTATATTTGATATGCCTTCCGAGGTTAATATTTCAGATAGAAGCCGACATTGTGTTCTTTTGCCGCTGCCTTCTACCCCCTCAAATACTATGAAGAGTCCTTTCTGAACAGCAGACAATCTTTTAATTTCCGTGGAGAATTACTCGACGCTTGGGCTCGCGACCCATGCTTGAAGAACCGAGTCCATACTGTGTTGCCACTTGATGTTGGAGACGTCTTATGTGGGAATTTTGAGGCCTTAGTTCAATTTCCCCTTCTCCTTTTCCAATCCTATAGGCGGCCCTCTCCGCCTCAAGAACTGCCAACGAACGATCTGCCCCTGATACAGATTTTCCCTGACTTTCTCTGACAACTGCCTTTACAAACTGTTCAATTTGATTAACAGTATTTCTTCGAAGAACGAAGACAGGTTTTCCTAATCTTTCGGCATTTATTAATGCTTGGGTGCCTCTTCGATGGTAGTTTTTCGTAGTTACTACTAAATCGGCTGTTTTCATATCACCGACAAGAGCTAATGGAGCATTCATCGCTTTAATGATCTGCTCTACTCTGCCTCTATTCACCCCATAAGGGAGCACGCTGGTTACTTTGAGGGGCATAACATCTGAGTTTAATTGAGAGGAATCGTGCCCATTGCTTTGATCCTCCAGGAAACTCTTGTCTCCGGATGATTGGCTTGAGCCTAAGTACGTGTGTCGTTTCAGATCACCTTCCTCGGACATTGACCTTACTTCTGATGCAACCGATTGTTTTCTGAGCATCTTATCGACGGTGGCAGCTACGTCTTCATGAACTGTGACCATGTTCCACCCTTGAATCTCTACCAAAATATCAAAAGTGGGAGGAGAACTTCTTTCAAGAACAGTTTTTTGAGACCTTCTTCTCTTCGCTTCAATATCTCCCAACGTCACAATCTGGACACCACCTACTAAATCAGAAAGAGTCGGGTTCATAATCAAATTTTCTAGTTCATTTCCATGAGCTGTTGCTACGAGTTGTACGCCTCTTTCTGCTATGGTTCGCGCCGCGTTAGCCTCAAGCTCAGTACCGATTTCATCAATGATGATCACTTCCGGCATATGATTTTCAACAGCCTCAATCATTACTCCATGTTGTTCGCTGGGGGAGGGAACCTGCATTCGCCTTGCCCTGCCTATGGCCCGATGAGGTATATCGCCGTCTCCAGCTATCTCATTTGAGGTATCAACAACAATTACTCTCTTGTCAGCATCATCTGCAAGAACTCGCGCGACCTCTCTTAGCATGGTAGTTTTGCCAACTCCAGGTTTCCCTAAAAGTAGGATGCTTTTGTTAGAAAGAATCAGATCTTCGATGATTCGAATGGTTCCATATACGGCTCTACCGACACGGAAAGTTATGCCGATTACCTTCCCACTTCTATTTCTGATAGCCGAAATTCGATGAAGGGTTCTTTCAATACCTGCACGGTTATCTGCCCCAAACATACCTACCTTGCCAATGGCAAAGGCAATATCCTCTTCTGTGACCTCTCCTATGTCTAGAAGTTGATTTTCTCCAAGGAAGCGAGCTTCTGGGTGCCTTCCAAGGTCTAATACAACTTCGAGCAGTTCATCAATGTTTGGATGGGATAGTAAGGCGTCCTTGACCCTAGCCGGGATAACATTGATCAGTGCCTTAAGATCTGTATCTGTTTTTTGGATCAACTCAGTTAGGCTGCCTATCTAAGAAAAATCACAATCAATATATTTCACAATTAAGTGGACGCAATATCAGAGAAAAACTTATGTACACGTGTGTCGTTGGTCAATTCAGGATGAAACGCAGTGGCAAGAAGCTTACCTTCCCTGACCGCAACCGGTTTGTCACCGTCCACCTCTGCAAGTATTCGGACACCTGCACCTACATTGGTAACTAGTGGGGCTCTAATAAACAAAGCATGAATTGGAGGGCCTGGTATTCCTGAGATATCCAGGGAGGTTTCAAAACTATCTATCTGCCTACCGAAGGCGTTTCGTGAAACCTCTATATCCATTAGTCCCAAAGGTTCAGGCCTTTTGTCTAGCAGTTTTCTCGCCAGCACAATCATTCCTGCACATGTTCCCCACACTGCTAGTCCGTTTTTGACCTGTTTTCTCAGCGGACCGCGAAACCCATAAATATCGATCAGCTGCACAATTGTGGTGCTTTCACCACCAGGTATTATTAGGCCGTCTAGACCTTCCAATTGTTGAGGGAGCCGTATTTCCTTGCTTTCAGTACCAATGGCGTCCAGCATTCGCCTATGTTCAATAAAGTCGCCCTGTATCGCGAGTACGCCGATAGTCGGCAACCTACCACCCTCTGGTAGCGAATTGTTCCGATTCTGGTAGCGTTCTGACATCGATACCTGGCATGGCTGACCCAAGTCCTTTGGAAACCTCAGCCAGCATATGGGGATCCTGATAATGGGTTGTAGCCTTTACTATGGCATCCGCCATTATTTGAGGGCTCTCTGACTTAAATATACCTGAACCTACGAATACTCCGTCGACCCCAATTTGCATCATCAGGGCCGCATCCGCAGGGGTTGAAATCCCTCCGGCGGCAAAATTTACGACTGGGAGAGTGCCTGTCTCATGAATGTCTTTTACAAGCTCGTAAGGTGCTTTGAGATCACGGGCTGTTGCCATTAATTCGTCAGGTTCCATGCTGCGAATATGATTTATCTGACCAAGCACTCTTCTGGCGTGTCTTACAGCCTCAACAATGTTTCCGGAACCGGCTTCACCTTTTGTGCGGATCATTGCGGCACCTTCTCCGATTCTTCTGAGAGCCTCACCCAAATCACGACATCCACAGACGAACGGAACCTTAAACTCGTCCTTGCTTATATGATTGTTTTCATCGGCTGGAGTCAACACCTCGGATTCGTCAACGTAGTCGACCCCTAACGCTTCTAGGACTTGTGCTTCAACAAAGTGTCCAATTCTTGCCTTAGCCATAACAGGTATAGTCACTGCATCAATTATCTCTGAAATCATTTGAGGGTCGGACATTCGAGCTACACCGCCTGCCGATCTGATGTCGGACGGCACTCTCTCAAGGGCCATGACAGCAACTGCCCCGGCGTTCTCTGCTATTTTAGCTTGTTCAGGTGTAACAACATCCATAATCACGCCGCCTTTAAGCATCTGCGCGAGGCCTGTTTTTACCGCCCATGTACCTGTATCTGGTTTGATGTCGATTGCCATTTAGTCCTCCATGAGAAATTGCCGTTATAGCATTTTATTATCGAATTATACTCTTAGGCCAGCGCTTCCTTCAATTACACCTGTAACGTGGATACTTGTGCTAATGATTATTTGAATGCGGTTAGACTCCTTTGGTAACCAAATATTGAGCCAGATCAATTGTTCATAGACTATATCACCAATCATTATCGTACCAGCCTACTATTTTGACCATGTTTCCTTCTAACGCTATAGTCGACAAACCGTCGATCACGCAACTAAAAGGACTTTGCCTATAATCGGTGCTCACTAAGGGTTCTGTCGAAAAAGCAAGAATTCCACGCATGGAATCTGCTGCAGCTTTTTGGTATGAAAGATTTATTTCTTCGACACTTGCGGCGGAAGTCAAGTTGGCTACTACGTCGGTGACAGATACTGTGGCAGTCGGTACCCTGAAAGCCATACCGTGCACTTTGTTTTGAAGACTAGGAATAACCTGCCCTACCGCTTTTGCTGCTCCAGTGGTTGTAGGGATTATATTAGTCGCTGCTGATCTTGCACGTCGCATATCCTTATGTCTTTTGTCCAAAATCTGCTGATCATTCGTATATGAGTGGATCGTCGTCATCATTGCGCTTTCCACCCCGAAATTATCATTTATGACTTTAATTAGAGGAGCAACACAGTTTGTGGTGCAAGAAGCGTTTGAGATTATTTTGTCGTTATTGGCATCATAATCATTTTCGTTGACACCCATAACCACTGTCACATCCTCTCCTTTGGCTGGTGCTGAAATAATGACCTTCTTAGCCCCTGATTCCAAGTGGCCAGATGCTTGATGAGCGCTGGTAAATTTACCGGTGCACTCTAAAACAATGTCGACTTTATGTTCTTCCCAAGGGATAGAAGTTGGCTCTGGACTCGATAGGCAAGCTATTTCTTTGCCATTGATCGCAAATGAATTTTCTGACGAATTCACGTTCCCGCTAAAAACACCGTAAGTACTGTCATACTTAAACATGTGAGCGTTAGTGGCAGGATCTCCAAAACTATTAACTGCGACGATTTCGAGATCTGGATAATCAGATTGAGAAATTGCTCTCAACACTAATCGTCCGATTCTTCCAAATCCGTTGATTCCCAGTTTAGTAGTCACATTAGTCATGAACTTGGTGGCACCCTTTTCTTTACTGTCTAAGCACTTGGCTATTAATTCTATAGATATTTTTCATACACTTGTTTTCCCGCATAAGTGCATCGGTCTCCAAGCTCTTCTTCAATGCGGATCAATCTATTGTATTTTGCTGTTCTTTCACCTCGTGCGGGGGCGCCGGTTTTTATTTGCCCGGTCCCTGTACCTACGGAAAGGTCTGCGATTATGTAATCTTCGGTTTCACCAGACCTGTGGCTCATTACAGTGCTCCAGTCCGCCGTTCGCGCTAAATCTATAGCATCAAGAGTCTCGCTTAACGTTCCGATTTGGTTCGGCTTTATTAGAACCGCGTTGGCACATTTTTCTAGAATGCCTCTTTCGATTCTGCTAGGATTTGTAGTCAGAAGATCGTCCCCCACGAGTTGAACCCCTGATCCGATAGTCGACATCATCAATTGCCAATCGCTCCATTCATCTTCTGAAAGACCATCTTCAATGCTTATAATTGGGTAACGATTGACCCAGGACGAGTAAAGAGCGATAAGTTCTTTGCCGCTTAAATTATCACCCTCTCGTTCGAGATGATACGTCGCACTGTGCACATCAAAAAGTTCAGCGGCGGCCGTGTCCAGAGCAATATAAATTTCGTTTCCTATCTGATAGCCGGCATTGGTAACCGATTCGACAATTAGATCTAGCGCAGCCTGATTTGAAGGAAGTGAAGGAGCAAATCCTCCTTCATCGCCGACTGAAGTGTTAAGGTTTCGAGTTTTGAGTGTCTCTTCGAGGGAATGATAAATCTCACACCCTGCACGAATAGCATCCGCGAAATAATTGAATCCGGCGGGTACGATCATGAACTCTTGAATATCTGTCGAATTATCAGCATGTTTCCCCCCATTAATTATGTTCAGCAGGGGGACAGGAATTATGAATTCATCACTCCCATTGAGATATTTGTATAGTGGAACCCCTCCGCTTGCGGCAGCAGCCTTAGCATTAGCTAAGGACACTGCTAGAATTGCGTTCGCTCCAAGACTGCTCTTGTTTTCGGTTCCGTCTAATTCCATAAGTTGACGGTCAAGAAGCCTTTGATCAGCTGCTTCAGTTCCCTCAACTACAGGTAAAATAGTTTCGTGTATATTTTTTATGGCAGATAAGACACCCTTACCTCCATATCTGGTTCTGTTTCCGTCCCTAAGCTCTAACGCTTCGAATTGGCCAGTACTCGCGCCAGAGGGAACTGCTGCCGTACCGATCGAGCCATCGGATAAAATTACGTCAGCCTCAATAGTGGGGTTGCCGCGAGAATCTATGATTTCCCGAGCTCTGATATTTGTAATTACCGCCATATTAATACCAACATAATATTTGTGCCCCCTTGCTATGGCGCCGAAGAGAGAGCTTTCCTAACTGCTTCCTCAGGAGACTCACATACTTCCATAGATGAGTCAATCAGCCCCTTACGGGCTAATTCCCATGTATTCAGTGCAAATACTGGTTTTGCATCGGAAAGGGCATGACCTATTTCAGAGAGGGTGCCATAAGCGCCACCTATCGCTATTACTGCTATACCAGACCTGATTACCACTATGTTCCTTGCATATCCAAGACCTGTGCAGATTGGGATCTCAGCCCACTTATTTGCTTCACTGGGATCTAGGCCGGGGAGTATCCCAATAGTAGTTCCCCCTGCAGTTCTTGCACCTTTGCAGACTGCCTCCATGACTCCGTCTAAACCGCCACACACGACGGTAGCCCCAGATTCCGCGATAAGTTTTCCTACGGTTTCGGCTATAGTGTAATTCTCTGGGGAGGCCTTACTTTCGCCGATTACTGAGATGATCAATTTCCACCTCACACAATACTTCGATTACGCCGTGAATTGTAGCATTGGTATAGGTGCTAATATCCCTATTCAAGAAGACTATGTCACATACCACTACTAAGGAAGAGAATTTGACAACAGTGCTTATAACCGGAGCATCATCTGGTATAGGTAGGGTTACAGCATTAAGACTGGCAAAGAGACAGTATTTTGTAATAGGAACCGGAAGGTCTAATACCAGACTTCAAAAACTATCAAGAGATGCTGAAAAGATCGGACTAGATATCGAAACTATTCAAATGGACCTCGATAGTATCGAAAGTATAGACAATGCATTTAAATCAAGTTTGCTCACTAAAAGCAGAGTGGATGTTCTTATTAACAATGCAGGATTCGGGATGTGGGGACCGTTGGAGACTCTCAGTCAGGAGGAGATGCAAGAACAATTTCAAACAAATTTGTTTGGACTGATGGCGTTGACAAGGTTGGTTATCCCACAGCTGAGAGAGTCTCGTAATGGGAAGATAATCAATATTGGATCAATTCTTGGCAGGATTGGAACGCCGTTTAATGGTGCCTACGTAGCAAGCAAATTTGCCGTTGAAGGGCTCAGCGAGTCATTGAGACTGGAATTATCACCATTTGGGATATCGGTTTCTATAGTGGAACCAGGCAACTTTGTCACTGAATTTCAAAAGAATCAGATTCAAGGAAAGGATTCAGAATCCACGAAATTTCCATATCGGGAATTACTTGATAAGTATCGCAACAGACGCCAATCATTTGACTGGGCTGCAAACCCAGAGAAAGTCGCAAGAGTTATTGAGGGCATAATTAAAACATCTTCCCCCAAGCTCAGGTATGTAGTTGGACTTGACGCTAGGCTTGCTCTTCTTGCTCGGCAAATTCTTCCTGAAAAACTTTTCTTTCACATACTAAGAAAAATTTCTATGGGTAGATGAGTAAAGGGCTTTACCAATACACTAAAATCATAATGAAGGAGTGTAATAATTTCATTCCGAGTTAGCCATTACGCCTATTAACTCCTCTACAGCCTCGGCAGATTTCTTCAATTCTGAAAGTTCCTCCTTGCTAAGGCTAAGTTCTATTATCTGTTCTGCTCCGCCTGCTCCAACTCTTACAGGCACCCCTACATCAAGACCATCAATTCCGTATTGACCTTGTAAATATTCCGTGCAAGGAAGAATCTCTTTCTTCTCAAAGAGAACAGCTTCTACCATTTGCACAATGGAGGCGGATGGGGCGTAATACGCGCTTCCTGATTTGAGGTAGTTAACGATTTCTGCTCCCCCATCTCTCGCTCTTTGGACGATTTCTTCAAGTCTGGATGGACTAATTAGTTGGCTTACTGGCGTTCCTGCGACATTTGTACTCTCTACTACCGGTACCATAGTGTCTCCGTGTCCTCCAAGGACGTAGGCCGCAACTGAGTCAACTGAAACATTTAGCTCTTGGGATAGAAATGTCCTATATCTGGCAGTATCTAAAATCCCCGCCATTCCTATAACTCTTTCAGAAGGGAACCCGCTAACCTTGAGAGATTGTTGCGCCATCGCATCAAGAGGATTTGTCACAATGATATGCACGCTGTTAGGGGAATATTTAGCAGTCTCTCCTACAACACTAGAGACGATTTTCATATTAGTTAGTAGAAGATCATCTCTACTCATGCCAGGCCGACGGGCTATACCAGATGTCACTACTACGACATCTGAGTTTGCAGTTTCTTCGTAGGTGTTGGAGCCGACCACTTGAGCGTCAGAACCAACGATAGGGCCGGATTCAAGCATGTCTAATGCTTTTCCCTGCGGGAGACCGTCGACAATATCTACCAGAACGATGTCGGCGTAACCTTTGTCAAATATCCGTTGGGCTGTTGTGGCCCCTACATTTCCGGCCCCTACAACAGTCACTTTATTTCTCATAATTCAGCGCTCCATTTTTCGCTATATAACCCCACAATTCAAGGAAGGTTGTGGGATTAATTTATCGGCCTATATTTTCAAATTCGTTCTATTTAAACGTATTATTATGGAGATATCTTGGCCAGAACATCTCCCTTTAGAACAGCGGCACCAGGTTCTACATTAAGCGACTCCACTGTACCTCCGATAGGGGAGGGAAGAGTGTTTTCCATCTTCATGGCTTCGAGCACAGCAATAGGATCTCCAACTTCTACACGTTGGCCAACTTCCACTGTGTAATGCAGGAGAATACCTGGCATTGGGGAAGATAATGTCCCGTTGCCCGGAGAGAGCTCTGATTTTTCTGCGGAGGTGTTATTTCTAGACCTTTTTTCATTCGAAGACACGCCAGTTGTTGTGAAAGAGCTTCCGTCTGTAGGGTCTACTTCGACTTTGAAGTAAGAGTCATCGATGAAAACATTGTAGGCTCTTACTGAGGCGCTTTTCTCCGGACGGGCCAGATCAGTCAAAGTTGAAAGATTATTTGGTTTATCTGCCAAGTCAGCTTTCATTTCCTTTGGTACCGGATCAAGGCCATGTTTTATCCTTAAAAATTTCATACCTGTAGTGGGATATAGCGCGTATATCAACACGTCATCCATATCATCTGTGATTTCCGAAACCGCAGCTTTTGCTGTTTCTATTTCAGGCTTTATATGGTTGGCTGGTCTTTCAGAGATTGGGTTACTGCCTTTTTCGTATCCTGAAAGACCTGCCGAGATAACTTCTGGATTTACTTTCGAAGGAGCTCTCCCGTACATTCCATATAGGTATTCTTTAACTTGGTCCGAAATCATCTTGTATCGCCCGAATAAAACATTGCTCACAGCCTGCGAGCCAACCATCTGGCTTATGGGGGTTACAAGGGGTGGGTAACCTAAGTCTTTTCGTGTCTGAGGAATTTCCTCAAGGACCTCGTTAAGCTTATCGATGGCGTTTGCTTCCCTAAGCTGAGAGTTTAAATTACTTGCCATGCCGCCTGGAATTTGATGGCTTAATACTTTCGCATCAATCACTGCGAAGCGTGGGCTTGCCATGTGCTGACTGTATTTTGGAAGTATGGATTCAAAGTAATCACCCACTTCCAATAACCTGGTAAGATCAAGTCCAGTGTCTCTGTTTCCACCTGCGAGCGAAACCACTAAGGGTTCTATAGCGGGTTGGGATGTCCGTAGGGCGAGGGGGGCAAGAGCCGCATCGATTATATCAACACCTGCTTCGATAGCCTTCAATGCGGTCATTGAAGCCATACCGCTCGTGTAATGGGTGTGTAGCTGTAATGGGACAGATACCTGCCTTTTGAGCTCAGTTATCAAATCGAAGGCATCATAAGGCGCAAGAAGACCAGCCATATCTTTTATACATAGACTATCTGCGCCCATAGATTCGAATTGCTTAGCTTTCTTAATGAAATACTCCAGGTTGTATATGGGGCCGCCCATTCGGCCAGACTCTGTTACTGAATAACAGATAGCCATTTGAAGATGTTTTCCCGAACTTTTCACGGATTCGGCAGCACAAGTGAGGTTCCATTCGTCGTTTAAGGCGTCAAATACTCTAAATATGTCTATTCCATTTTCCGCCGATCTTTTTACGAATTCATCGACGACGTCATCTGCATAATTTCTGTATCCAACGAGCGATTGTCCTCTTAAAAGCATTGATAGAGGTGTGTTTGGCATCAACTCCCTAAACCGTCGTAATCTTTCCCAGGGATCTTCCGCAAGAAAGCGAGTTGTGGCATCAAATGTTGCTCCACCCCATACTTCCATGGAGTGAAATCCGATTTTGTCCATCTGAGAGGCTACCGGTTCCATATCTTGCATGCGTAATCGAGTAGCTATAAGACTTTGATGCCCATCGCGGAAAGTTGTATCTGTGATTTTTACTGGGTTAGCTGCCATCTTTAGTGAATTCTAGTAAACCTACTGTCCTTTGCGTCCTGTCCATCCAATTAGTCTACGAGAGAATGGGCTTGTCAAATTTGGCATCAATGATATTTTCCAAGGCGAAACCTGGTTGATTTGAAAGACGACTGGGTTGCTTTCAGCGAGATATGCTTCAATAGCTGCTGATATCGCAGCCATTTGCCTCAGGTTAGGTAGTGTTCTGGTCACAGAGGAATGCTTCCGTGCTTTTTTGGCGGGAGGCTTTCTCTTTTATTCGCCAACATACGTAATGCCTTAATTATTTTTCTTCTGGTTTGTGAGGGCTCGATCACGTCGTCGATTAAACCCCGACCTGCAGCTGCATAAGGATTCATCAGATTATCCTCATATTCCTTTACAAGTTCTGATCTAGTTACGTTAGGGTTCTCTGAATCGTTAATTTGAGAGCGGTGAATTATATTTACAGCACCTTCTGCCCCCATTACAGCGACCTGTCCAGTGGGCCACGAATAATTGATGTCGCCTTTGAGGTTTTTACTACTCATAACGATGTATGCCCCACCGTATGCTTTCCTCGTAAGGACGCTGATTTTTGGGACTGTCGCCTCCGCATAAGCAAATATGAGTTTCGCCCCATGCCTAATGATTCCGCCATGTTCTTGAGAGCTTCCAGGCATGAATCCGGGCACATCAATGAAAGTGACAATAGGTATATTGAAAGCATCACAAAATCTGACGAATCTTGCCGCTTTCACGGAGGCATCTATATCTAGAACCCCTGCAAACTGATCAGGTTGTTGTGCAACTATTCCGACCGTATTACCGTCCATCCTCGAAAAACCGACTAGAATGTTTCCTGCAAAATTTTCGTGAACTTGCATAAAATCATTGTTATCGACGACGGTATGGATCACATTCAGCATGTCATATGGCTGATTAGGATTATCAGGTATTATCTCATTGAGACTTTCATCGACCCTATCAGGATTGTCAGTGTTGAAGGCAGTTGTAGAATTCTCCATATTATTTTGCGGTAAGAAGTTGAGCAGCCTTCTCACCTTTTGTAGGCACTCTTCCTCACTTTCTTCAGAAAAATGTGCTACGCCACTTTTTTTTGTGTGGGCGTCTGCGCCTCCAAGTTCTTCATGTGAGACATCTTCAGATGTCACTGCTTTTATCACATCGGGTCCGGTAATATACATCTGGCCAAGTCCACGTACCATGAAAATGAAGTCAGTTAAAGCTGGAGAGTATGTTGCTCCGCCAGCCGCAGGTCCTAGCATTACTGATATTTGAGGTACGACTCCAGATGCCATAACGTTTCGGTTGAATATCGATCCGTATCCACCAAGGCTGTCAACCCCTTCCTGAATTCGAGCCCCACCAGAGTCAATTAGCCCTACAACGGGCGCACCGCTTTCAATCGCCCGATCCATGACTTTACATATTTTGTTAGCTACTACTTCAGAGAGGGACCCTCCAAATACTGTGAAATCTTGCGCGTAAACAAAAACAAGCTTCCCGTTTACAGTACCGTACCCCGTTACTACCGCGTCTCCAAGATATTTTTGTTTCTCTAGGCCAAAATCTGTCGATCTATGGAGTACGAAAGGATCTAGTTCTTCGAAGGAATCCTGGTCGAGTAACATGCCTAAGCGTTCACGTGCTGTAAATTTGCCACGTTTATGTTGGGCTTCAATCCTACGAGGTCCCCCACCTTGTTGACTCTCCTCTTGCTTGCGCAGGAGTTCGTCTCTTTTCTGTTTGGTGGTTCCGTCCGATGTCATAGATAAAAGGCTCCGCGAGGGTGCGGCAAAATGCCTTAACAAAAGTATCAGATAATAAGGCATAGTTACAAGGAAAGTTTTATCCGTTTATTTGAAACGATTGAATTTATTGATAATTTCCAGGAATAAAGATGTCAGCATTAGAATCGTTGCCGTTTGGTACAAGAACTTTTGTTATGGGCGTACTCAACGTTACCCCCGATTCCTTTTCAGGAGACGGTCTTGGCACTGACGTAAATACGGCTCTTAATAGAGCGTTAAGATTTATTGAAGAAGGTGTGGACATAATTGACGTGGGAGGTGAATCAACCCGTCCGTCAGGAATTTACGACGGAGTCCAGGAGATTCGAGGGGAGGAGGAGATCAGAAGGGTTATTCCAGTAATAGATGCCATCAAATCCAGAACCGATGCACTTATCAGTGTAGACACATATAAAGCGAACGTGGCGTTGGCTGCAGTGAACGCTGGGGCATCCATTGTGAATGATATCTGGGGAATGCAGAGAGATCTTGATATGACATCGGTAATTTCGAGGACAGGTTGTTCGGTCGTTTTAATGCATAATACGAGCAACCCTGATTATTCCGACGTTGTCCAGGACACTATATTCACCCTATCCGAAATGGTTGATAGAGCGGTAAGGAGTGGAGTCAAAGAAGAATCCATACTTATAGATCCAGGAATTGGATTTGGAAAGACTCCGAAACAAAATTTAGAGATACTCAGGCGTCTGGATGAGTACAAGACTATAGGGAAACCTTTACTTGTGGGAACGTCGAGAAAATCCACTATAGGGAAAGTCCTTGATTTGCCAGTCGATGAACGTCTAGAAGGTACAGCAGCAACCGTTGCACTGGCTATTTCAAAAGGAGTGGATATTGTGCGAGTACATGATGTCAAAGAAATGGTAAGAGTATCGAGAATGAGCGACGCAATAGTCAGAGGATGGAATTAGTGACAATTAGCTCGAAAGTTTTTGTTGGACTCGGGTCCAATCTAGGAGACAAGGCCGAAAATATTCGGCTTGCCATAAACGAAATCGGAAAAAATTCACTTCTCTTAAAGGTATCTGGGATTTACGAATCTTTTCCCTTAGGTTTTTCAACACAACCGCACTTCTTAAACTCCGTCTGTGAGTTGACCACGGATCTGGATCCGTGGGAGTTCTTGAGACGATTGATGTTTATTGAGGAGAGTTTAGGAAGAGCGCGTACCTTTGTAAATGCTCCTAGAGAGATAGACCTCGATATACTTTTATGGGGTTCAATGAGAATTAACCAACCAGGACTTGTAATTCCTCACCCCAGAATGGAGAGTCGGGGGTTCGTGTTGGGACCCCTTGTAGAGCTTGACCCTACAATAGTTCATCCAGATTCCCGTAGACCTCTGATTGAGTTTTACAATTCGTTTGGCAAGTTTGACAGACCTGTCAGAATCAACGTCAAGGCCTCATATCTTGGGGAAGAAGATTAGGAATTGATTCTTCGATAGGGAATAAATGATCACAGGCTTTGCATGTCAAGGATCCCTCAAGAATTTCATCGTTTTTTTCAACTGTGATGTTCAAATCTAAGTCGCCTTTACACTCAGGACAAACCAAAATATCCATTAAGGTTCTTTTCAATTTAAATAACCTCTTTCTTTAGTCGGAACAAATTATTACCCTGTGGAACTATTGTAGATAAAATTAAGCAGATCAGATAGCAGAAATACTAATAACCCCAGAAGCACCACCAGGTTGTAACCAGAAAGCCATCTCACTACACCAAATTGTTTCTTTTTAGGCTCATTTGACTGGTTAAGTGCGGATGATATCGTTGGGGTCTGTCTTCTTGCTCGAATTAGATAAAACATTAACGCTACTGAAGCGATTTTCATTCCCAAAACGGCTACGTATGACACTCCAACCACTCCGGGGGCAAGCTTATCGAAAGTCATGATTGCCCCTGTAGCCAGCAACACGAATATGCACGTATCAACGAGAGATCTAAATTCGTTCGCAACGGCTTTCATAAGCGATTGGTTTTTACCCTCACTGCTGTTGGCGGCAGGCCGCAATACAAATAACCAAAACAGGCTTCCTCCCACCCACGCTGCGGCTGACACGAAATGTGCCCACCGAACAAATATATGGAACCACTCCAGACCGTTCAAGCTATTTTTCTTCTGCTGAAAGCATATGGGCTAGAACCTCATCCATTTGGTGTTGAGATATCGATCCCTGCCATGTCTTGAAAATATCGCCTTTTGTATCAATGAAAAAAGTTGTTGGGAAGACAGAAACTCCATAATCCACAACTATTTCTCCTGTAATATCCGGGCCGACCGCATAATTAATATCGTTTTCGGTAACAAACTTTTGGCCATTTTCTACCGAATCCAATCCGATTAACTGAATACCTACTACATCTAACTTGTCTTTATGTTTTCCATATACTGAGTTAATCTCAGGCATCTCCTCTATGCAGGGTGGGCACGAGGGAAACCAAAAATTGACTATCAATGGCAAGCTACCTTTTGGATCGAATAGATAACTAAATCCTTCTTCATAGTCTTTAGTCCCATAGAGATCAATTACAAACTTGGGGGCTCTATTTTTGTCGCCTGACTTGTTACAAGAAGCGGAGGATAATCCGAAGATTATGATAATAGCCGCTAATGTGGTTACCTTCGTCAGTTGAACTAACTTGCAGTTAAGGGCTGATTCAATACCATCAGCTGACAGATTCGTCACGGGAGGTCTCTTCAATTAGTTGCTTGCCTCTCTCTATTAATAATTTTCTTTTAACCGTCGGTAGTTCGCGCTCCTCGAAGTAAGTATTAAGAGCGTCTAGGGGTTCTATGTTTTCAGATAAGGATTTCCCTAATCTGTTGCGATTTTCTGCAATCATGTTTCTTCTTACCGTTGCGATAAAATGCGATGAATTCAACATTTCGCGAACCCTTGTTTCGTCAATATCCTTATACTTCGAGGCTGGCACATCTATTAACACTTGAACAATTGCGTCTGAAACGTCGTGGTATTGAATTGAGCGGGCAATTTTTTTCATTGGGTCCAGATCTGTTTCCAATATGGTGACCTTGATGGTGATGAATTTACGCGCCCCTACGTTAACAAATTCGTACGATTTCTCACGACCGCCCCTTGGTTCTTCGGGATCCAGTTCTATTACGCAGAAACCTTTTGTATCGTTTTCTTCACCGAAGTCGATTCTCTGGAGACTGCCGGGATATACGACCCGTGGAGATTCGTTAAGTACTTGATATCTGTGTATATGCCCAAGAGCTACGTAATCAAATTCTGAAAGTGCAATCGAACTTTTCAGTAATACATGATCCTTTCCCAGCATCATCGATTTCTCTGAGCTCGTCTTTGCTGAATCAATTGATACATGGCCGGCGAGTATTGCCGGAATCTTGGGGTCTAGCGCCGAGGCTAGGGTACTAATAGCTGTTGTTAACTTGGCTTCTACGGAATCATTAAATTTATCTGTAGCCAGTGAACCCAGATTTGGGAATTCGATAAGAGACATCAATTGTCCTTTTCTTATCCAGGGGAGGGCGATCACTTGCAACGGTCCACTTTTGGTTTGAATCATATGGGTCTTAAGGGTGTCACCTATATGCACATTTTCGACATGTAGAGTAGGGAATATGTCTAATGCAGTGGCAGGTCCTGATATGTTGGGTGAATCGTGGTTTCCTGCCAACAAAAATACCTGTATTCCGGCCGAGGATAACATCGACACCCTTCTAGCGAATTCTCTTTGGTGGGTTTGAGTGGGGTTACGGCTTTTGTAAGCATCGCCGCAAAACAACACAATATCCGCCCGACGCTCAATGGAATAATTGACAACTTCATCGAGAGTCTCCAGAAAATCTTTCAAACGCGACGAAGTCCGAGTGTCGGGGTCTGGTCTCCCGTAGTTCTCCACCCCTATGTGTACGTCTGCGGTGTGGATTACCAGCAAAGGCAACTCTCTCAGTTAATTTCACGGATCGTATGACCGGCTTAATCTATTTTCAATTTATCAGATAGTTCTTTTTCTAGGCTAGTTAGGTGCACCCTAGATTGATCCATCGAGTTTCTATCTCGAATCGTCACCTTATCGTCTTCTAGAGAATCGAAGTCGACTGTCACGCACAACGGAGTACCAATATCATCCTGACGCCTGTACCGTCTTCCGATGCTCTGAGCGTCGTCAAACTGAATATGACCATCAATGAGATTAGATTTTCTGATGGTGTCGTAAACATTACGAGCCAAAGGAGCTAGCTTTTCGTTACGGCTTAGAGGGAGTATTGCTACCTTCACAGGGGCCACTGATGGATGGAGTTTTAATAATACACGGGTATCCTTCTTACCGGCAGCACTCTCCGTTTCTTCTTCCGTGTATGCATCAACGAGAAGCGTCATAACGGCACGGTCCACTCCTAACGAAGGCTCGATAACATAGGGGACTACGTGTTGCCCGGACTTATCATCAAAATATGTGAGGCGCTCCCCACTCATTTCCATGTGTGCCTTCAAATCGAAGTTAGTTCGATTTGCTATTCCTTGGATTTCACCCCATCCCCACGGAAATTCATATTCGATATCGGAGGTAGCCTTGGCATAATGAGATAGCTCATCTGATTCATGTTGTCTCAACCTGAGCTTTTCAGGATTTACGCCTATGCTGTAGTACCAATTAAGGCAATCTTCCATCCATCTTTCATGGATTTCTTCGTCTTCACCGGGCATAACGAAGTATTCGATTTCCATCATTTCAAATTCTCTCGTTCTGAAAATGAAATTTCCAGTAGTTATTTCGTTTCGGAACGCCTTGCCGATCTGCGCTATACCGAAAGGTAATTTCTTTCTTGTCGAGGTGACGACATTATTAAAATTTACAAAAATACCTTGGGCCGTTTCTGGCCTCATGTATACGGTCGCTGCCTCCTCTTCCACAGGCCCCATATGAGTTTTAAACATAAGATGGAACATTCTAGGTTCTGACAGTCCGCCTCCACATTCAGGGCAACTATCTGCATCAATATGATCTTCTCTAAAACGACGGTTGCAGTTTTTACATTCGACCAACGGATCTGTGAAATTTTCTATGTGGCCACTAGCTTTCCAAGTATCGGGATGCATGAGGATGGCGGCATCAAGGCCGACCATATCATCCCGTTCCCAGACCATGGTTTTCCACCATGAATCCTTTATATTTCTCTTGAGTTCGACTCCCAACGGTCCATAATCCCAAGTACTGGAAAGGCCTCCGTAAATTTCGCTACTCTGGAAAATAAATCCTCGTCTTTTGCAAAGCGAGGTTATCTTGTCTATGTCAAGCGGGTCGATTGGTTGAGACATACGCTAATTCTTGAAGGTGAGTGGGTGATTATGGGCACGAAAAGTATATCAGAACTGAGAGTTACGGTTGACATAAAAATTTAACGAAGCATGTCTCAGAATATAATTGAACATTCTTGAAGATAACTATTGGACGGACTAATCGATGATCAAATCCAGAAAATTATTACATAGTAGGATATTTAAGATTGGAGTTTTCATTGAATGATTTTCATTACTTGAAGATTACTGCTTAAATAACTATGTCCGTATGAGACAGGGTTAAACGAGAAACCATATGTCTGATTTGTTACTATCACATAGTCAATTCTTTCAATTTGAGAAGAGGTGCTCTAATGATTGATCTAATGTCCATTGCACGAACCGAAGGTGCCGGCGGAGATCTACTGGGCCATTTATCCGAGTTATTTGATCCCGCGGACATCAAGCCAGATGGATATCCTGACGCAGTAGTTTGGAAAGGCGGCAATCATGGTGGCGAGATAAATCCTGTAGCTCATTCTTTGACTGATGCTTACGCTCTTCTGGGGACCATTGCAGCCGCAGATGTTCTGAGGCTACCGTTTTATGCAGTTCCGATGTGGTCCCAATTTCGCCATGATACTGATCTGGAGTCGCTAGGCTGGTTTGGAAACATGCCGTGTACTTCAATCAAATGGTCTACCGCTGGAGATGCTTACGTTAATGACGGCAAGGGTAATAAGGTAGTGGTGGCTGGTAAATCAGGAAACGCTCCTTTACGGACTCGGGCTGGTGTCTACTGTAATGTCCGGCCGTACGGGCCGATTACGGTGGTTCGTTGTATGCCTTGCCTTCCGTATTCGCAAGATAAGGTAAAGTTCGACGTAGATGATAGAGGAATTGTTCATTCAGAAATGAATACGCCCGCTGTACAGATGGCTTATGCAAACCGACTTTTCCTCAAAATGATCAATGACACAGGACATCTCGGACGGGTCGCGATGAAACCAACCCAGGCTATGGAGGATGGAATAAACGCCGGTCTGCACTCGTGGCTTCTCAAGGGGACAAAGTTTGAAGTAGGACGAAAATATGCCGTCGATCCATATGTAGAACATAAGGATAGAGTCGACCGGATAGTCACTCTCCTACCTGACGACTTTAAGGAAGGCATGGAAAACTGGGGAGGACGGATAGAACAACATATATCGGACACTAACTACGGATTGCTGATCTGGGACTTGATTGAAAAGCGTGACACCATTGTTCTGGCTACTGATTTGGATGGTGACCGTCTCACAGATCTATTGGCCGATATATCTGACCCTCTTCGGGCTTTTGGAGGAATGATCGCGAAGCAAATTGGAAAAGACGTCAATATGTCAGAAATGTGGTCAGATATGGGTTATACAACTGGGAATGGCCGAGATATGACTTCGGTAATGTATCGGATGGACGGCCCACCGATACATGAGCAAACGCTAGGGTCCGCTGATCAAATGCTCCTTAGGCTACTGGATGGCGACGAGTGGATGGGTGGTACCAAGCAACCTTATGACCCGAGAATACATTTCGTATTAATACGGGATGCTTATCTTGATGCGAATCCTGGAAACACGAAACTTCGAAACTGGCTAGACAGCGCACTTGATACTTTCGATGAAGTATATAGTGGGGACCGTCCGGGCTTTTTACATGGTTATAAAGCGCTTAAAGATGCGATTAGCCCGTGGGAGGCATAATTTAGATTAAAGTTATCTTTAGCCGTGAAAATTTCACTTTAATTTCAGCCGCTTAAGTTTTATCCTGACTGTGTAAAGTGTGTTCAACTACATAATACAATTTTGAGAATATGTTTTAAAACAAAGTTTTGGTTTCATACCCTCTCTGCCAAAAGACAAGATTTCTAATGGAGATATCAAAGTGAAAATCATCTTAGCTGGAATAGAATACGTGGGTACAACTACCATGGCTAATCTTCTTAGCGAATGGAAGGAAAACGTAACGGGAGAGCCTTTTTTCATGGGGCTCATACATGATCATTCAAAAATCCCACACACCTCAGGCCATCCTGACGATACGAACTTGGAGGAACAGCAGCAGATTTTGAATCTCTCCCCTAAACTTAAAGAGATGTATCACAGATACGGGATGTACTATCACATTCATCATTATGTGCACGAAGATGACTTAACCGTAGGGTTTCATATAGAGGAATCTATTCTTGCTCGAAAATATTATGGTTATGGACTTCTTGGTGATCAGTTTGACAGAGAAAAGACTTTTGATTCTGTTGAAAAAAGAATCAAGCAGGTGACTTCCGATCCCGTGATCATTGTCCATATGACTGCAACCGTCGAAACTATCGAGAAACGCATGTCAGAGTTATCTGAAACACCAGCTCATTCCAACAGCCCTATCACCGTGGAAGATATACCTGAAATCATGTCTGAGTATGAGAGATTGGTTCACAAGTCTACCATCGGGCCTGTTGTTCAGATCGACACTTCTATTGATTCCCCTCAGCAGACTCTAAAAAAATTAATAAAGCTACTTGAGCCCCATTTTACCAAAAACGACCGCGTGAGAGTCGAGAATCACAAAAGACAGATTTCTGTCTAATATTGACCTAATCGCTTAATTCGGACGATTTCTCTAAGAAGTGTTGTACTTTTTTATTGAATAGTTCGGGCTGTTCATAATAAGTCGAGTGTCCTGATCCCTTGACGACGAGAAGTTCAGAATGTGTTACAAGTTCTGAGGCTATGCGAATTGTCTCTGGATGGACGATAGCGTCTTGTTCTCCTGTTATATAAAGCATCGGTATTTCCAGATCAATAAAGCGTTGGTGGGTGCTTATTCCCCACAGATGCTTGGGGACCTTTAAGAAATCGGGGTCATGACGTGGGTTTAATCTCATAATTTGCCTGTAAAGAAATGCCTTTTCTGGGTTCTGTTCAGCGAACTTGGAGGAAATTGCACGGAGAGCCCCTTTTGGTATGAACGGCGGGTTTGCTTTGTGTTTTTTACGAATAAGTCGCGCTTTCTCACTATCCGCCCCTCCATTACTGCCTGAAAGAATTAAAGACCAAACCCTGCCCGGATTTCTAAGAGCAAATCCGGAGCCTGAACGCCCACCCATTGAATGGGCAACTATCGCGGTGTTTTCGACCTCAAGATAATCTAGCAAACCCTTGAGGTCTTCTGCGAAAGCTGCACGCCCTTTTGGAGGGTTTTCATCGCGGGTTCTACCAAATGTTCTGTGATCGTATACGACACATCGGTAATGCTTTGAAAAGTGAGTGATCTGTTGCCACCAGGAAAGATGATTGCCTCCAGAACCATGAGCGAACACGATTGTGGGTCCTTCTCCGTGTACTTCGTAGTAAATATCAGTATTGTTTACTGCTGCGAATGGCATAACTTCCAGAGTCCTAAACTAACGAGTTTTCTGGACATTCCACGAGTCCCAGTGGGTAACTTCATCCACTGGTTGTCTCTTTGGCTGCGACCAATTTCCTTTTGCTGGATACCCCAGCGGAATAAGCGCCATAGTAGAGGCATCTTTTGGAATCCCAAGTAAATTTTTCACTTCTTCTTCATGCCCATAATAAAGTGTTGTTAAGGTTGATCCGATTCCATATGCGCGCGCAGCGAGCATTAAATGTTGTACCGCGCCGTAGATTGATGAACCAGCTCTGGAATTTCCCGAAACTCCTGTATTGCGTAGGATTGCAATAATCCAGACTGGAGCATCCTGAATATGATTAGCTAGATGTTCTGCACTGAGATAATTTCTTGGGCCTAACGTATCTGAATCGTCTGTTCCGTTAAGGATACTTTCACGCCTAACTCCGTAAGCCCTATCCCAGCCTTCTCGATACCAGTTAGCAATTTGATTCTTTTTTTCCTGATCCTTGACCACTATCCAAGCCCACCGCTGACTGTTTCCTCCAGATGGTCCTCGTATAGCTGCGTCCAATATATCCCAAACTATCTCTTCAGATATCGGTTTTCCTGAAAGATATCTACGGGCGGGTGTGGAATGTAGTCCTTCAATTAGGT
The DNA here is from genome assembly GCA_964652755.1 of uncultured Dehalococcoidia bacterium. GTDB lineage: Bacteria > Chloroflexota > Dehalococcoidia > Lucifugimonadales > UBA826 > UBA11795. The sequence goes on from CAZZBP010000016.1 coordinate 34,661, forward strand.
TCAAACAATCTGTTGTTTTCATGTTAAGCAACGGTTCCTTTATTCATATTTGACAAAGAAGTTATGAGGTTCTTTCAGAGTTCCTACCCTAATATAACCCCCTTAGCGTTTTTGAGTTCAATGTAAGTGTAATTCCGCACTGTTAGGA
>CAZZBP010000017.1:0-1516 GCA_964652755.1 uncultured Dehalococcoidia bacterium
TTTGATCATCTGCTAGCACAAATAGCTAGGCATGGTCTAATAGATCTCACTATTATTGCTGAGGGTGATATTCAGGTCGGCTGGCACCATATAGTGGAAGACACAGCAATTGTCTTGGGTAAAGCCTTTAAAGAGGCCGTCTCAGATGGTGCAGGTATAGTTCGAATGGGACACACTTATGTCCCCCTTGATGAAGCGCTCGCCCTAACAGTCGTCGACTACAGTGGGCGGGGATATTCTGTGATTGATGCTCCAATGACCGAAAGTGATCTAGGTGGATTGCCTGCAGATTTGATTCGTCATTTTATGGAAACATTTTCCCGGGAAGGGGGATTTAATTTGCACGTCAGAGTTCTTGCTGGAATGAATAATCATCATATTGCAGAAGCCACTTTCAAGAGCCTGGGTAGATCCCTGAAGGCTGCGCTTTCAAACGACCCGCGACAAGAGGGAGCGGTAGCAAGTACCAAAGGTACTATAAGCCAGTAACCAGTCAGTCGTTTTCTGGAGATAACTCGAAGCTGTAATTTTCAATAACTGGATTAGAAAGAAGTTGTTGGCACATATCGCTGACAGATTTTTCCGCGGAACTCAAGTTTTCCGCTTCTAATTTGAGTTGGAAATATTTTCCTGATCTTAAATCTACAACATTGTTGAAACCCAGTTGATTCAGAGCTCCGGCGATTGTGAGCCCTTCAGGGTCGCTAACCGTAGGTTTAAGGCTAACAAATATTCTGGCTCGAAGACGCATTTAATTCGCGTACGGCTCTGGAGCATTCGGTGAATTATGGTGAGAATCTATAAACTCAATTATCCTGTCTTTATCAAATGCATCAAATGAATCTATAAATGTCCAGGCCGTGAGCGAAATTCGTTGTTTTGTTCCCGGATAGGGTGATAGGAGAACCTTCATGCTTTCGTTTCGAGCCCTCTGTACGATTTCAGTGAGACTTTCTACTAACTTCGGGCAGCTTGGAGCGCAGTTATAAGTGATGGATATGCCTCCATGCTCCAAATTATGAAGTCTCTTTTCTTCAGGAATGAATGTTTGGTGGACGCCCCAACTCACTGGTGCTAGTGGTTGCGGATAATGCCATCCAGATGTTGCAGGTTGCGAATTATATGCCGGATGTTCTGCCCCTTCCTCGATGTGCTGAGTTCCTTGATCTTCAACCTTTTCACCAGGCCCGTCAGGGGCACCGGAGATTGGATTTTCAAGGCTACCAACCATTGGCATTATGAGTCCCAAGATCAGTAATAGGGCTACGGCTCCTACCGCGATGCCGATTCCCCAACGGGTAACTCTACTGCGATTTTGCCGTCTCGATCTTCTTGCAGCACGTGCCTGCGTTGGAGTTAGTTTGTTTTTGCTGGTTGACATTACCTAATCTACCTATTTGAGGTTACGGCCCGTAATTTTAACGAATGCGTCTTCATACCGCACTGCAGTTTTTGACACTATTTCATCGGGTAAGTTGGGTGCTGGCGGTTCGCGATTCCATTTTTGGCTATTCAA
>CAZZBP010000017.1:1526-33016 GCA_964652755.1 uncultured Dehalococcoidia bacterium
GAATTGTTTGTCGAAATTTGGTTGAATACTGCCAGGCTGATAACCGTCTTTATCCCAGAATCGGCTAGAATCCGGTGTGAGAAGTTCGTCTATTAATGTGATATTACCATCGATTAACCCAAATTCTAACTTGGTATCGGCGATGATGATTCCCTTATTTAAAGCGAATTCATGTGCGAAGTCATATATCTTTAGAGTGATATTTTGCAATTTGCTTGTAAGCTCGGAGCCTATCATCTCTGCCATGTGTTCCACGCTAATGTTCTCATCATGACCTTCTTCCGCTTTAGTTGCTGGAGTGAATATAGGACTAGGGAACAAATCACCTTCTACCATTCCTGGCGGGATTTTTAATCCTGCGACGGTGCCGGTGTCTGAATATTCCTGCAGTGCGCTACCGGTGATGTATCCCCTTGCGACACATTCGATGTCAATTCTGTCGGCCTTCCTCACATACATGGACCGCCTTCTTATTGGTTCGGGAATCTCTTTTGCTCCATCAAACCCCATTTGTACAAGATGGTTTGGAACAATGTGTTCCGTTTGTTCAAACCAGAATGCTGAAATTTGGTTAAGAACAGCACCTTTACCAGGAATTGCATTTGGGAGAATGACGTCATATGCCGAGATTCGATCTGTAGACACCATTAAAAGTAGTCCGTTTCCTGCATCGTGAGTATCGCGGACCTTACCACTATAAATCAGATCTGGCATATTGGACTCTATAAGCACGTCAGAAGGATGGTTCATAGGCCAGCCTTTTCATATATGTCACCCACATATTCAGTGTATTTCTCATAATCGAACAGGCTCTCTAACTCCGAAGTAGACACGAGGTCGCTCACACGATGGTCGGAGGATATCAAGGATCTAAAGTCACCGCTTTCATCCCAAGTCTTCATGGAGTTTTCTTGGACGATTTCATAAGCAGATTCTCTACTTAGGCCTTTTTCAATTAGCAATAGCATAGTTTTCTGTGAGAAAAGTAAACCTTTTGTTAGTTCCATATTTGCGAGCATCCGGTCTTTGTGGACAACTAGCCCTTTAATCACCTCATTTAAGAGGTTAGTAATGTAATCTAGGGCTAGACATGAATCCGGAAAAATCAAGCGTTCGGCAGAAGAGTGACTAATATCTCTTTCTCCCCATAATGCGACATTTTCCATTGAAGTAACAGCGTGGCCCCTAATCAGCCTTGCTAACCCACATATGCGTTCTGTGAGCTCAGGGTTTCTTTTGTGAGGCATTGAAGAGGAGCCAGTTTGTCCTTTGCTGAAGGGTTCCTCTACTTCTCTAATCTCTGTTCGCTGAAGTCCACGTATCTCCGTCGCGATTTTTTCCAACGTTGCCGCAATTAATGCCAGCGTAGTCACAAAATGAGCATGCCGGTCTCTTTGTATAATTTGGTTTGAAATTGGCGCAGGTTCGAGTCCTAACTGAGCACAAACCGAAGCCTCTATGTCTGGTGGGGCAGTAGCATGGGTACCAACTGGACCAGATATTTTTCCTACAGCTACAGATTTTCTGGCGTCTGAAAGTCTCTTACGGGCTCTTTTCATCTCATCCCACCAAAGGGCGACCTTGAGTCCGAACGTCACAGGCTCAGCATGGACACCATGTGTTCTCCCAATCATTAAGGTATTCTTGTGGAGGAGAGCTTTTTCTTTGAGAGAGTCTTCTAGGCTCATGAGCTCCTCGTCTAGCAGTTCGCTTGCTTCCACTAATTGTAGGCTGGTTGCGGTATCCCACACGTCACTTGTTGTAAGCCCTTGGTGTAACCATCTCCCCTCTCTTCCTAAGCCGGCTGTGGTTGCTTGTAGAAATGCAGTCATGTCATGTTTTGTGCGTTTTAAAACCTCTTTGAAAATGTCAAAATCATAGCTGGCTTCCCGTATCTTCGTTATATCTTCATCAGGAATAAGTCCTTTAACGGCCCACGCTTCACACACGGCAATTTCAATGGTTAACCATTTATCGTATTTGTTTTTGTCCGACCACACTGCAGACATATTTGGTCGCGAGTACCGTTCAATCATTCCTTTATCCTAGCTACACTTTTTTAAATGAGGTTCCTAGATTCCAAGAGCAATATCATCCCTGAAATAGGAGTTTTCAAACCCAACCCTATTTATGTTTTTATACGTGTTTGTTCTCGCCTCATTCAAATTCCTACCCTTGGAGCTGACCGACAGAACCCTTCCACCGTTGGTATTAAATGTGCCGTTTTTGGACAGAATCGTCCCTGCATGAAAAACCGTGGATTTGTCTGAAACATTTTCTAGTCCAGTAATTGGGAACCCAGTGTCGTATGTTGCAGGATATCCCTCGGAGGCTATAACTACAGTGACACATGATTCGTCTGACCATTTGACCTCAACAGATTCTAGGTTGCCGTCTATGCAAGCCATAGACATTTCAAGTATATCGGCTTCCATAAGGGGCAGAATAGTTTGAGTTTCTGGGTCCCCGAGCCGGCAGTTAAACTCTAGTACCTTGGGACCAGACTCAGTCACCATAAGGCCCACGAAAAGTACACCTGTGTATTCGTTATGGATCCTTTGCATCCCCAGAAGGGTTTTTTCTATTACTTCTTTGCCGATCTGATCTTCTAAACTTGGATTCCAAAATGGGGCAGGGGAGTATGCTCCCATGCCGCCTGTATTTGGACCTTGATCATAATTTCCAATTCGCTTGTAGTCACATGCGGCAACAAGTGGCGAAACTGTTTTACCATCGGAAAAAGCGAAGACGCTTAATTCGGGTCCTGTAAGAAATTCCTCTACGACCAAACTATCGCCGGATTTGCCGAATATTCGCTTCACTACAATATCATCGATGGCCGTTCTCACGTCTTTCGTGGACTCGCAAATATAAACGCCTTTGCCGGCTGCTAGGCCATCGGCTTTTAATACTACAGGTAAGCCGAAGGCATCTGCGGCTCGGACCGCTTCATCTCGAGTATCTACTGTTAAAGAGTCTGAAGTTGGAATATTGTTGTCTTTCATAAAATTCTTGGCGAATGTTTTACTCCATTCAAGCTGAGCTGCCCTCCTACTAGGACCAAACGCTTTGAGCCCAACAGTGCTGAATTTATCGACGAGACCAGCTGATAAAGGCCCTTCTGGGCCTACGATTGTCAAATCTATGTTTTTTGATATTGCGTATTGACACAACCCATCGATATCGCTGTCTTGAATAGCTAAGTTGGTACCTACTGAGGCAGTGCCTGCATTTCCGGGAGCTATGAAAAGTTCTTCCAATAATGGACTCTGGCCAATTTTCCAGGCCAAGGCATGTTCCCTTCCTCCACTGCCTACCAACAGGACTCTCATAGGCTTCCTAGATTTTTTAAAGTGACTTTGTAGTGAGCGAACATCGATGCGGGGTGATTATTCCCATTCAATGGTGCCGGGAGGCTTACTAGTGATATCGAATACGACCCTATTGACATCAGGTACTTCATTTGAGATGCGGCTCGATATCCTTGATAACACATCATATGGCAGCCGAGCCCAATCCGCTGTCATCGCGTCGTCACTTTTTACTGCTCTAATCGCGATCACATGGCCATAAGTCCTGAAATCACCAGTTACTCCCACTGATCTTGTATCCGTAAGCACGGCGAAGGTCTGCCACAATTCTCGATATAAGTTATTCGCTTTAATCTCATCCATTACTATCCAGTCGGCAGCTCTCAATACGTCTAACTTGTTGTGAGTGACTTCACCGATAATTCTTATCGCGAGGCCAGGTCCGGGAAATGGCTGACGATAAACCATTTCCTCAGGAAGGCCTAGTTCTAGTCCCACATCTCTAACTTCGTCCTTAAATAAATATCTGAGAGGCTCTACTAGTTCCATTTTCATATGTTCTGGAAGGCCGCCCACGTTATGGTGAGTCTTTATGGTGGCAGAAACGCTATTCTCCGCGCTTTTGCTCTCTATTACATCAGGATAAAGAGTTCCCTGCGTTAAGAAGTCTACCTGTCCAAGTTCGGCAGCCTCTTCATCAAAAACGTTAATAAATTCGTTTCCTATAATCTTTCTTTTCTGTTCCGGATCAGTAACCCTTTTTAAAGCACCCAAAAATCTTTCGGTGGATTCGCTAAATACGAGGTTCACATTCAAGTATTTCTCGAATGTATTCCTCACTCTCTCTGGCTCTTCCCTTCTCATCAGGCCATTATTCACAAATATGCAGGTAAGTTGGTCTCCGACAGCCTGGTGAACTAATGTGGCAGCCACTGCTGAATCTACTCCACCTGAGAGCGCACATATCACTTTTCCGTCACCAACCTGATCGCGGATTCTGGCAATGGATTCCTGGATAAAATTGCCGGAAGTCCAGAGTGTTCCCATCCCACAAATTTTGTGAAGGAAATTGTTAATTATCTCCACTCCGTGAGGAGTATGTACAACCTCTGGATGGAACTGGATTCCTAACATTCCATTGTCATTCCCTATCACGGCGATAGGGGCGTTATCCGTATAGGCTTTGGAAGAAAACCCAGGCGGTAACTCAGTTATATGATCCGCATGGCTCATCCAAACCGGCAAGGAAGCTGGGAGGTCACTTAAAATCGGTTCATTTGATGAGTTTTGATGGAGCACGGCGTGACCGTACTCTCTTTTGTTAGCTGGGGCTACTTTACCTCCGAGCTGATGAACCATAGCTTGCATCCCATAGCATATTCCTAAGACGGGTAACCCGCTTTCATAGACCCATGTCGGGGCCAAAGGAGCGTTATCATCGTAAACACTTGAAGGTCCGCCCGAAAGTATTATTCCCTTGGGATTCAATTCTTTTACAGTATCCCAAGTTGAAGAATGCGGAATAATTTCGCAGTAGACTTTACTTTCACGAATTCGTCGAGCAATTAACCTACTGTACTGAGATCCAAAATCAATGATCAACAAGGATTCTCTTTGCGGGGCGTGACTGGATTGCTCTGGGCGGCCACGGCCTACTTTCTCTTGAGCGATTTCAAGGTAAGCGGATACCTCCAAATCGTCACTGGAAGTTATTCTACGAGTAGGATCAGTTGGTGTGTCTGAAGACATTATGATTTTCGAAATAAGGCTCCCGTGCCGTGCTATACTCCCACTATTCTGACTGAGGGTTTCACGCTATTACGCAGGTACTTGCGATAAGTGAAGAGTCTTTGTCCCTCGCCGCCAATATTTTATTAGAAGGCGGCGTGGTTTGCATACCCACTGATACAGTTTATGGACTTGCCGCGTCTGTCTCATCTAGTGATGCAATAAATGAGGTTTTCACAATAAAAAATAGATCTGAAAGGAATCCAATTCCCGTTTTGATCAACTCAGTAAGTCAACTGTCTTTGTATGTAGAGGATTTTCGTGAAGTGGCCCGGGCTCTAGCGCACGAGTTTTGGCCCGGATCACTAACCATAGTTCTAAAAAAGTCGGCGCGACTACCAGATGCTTTGACGGGAGGATTGGACACAGCAGGTTTTAGAGTACCAGCGCATAATGTCCCAAGAATGCTTTGTTCAACTACAGAATCTGCTATCACTGGCACAAGCGCTAACAAGAGCGGGTTCCCGCCAGCAAGAAGCGCGAAGGAAGCGTTCGATCAACTGAAAGGCACCTCGGTCGAACTTATCATTGACGGAGGGGCTACCGATTCTGGCGTGCCCTCAACTATCATCGATTGCAGCGGTGTAGCGCCAAAATTAATTAGGAGCGGTGCCATTCCAAAAGAGCGTATATGGAGACTAATAGAGGATATGAGGGAAACATGGGATCATGAGTAAAGTTACGTCTGAAACCCTTAAACATAGTATAGAGGTAAGCCTCAAAGGCTTGTTTGAGTCTAGGAACTTACCGCTTTATGACATGATGTCTTATCATTTTGCCCTCCATGAAGATTCTCTATCCAAGCATGCCGGCTTTCTGCACGGATCTACACTTTTACTTTCGGTGGATGCTTTTGGCGGAAAGGTAGATAATGCCCTGCCTGCTTCTATAGCAGTCGAGCTTGTAAATGGGTTCTGTGAGATTCATGACGATGTCGAATCCGGTAGGCCACAACGTTCTGATAGGGATGCACTTTGGTGGATATGGGGTCCTGCCCAGGCCATAAACGCCGGAGACGGTATGCATGCTCTGGCACGTATTTCAGTCTTACAATTAGCGGAAAAGGGATTCTCGTCCGAGTTAACTTACGGTGCTGTATCATTGCTTGACAGGGCAAGTTTACTAGCTTGCGAAGGTCGATTTCGGGATCTAGAAATGCAGGAACGAGTTGAGGTTTCTCTCGACTCCTATACCCGTATGGCATCCGACAGATCTGGCGCGCTTTTCGGGGCATCGCTATCAATAGCTGCTCTATTGAGCGGGTTAGACGAGTTGGATCAGGAAAAGCTAATCCAGTGTGGAAAATGGATAGGTGAGTCGCGCCAGATTCGCAGCGATATAGAAGAGTTGTGGAGTTCAGAGTCAGGCCAAAACTTGGAATTTTTAAACAAGAAAAAATTATTCCCAGTCGTTGCAGCCATGAGGAACGCGAGCCCGAATGAGAAGAGGAGATTGGGGGAAGTATATTTCAAAAGGGTTCTTGAACTTGAAGATCTTAAGCCTGTAAGGGATATTGTGGAAGGTTTAGGCGGAAGAGAGGAGGGTGAGGAAAGGATCAAAAATTGTGAGGAAAACTGTAGAACAGTTTTCGGCGAAATTTGCAAAGAAGCTGACGGAAGCGATCGGTTGTTAGATTTCTTGACTGACATAACATAGGCAGGAGAGTGGCTGAAAAAAAGACTGTAAGAGATATTGAAGTTTCGGGTAAGAGGGTACTTGTTCGAGTTGATTTCAATGTGCCCTTTAAGCCGGGAACCGATGAAATATCGAACGCAAACCGGATAGTTGCTTCATTACCAACTATCCGATATCTTCTTGGACGTGGAGCTTCCGTTGTTCTTTGCTCTCATCTGGGCCGTCCTAGAGGGGAAGCTATCCCAGAACTCTCCTTACGACCCATAAGGACTCGCCTTGCCCAGTATCTGGACATGCGGGTTTCGTTTTCAGAGTCCACGAATTTTCCAATAATTCGAGAGGAGGTTTCTCGGATAACGCCTGGTGAGGTCATACTTCTGGAAAATATGAGATTTCACCCGGGTGAGGAGACAAACGCCTTAGAGTTTTCGAAAGAGTTATCTCGTCTAGCAGAATTTTATGTAAACGACGCATTTGGCGCCTCCCACAGGGCTCACGCTTCGATTCAGGGAATAACGGGATTTTTACCGTCGGTGGCTGGGCTTCTGTTGGAGGAAGAGATTAGATCACTTGAAAAGGTTTTATTGGATCCGTTGAGACCTTTTGTTGCGGTGCTGGGTGGCGCCAAGGTCTCTGACAAGATAAATGTCGTAACCAATCTGTCGCTAACTGCGGATAAGATACTGATTGGGGGGGGAATGGCGGCGACGTTCCTGAGCGCAACAGGAAAATTTGTTGGTTCATCACTAGTGGAAGAAAATTTTTTGGAAAAAGCCAAGAAACTTCTTAATAATTCACCCAATAGCAATGTGGAAATAGTTTTACCTGTAGATGTGATGGTATCTGCTGAATTTGATTCTCAATCGCCTTACCGAATATGTTCCGTATCAGAAATCGGTGAACGGGAAATGTTACTAGACATCGGGCCACAAACTAGGGATATATACGCTAAGGTCCTATCTGATAGTTCTACGGTGTTGTGGAATGGCCCTATGGGAGTCTTTGAATGGGATCATTATTCAGAAGGAACGAGATTAATTGCTAACTCTATCGCGAGGGACGGCATTGTTTCTGTTATCGGAGGCGGTTCCACTGTTGATGCGGTTTCTAAATTCGGCCTCGAGGCAAGAATGACTCACATATCAACTGGGGGTGGAGCCTCACTGGAATTTATGGAAGGTAAAGATCTTCCGGGGATTGTCTCTTTGTTGGATGCAGATGAGTCTAATAGAAAAGGAGTTTCTGTGTGATAGATTTTCCTTATTTGTCGAACATACGTAAGACAACCGGCAGCAAAATAATAATGGTCGTCGTAGATGGTCTTGGTGGAATGAGGCATCCTAAATACGGGATGTCAGAACTAGAAGCCGCAAAAATTCCAGCACTGGATGCCCTAGCATCGGGGTCATCGTGCGGCGTCACTATACCGGTATTCCCCGGAATAACCCCAGGAAGTGGGCCAGGTCATATGGCGCTGTTCGGATATAACCCTGTGAAATACCTGCTAGGCAGAGGGGTGTTGGAAGGTATGGGGATTGGTGCAGATATAGGTCCTTCTGATGTGGCTGCAAGAGGTAACTTTTGTCGAGTTGATTCCGAAGGAAAAATAATAGATAGAAGAGCAGGTAGACTCGATTCAAGTGAGTGCAAAAGACTGGTTGAACTTTTGAATGGCATAGAGTTAGCCAACGTCGAGTTTGAAGCATATCCAGTTATGGATTACCGTTTTGTTTTGGTTTTACGTGGAAAAGGAATATCACCAGATATTACCGAGACGGACCCACAGGTAGAAGGAGAATTCCCTAATAAGTCGGAGCCCTTACCAGGGCTACCAAATATGACCGCGGCTGCGGTTAATGAGTTCACTGAAAAGGCGGTCGGAGTCCTCAAGGATGCAGGTTCTGAAGCAAACGGAGTACTACTTAGGGGTTTTTCAGGACTTCCTAGTATTCCTCACTTCGGTACCAGCTATGGATTGAGACCTGCAGCTATTGCAGCATATCCGATGTATAGAGGTCTTGCCCAACTTGTAGGGATGGATGTGATTAGTTGCGAATCAACATTTGAAAGTGAGTTGAAAGCACTCAAAGATAGCTATATAGGGCAGTTTGACTACTTCTTCATTCATTATAAGTTGGCTGATAGTGCAGGGGAGGATGGAGATTTCGAGATAAAAACAAAAAGATTGGAAGAGTTTGATGCTCATTTAGAATCTATATCTGCCTTAGCCCCTGACGTCTTGGTGGTTTGTGGTGATCACGCTACCCCCAGCTATATAAGTTCGCATAGTTGGCATCCTGTGCCTTTCCTAATTAAATCCCAATACTCAGAGGGCTCTGCAGGAGCTAGCTTTAGTGAAATTCCGTGCCGTTTAGGTTCTATCGGGTCTATAAAAGCAGAACAACTTATGTTGTCTGTGCTTGCGCACGCAGGTAAATTGATTAAATTTGGCCCTTAAAGATATAAACATATGACAATATATATCTATTCAAACTGGAAAATGAACTTTACCCAAGATGAGGCCCATCAATTCGGATACAGGCTGACGGAAGCGATAGGGCATTTATCTAAGCAAATAGAAGTTATTCTGTTTCCTGGAAACGCTTTGCTCACAACGGTTTCCAAGGCAATAAGAAATTCCGCGTATATAGGACTAGGAGCTCAAAATGTTCATTGGGAATGTGGTGGGTCCTTCACCGGAGAGACATCCTTAAGGATGTTGCCAGATCTTTGTACACACGTGTTGGTCGGTCACTCGGAAAGACGGGAGCATTTTGGAGATACAGAAGCAATCATAAACAGAAAAACAGTCAGAATAATTGAGGGGGGATTAAAGGCGGTGTTATGCGTGGGGGAGTCAGACCCCTCGCCATCGGATGAGAGTGTTGAAGACGTTATTGGAGCGCAGATAAGTAGCGCTTTGGGTAACCTAAAGAGTGGATTTGGACAAAATTTAATGATTGCTTATGAACCTGTTTGGGCGGTTGGTTCCAATTTACCGGCGACACCAGAAATGGTAAATAGTCGTGCAAAGTTTATAAAAGGGTTTACTAAACAACTTGATTATGTTGAAAATAGTGAATCTGTACCCGTTATCTATGGTGGTAGTGTCACGTTGGAAAATGTTGGCGCCTATTTGGAACTGGAAAGCGTAGACGGAGTCCTTTTGGGGGGAGCAAGCCTGAGTGTTGAAAGTTTTAAACAGGTCATCAGGGTTGCCGAGGATTATTGATATATATGCACATTAAATGTAAATGCTGGTAATAATAGGACCGACTGGGGTAGGGAAGTCAGCTTTATCCAATCTCATAGGCCTCAAGTTCAATGGTGAGATTATCAACGCGGACAGTCGTCAAGTATACCGGGGTATGGATATAGGCACAGCAAAACCCTCACAGTCCGAAATTAACAGGTTCCCTCACCACCTTTTTGATATCGTTGATCCCGATGAAAGATTTGATGTACACACGTTCAATGTGAGGGCGAAGTTAGTCATCGACCAGATCAATTCAAGGAAACGGATTCCGATCGTCGTAGGTGGAACCGGCCAATTTATATGGTCGATCGTGGAGAGTTGGGACATCAATAACTCAGGGGTTGATCCTGAGGTCAGAAGTCGAATTGAATGCGAGTATATGGCTAAAGGTCTTGAGCCACTGGTGCGTGACCTCTTATGCAAAGATCCTGAGAATTCTGTCCACGTAGATTTAAAGAACCCAAGGAGAGTAATAAGGGCTTTAGAAAGGGTTGAACTTGGATTTGATGCTACTTCACCTAGGTCTAAAGTTATTGATCTTTCTCCCGGGACTTTCATAGTAGGCCTTTCATTAGGCAGGGAGGAACTTTACGAGAGAATTGATCAAAGAATTAATTCGATGATTCGTTCAGGTTGGCTAATGGAGGTTCTTTTGTTGAGGGGATCTGGATACAAAAAAACTTTGCGGTCAATGGGAAGTATTGGGTATAGGGAATTACATGGATTTTTGGAAAAAGAATTCACTTGGCAAGAGTGTGTGAAAAATATACGTTCCCGCACTCACAGACTTATTCGTACTCAAGAAAACTGGTTTAAGAAGGGTGATCCAAGAATTCATTGGTTTGACTTATCTAAAATGAGTTTTGAAGAGATCACTTCAAGCGTCTATAGCCAATACAAATCAGCGATTATAGATTAGTAGTTCCTTAGATTTCTTGTAGCGTTCTCGTTTCTGCTCAGTGCTAATATATTCCTCACGAAAATTTATAAGGAAAACCCAATGAAGTTCACGAAAATGCATGGGGCAGGCAACGATTATGTTTATGTAAATGCTTTTAAGCAGGATCGTGACTGGCCAGAGATCTCTAAAATGATAAGCGATCGCCATACCGGTATAGGCGCCGATGGGCTCATAATCGCAACTCCATCAGAGAAGGCCGATTTTCAGATGAGAATGTTTAACGCTGATGGCTCGGAAGGTGAGATGTGTGGTAATGGGATTAGATGCCTGGTGGCATTTGCTATAGATGAAGGTATTGTAAGAAAAAGTGTAGAAATGAAAACAGTGGAAACCGGAGCTGGGATATTAAAAGTCACACCAGAATTTAATGGCAGTGAGATGACTAATGCTTCTGTTGGTATGGGGTATCCCGTGTTTGAACCGTCGAAAGTTCCGGTTAATCTTTCGGTAGGGAATTGGCCAATTTTGGATTACCCATTAATAGTTGATGGATATGAGCTGGAACTCACGTTTGTCTCTATGGGGAACCCGCATGCGGTAGCGTTTATCGACGATGATGTAGATAATTTTCCTTTGGAGAGTGTTGGACCAAAAGTCGAAAATCACAGTTTATTCCCCAACAAAGTAAATTTTGAAATAACGAATATTTTGACTAAAAGTCATGTTAAAACGAGAGTCTGGGAGAGAGGTTCAGGAATAACTATGGCATGTGGAACGGGAGCTTGTGCTGTTGTGGCCGCGGCTAGGCTGAAAAATTTGGTTGGTGATTGTGTGGACGTAGAACTTCCTGGAGGAGTATTAGGGGTTCGTTGGCCCGGATGTGGTGAACTGCTTATGCGGGGCCCAGTTAAAACAGTATTTAAAGGGGAATGGGAAGGTTAATAAAAATATCCATAACCACAATCGCTCAAAGGACAATCGTTAACATACCGTAAAAATTTGGAGGAAAAATGAAATTCGCCAACAGGTTAGATAGGGTGCCCCCTTATCTATTCGTAGAAATCAGTAAAAAGATCGCATCAAAGAAATCTCAGGGCATTGACGTGATTTCATTTGGAATCGGTGATCCGGATTTGGCGACCCCCGACCGGGTGATAGAAAAATTGAGAGAAACTGCTCTTGACGCACCAAACCACAGATATCCCGAGACCGACGGATTGCCAGAATTCAGGAAAGCAGTTGCGGACTGGTATTTGAGGCGGTTTGGAGTAATCCTTAATGAGGATAGAGAAATTCTTCCTCTAATCGGTGCAAAGGAAGGAATAGGACATGCATCATTATGTTTCATAAATCCAGGAGATACCGCACTCATTCCTGATCCCGGTTACCCAGTTTATTCCGTCGGAACATGGTTTGCGGGTGGGGAATGTTATTGGATGCCGCTAACTGAGGAAAACGGGTGGCTACCTGATCTTGAGTCTATACCTTCTGATGTATGTCAAAAAGCGAAAGTAATATGGCTAAATTACCCGAATAACCCCACAGGCGCCGTGGTTGATGCCGGATACCTTGGAGAGGTTGTTCAGTTTGCTAAACAGTACGACGTGGCTGTAATGCATGATGCGAGCTATACCGAAGTTGCGTTCGACGGATATAGACCTATAAGTTTTTTGGAAATACCCGGCGCATTCGATGTTGGTATGGAATTCCATTCTCTTTCTAAGAGCTATAACATGACGGGTTGGCGCGTGGGAACAGCCGCTGGTAACAGTGATATGATCGACGCACTCATGGTCGTAAAGTCCAACCTGGATTCTGGCATATCCAACGCCATTCAATACATGGGAATTGAAGCCTTGAAAAGCTCCGATGAAGATATACAAGAGCGCAACCTCGTATATCAGAGGCGTCGAGACAAAGTTATACAAGCACTGTCTAACATGGGTCTTGAGGTCGACCCGCCCCGCGCTAGTCTATACGTTTGGGCTAAGATTCCTCCCGGCTATACATCCGGGGAATTCGCAGAGCTATTGCTTGAGGAGAGAGATGTAGTCGTAACCGCAGGGAATGGATACGGTCCCAGTGGTGAAGGATACATTAGACTCTCTCTCACCATCTCGGAAGATGATTTAGATGAAGGATTACGTCGATTGCAAGGTTGGGAGATACCCCGGAAAGCCTGACTAATTTAGAAAAATCTTATGAGGATGTTTAGATCGTAAGGAAACTGGTAGATGTAAGAAGACGCAAAGAGCGAGCCATTCTTGTTGGCGTGCGAAATGGCAGGGGACGGCAACTTTGGCGTCTAAAGGATTCTGTAAAAGAACTTGGGGAGCTAGCCTCAAGCGCCGGAGCGGAAGTAGTAGGAATAATTACCCAAACTCTTTCTAAGCATTCCAACACATATTTGGGTAAGGGAAAGATCGAAGAACTCAAGAATTTAACAGTGGATTTGGAATTAGATACCGTAATTTGCGACGATGAGTTAAATCCCAATCAACAACTCAACCTTGAGAAGGCCCTAAATGGGGTTAAAGTCATAGACCGCACTGCCCTCATACTTGATATTTTTGCAGCGAATGCATTGACGAAGGAAGGCCGGCTTCAAGTTGAGCTGGCGCAGCACGAATACTTACTTCCCCGGCTCGCCGGACAGTGGACCCATTTGGAGAGACTTGGAGGAGGGATTGGCACCAGGGGACCGGGTGAATCTCAGATAGAGACGGACAGGAGACTCGCAAGGGGAAGAATACTACGCCTGAAAAAGGATATTGAAAAAGTACGCCAACACCGATCTAGGTATAGAGAACGGCGACGGTCTTCCGAAGCAAAAATTGTCGCTTTAGTAGGCTACACAAATGCAGGCAAAAGCACACTACTCAATTCTCTAACGTCGGCAGAAGTAGTAGCCGAAAACCGTATGTTTTCAACTTTAGATCCCGTTACGAGAAGGTTAAAACTGCCTGGTGGCTCAGATGTGCTGTTAACGGATACCGTCGGGTTTGTCCAGAAGTTGCCCACAACGCTAATAGCGGCTTTTCGAGCGACACTTGAAGAAATTAATGAGGCAGACTTAATACTTCATGTATTGGATGTTACACATGAAAGGCGTGTAGAACATTCAGAGTCGGTTAAATCAATTATTGCTGAAATAGGGTTAACCGAAAAGCCGATACTTACAGTCTTGAATAAGTGGGATAAGTTTCCTCATGAATACGACCCGTTTTCTGATGAGCTCCTCAGGCAATTTATAGAGGGATTCGAATCAGCAATTTTTTGTTCAGGTATGTCAGGTTTAGGGAAGACTGAAATATTACGTATTATAGGAGAGAAAATTTAAAGCTGACGGTTTTTGGGCTTGGTTTGACCATAAATACATAGGGTACAATAACTTGCGCACTATAAATGTTATGTTAAGTTAATGCCTAGGACACCTATGCTATGGAATTTCTCAAGTACACTCAATCCTATTGACCGTACGTTGGATTCAATGATTTCCTCACAGGAAGAGCTGAGGCGAAATGAAGTATCGGGATTCGTTTTTTTTTCACTAACTTGCAATACTTTGTTTGGAGCTATCCCTTGCGCTAAACCAAGAGCATAGGCATTTTCTAGTTCACGATTCTCTTCTGCTCCAGCTAAAAGGACAATGGATCCAACCGCTCCGGTCAGATTGTGCGGCATAGTGATTTCTTTTATCGTCTGACCGGTCGGATGATAGATGCATTCAATATCTAGTTTTTTGAATAATTCGGATAGCTGATATCCTGTGTCTCTCGCGACCGACACATCGATCAAGACTAAAAATTGTGTCACAGGGGTCGATTTTGCTACATCTTCCTTTTTTTTCACTCTTTCCTTTTCAGGTTCAAGCGACCTGGTTGCGCGTGGATTCGTTTCAGGTGCCGATGGGATTTCTTCATTTGAGTCTCTTGAGAGGTTCCTTAGATACGTGTCATTAGCCTGGTATATTTTTGCAAATTCCGATGTTTGCTCTCGGCTAATTCCCACATCTCTCGTCAAAAGGTTGGATAGGAAGTGTTCCTCTGGGATTTCCATGCCTTGCAGTAATGTTCGAAGCTTTTGAAAGAGTGATGGTTTTAAAGCTGCGATGGTTGCTGCCTTAGCCAGCTCCCCATGGCTTCTATTTGCCACGAGCGAAGATCCCAAGTCGGTAAGGCTAATTGTGGGATCGCGATACCGTCCTCGAGTCAAGCCATAAGCCTCTGAAGAAGCAAGCTTTGTGATAAATGAACTACTGCTGACGGTCGTTCCCAGTCCTCTAGCTAATAGGGTTCTGTCTAGCGGAAGGCCAGCATTTTCTTCATAGATAACAAGGAGAAGCGGCAAGACATCTTCTAAACTGTGAGCCGGATATTGCCGAACGAGACGTTTTCGGCGGGTTGACTTGGTCGCAGACATCAAATAGATCCTTGAAAACTAGTATTGAAATAACATTTGAAATAGATCTGAAATAAATATATCACGGAAATAAGTGAAACCAATGGCTCAATAATTCCTAATTCTGCGAGGAATCCGCTTCCATTTGTTCTTACTTGCTACAATTACCTTAACGTTTAAGTAGGAATATATGCATTGAGATATACTAGCTTGACTTTTTGGAAAACCTTTGCTCTCGTGACGCTCATAGCGGTTTGTGGCAGTACCTTAATCGCTTGTGCCTTCCCTTCTAACCCAGATTCTTCTGAAGCAGATAATTCCTCATCAGTCGAGGAGCCATCGACAGGGAATTTGACTCCTTCAGGGAATGTGCCTGAAATCACTTCTTCCAGCGCACCCTACCAACCCACAGTTACTCCTCTTGATAACCCCTTGGGATCTTCTAGGGGCACTCCTGCTGAGTTGGAGGCTGTTTGGGAGGCATGGGCCCTTCTGAATAGGGACCACATTGATAAGGAATCATTTGACCCAAAAGAGTTCGAAGAATTTGCTATCAAAGGGATGGTAGCCTCCGTAAATGATCCGCACACGTCATATGTAGAGCCGATAGTCTTAGAGATTGAAAGGGAGGATCTGTCTGGCGAATTTGAAGGGATCGGTGCTCATGTAAGGCGGCGTGAGGATGGTGCGATACAAATTATTAGTCCAATAGAAGGGGGACCTGCGGAAGCGGCGGGGATTCTCCCAGGAGATATCATTCTTGCAGTTGACGGGGAGTCCATTGATGGATATCCGCTTCTGCAAGCCGTTTCGAAAATAAGGGGTCCAAGGGGAAGCACGGTGATTTTGACAATTAAACACCTCGGAGACTTAGAACCCAAGGAAATTGCGGTAGTTCGAGATGTCATAGCCCTGCCAAGCGTTCTCGTTAGAACACAATCCGGAAGTCAAATCGCGCATATTAGGGTGACAGAATTTAAAGCAGACACCCCAGAAAGATTGAAGGAGGCATTGAACAGAGAAATACGTGCGGGGTCAAAGGCTCTTATTTTGGATTTGAGGAATAACCCCGGCGGCTATCTGCAACAAGTATTCGAGATAGCCGATATGTTTCTAGATAAAGAAGTCATCCTAGTCGAAGAGCGCCAGGATGGCGAGGTTATTTGGGAATCCAGAGATGGGGGCTTGGCGACTGATCTGCCCGTGGTCCTTCTCGTTAATAGGTATAGCGCGAGCGGTAGCGAGATAATTATGGGTGTCTTCCAAGACACAGGGCGGGCCAAAGTAGTTGGGGAAACTACTTTTGGAAAAGGAACAGTCAACGTTTTTCGACAATTAAGCAATGGTGGTGGTCTTTATATGTCGGTAGGTAGATGGCTAACACCACTTCGCCGTCCCATTGAAGGACAAGGTCTGGAGCCGGATTATGAAGTTTCTACAAAAGATCCCCAGGAATCAGATGTTCTTCAAGTTGAAAAGGCGACTGAAATATTAGACGCAATTATAAATAGTACTGTTCCCGTGAATTGATGTCTGGTTACAAAAATATTGCAGTAAATAGGAGGGCTACATACGACTATGAAATACTTGATCGGGTGGAAGCAGGGTTGATCCTCAAGGCTACTGAAATAAAATCAATTCGAGCGAACCGAGTGAATCTTAGCGGTGCCTACGCCTATCCCATGAATGGGGAACTTTGGTTACAAAATTGCAACATTGCTCCCTACACTTCCGCTGTCAGGGAAAATCATGAACCGCTTCGCCCGCGAAAACTCCTTTTAAGGAAGGAGCAAATCAGGCGATTTGCTCAGGCAGCCCAACAGAAAGGCCACACCTTAGTGCCGCTCAGATTATATATAGCCAGTCATTATGCA
Source organism: uncultured Dehalococcoidia bacterium (assembly GCA_964652755.1). Classification (GTDB taxonomy): domain Bacteria; phylum Chloroflexota; class Dehalococcoidia; order Lucifugimonadales; family UBA826; genus UBA11795. The sequence continues at coordinate 18,693 of CAZZBP010000017.1, forward strand.
AAGATTGAATTGGGCATAGGGATAGGTAGGAAGCGTCACGACAAAAGGCGAACAATCGAAGAGAGAGACCGTAGAAGAGAAGCTAGAGAGGCGGAACGAAGGTAGTTCGAGTCGATTATATGAAACAGGGCCCGCATTTCATATAGTCAACCGACCCCTGTTTCGTGTCCGAGCCAACAAAACAGTTATTCGTCTAATCTGGTAATTTGAAGGGAATCTCCCGGTGCGAGAGCTACTCTCCTAACGTCGATTCTAAACTTAAGGAGCCAGTACCCTAGTGTAGCTTTACTTACACCAAGGTAGTCTGCTGTTGCGGTTAATCCTTGCTCAGTGACCATTTCCGGCAAGATTTTTTCAAGAGGTTGCCTAAACCTCTCTTCTACTGCCAACATCTTTCTAGTTTTTCGTGTTGCCATTATTCCCTCCATTTAGGGTTGTCAACGTCCAAGAATGTTAATGACAGGCCACGGCAGTGTCAATGCTTTTTCATACATTTCTTTTACTTTTCTAATCTTTTCAGCACAATTTACATGCTGGGGGAGCCATGCTTAATGCGGTTATGCGTCGAATGGGTGGAAACGGCTCTCTCCTTGGGTTTGTTCAGAGACGATAAACAAAAAACTGTTAAAGTCGGAGTCATGTAACAACTACATAGGTGTGAGAATGGTGCTAAATTGCCCAAGAGAAGGGATTCTAGCCCGGTCGCCGCCGGTTTCCGTCTTGGTTGGCTGGTTGGGGTACTTCCAGATTCGGGGTTCAAAGATATATAGACGTCACGTACCAATTTGAAATTTGAGAGCCCGTTAACTTTTAATTTCGGAGGGGTGGTAGGTTTGGTAGGTTTTTATAATAAAAAAATATGCACAATCTACCGAAGCGTATTGAAGTTTGTGGACCATTTTTAGGAGAAAGAATGAAACTTACTTTTGTAGTTCCCCATATGGTAATAGCCTGACAAAAATTATCGTAAAAATTACTCTTAAGGTGTGATACCAACGAATTTTCTTACCTTCACTGTAGGAGCGCCCGTTGTAATTGATAGGCACTTCATATAGCTGGACTTTCCGTTTGCACAATTTCCCCAAAATTTCCGCTTGCTGATCCCACCCGTCAGTCCTTAATTTATCCGGGTTAATCAAATTTTTTCGAAAGAGTAAATAACAGGAGTAGATATCGGTCCAAGTTGTATTGAAAAATAGGTTAAACAAAATGCAAATTAATTTGTTCCCAAGTTTATGGTAAAAATAAAAAACTTTCGTCCATTCAGGTGCGAGAAATCGGGATCCCATAACAACGTCGGCTTCAAAGTTTAGTACGGGACCGAACAACTTTCTGTACTCAACGGGATCGTATTCAAGATCAGCATCTTGAAAGAGGACAAATTCACCATTAGAAGCTCGCAAACCTTCTCTTACTGCTCCACCCTTTCCTAGATTTACCGGATTCAAAATTAAGTGATCGTAAAGGTGTGGGTTATTTTCAAGTATTTCTCTTGTACCGTCGTCAGACCCGTCATCAACCACGATTGTCTCCAATTTCACGCGACATATATCCTGATTCTGAACACTTTCTAGTACAGACTTGATCGTATCCAATTCGTTATAGACTGGTATCACAATAGATACAAATAGCGGTGGGTTGGATGATTGGGCCATATTTGTCAATTTGATGTCACAATCTTATTTGTATGTTCTTCCTAAGCGATTGAGATGCTGCCTCTATCACCCGAAGTACATCGCAGGCAAGATCCAGTCCAAATCGGTCTTGGTTCCCACCATTTTTTATACCTTGCGCAAAATAACGTATGACCCTATCTAGGGGTTTCGCAGAAGAAATCTTGATCGGTTCAAAACGTTCCGTTGAACAAACGTCTTGTAATTCTGATAAATCCAGTTTGTATTCGATTAACCGGGTCTCCGGGTATTCAATAAAATGAAGAAGCTGCCTGTCCATATAGGCACAAAAAGATCTGCGTTTTTCAGGAAAAATGTTGGAATTTACTATAGTGCTCTTTATTTGCTGGTCGAAATCCAACGATATTGTTAAGAAATTTTGATCTTCGACTGCGCAAACATACTTTGGCAAACTTGCCAGCAATGTTAGGCACATCGAAATGTCATGAGGCGACCAATCCCATAATACTGGAACATCTGACCTAAATGGTCCCATGCCCATACCCTCAGATCTTACGTAACGTACTGATCCGAGCTGTGTGGCTCTCTTATGTAGTGCTTCAAAAGCAGGTTGAAAAAGCTGAGTATGATCAACCAAGACTGGTACCTTTTTTAGAGTGGATAGTTCGTTTAGGTGATTAGCTGTTCCTATGTCTAAACACAGTGGCTTTTCTATTAGTGAGGGTATACCAGAAACGATAAAACTTTCCAATATTTCAGCGTGAGTGTCCGGGGGCGTAGCGATAATAGCTCCGTCAATATCCAATGTAGCAAAGTCATGCCAATCAGAAATTACTTTGATACGTTCTTGATAGTATCCGTTTCTAAGGCTCCTAGATGCGACCCATTTGATATCGACTCCTTCGATATTTTCCGCGGTCTTTATGAATTGTTGTCCCCAACGACCCACTCCAACCAGACCAAGTTTTAGTCTTCTCTCGGTAAACAAATCAAAGGTTAGAAATGTAGTGTTTAGATGCCCAGTTGATTGTTCGGCTCAATCCTTCAACTAATGTCACTGTAGGTTGATAACCTAAGTGTATATTGGCCTTTTTTAGATCCGGGCAACGCCTAACCGGTTCATCACCTGGGTAAACATCTGGGTGTTCAACAAATGCTTTTTTTATTTCACTTCCCCAAACTATTTCCATTTGTTCAGCTAGTTCACGTATCGTAATTTCAGGATCATCGTTGCCAATATTATAAGGTTCTCCGGGTACCCCATCCAGCAGCACCCTCAGGAAGCCATTCAAAGCGTCCGTTGTATAGCAAAATGTCCTGGTCTGAGTACCAGGTTTATATATGTTCAAAGGTTTCGCAGACAGTGCCTTGCTTAAAAATTCAGGGATTACCCTGTAGTCGTTTTGCCTCATTCCGGGACCATAAATGTTAAATGGACGAACTATTTTGGTGGGTACTCCATAATGGCTTTGAAATACTTTACAGATGGTTTCCCCTAACCTTTTAGATTCGTCATAGCAAGCTCTAGGACCTACACAAGTTACGTTTCCGGAGTACGATTCGTTTGTAGGAACATGTTCAGGATCGGGATCTCCGTAAATCTCGCTAGAGCTGAAGAATAAAAAACCTTCAACTTTTTTCTCTAAAGCTAATGTTAAAAGGTTCTTAGTTCCAACGGTTGCTACTTCCATTGTTTCAATCGGATATTTTGCATAATAGAAAGGGCTCGCGATTCCAGCAGCGTGGATTACATAATCAATTGAGCCGCCGTAGTCGAGACCTTGGATAACGTCTACATTTAAAAACTCTACATTGTTCTTACTCTCAAACTTTTTCTTTTGGGTATTCGTAACCAGATTATCAATTGCTACTATCTTGATAGGTTCGTCAGGGTGGATTCTATTCAAATAAAGAAAGAAATCTGTTAAATATTGGCCAATGAAACCACGTGCACCACTAATTAGAACAGTTTTGCCTACTAGCCGATCAATATGGCTTTTACCAAGTAAATCATAAATTTCCTTTATGTCGCTCTCTAAAATGTAATCGCTATTCATTTAATGCACCGATATCTCTGGCACAGGTACTATAAAATGGCCACCATTTTCGAGGTAAGAAACATTTTGCCTAATGATAGAATCTGCGAAATTCCAGGCGAGAATGATTAAGAAATCTGGGGGGTGACTTGCAACCTTTTTGTAACTGAACACTGGTATGTGATTACCGGGAGTGAAGAGATTCTGCTTTAATTGGCTATCATCTATTATGTATTCAAGGTATGGAGCTAGTCCAAATTCATACATCAACGTAGTGGCTTTAGCAGGGGCGCCGTAACCAGCAATTGTCATACCTTTTGACTTAATTTCTTCCAATAGCTGTAAAAGCTCATCCTTGAGAAAATCAATCTTATTTGCTAGGGAAACAATGGATTGCTTTTCGTGCAAACCGAGCTCACTTTCAGCATGTAATAATTCGGCCACAGTATCGCGAACAGCCTTTTCACCGCTTGATTTTTGAACCGTTACCCTTAATGATCCTCCATGGCTAGACACCTCTTCGGCATCGATAATTTTCATACCGTGTCCTTGAAAAAACTTTATCAAGGGTTTTAGAGCGTGATATGAAAGATGCTCGTGATAGATGGTGTCAAATAGATTTTTTTCTATAACGTCTTTCAAATAAGAAACTTCAAAAACAAATATGCCATCTTCTGTTAAAAGTTCTCGAATTCCTACTGTTACATCTGACAAGTTGTCGATATGGGCGAAAACATTGTTTGCTAGAATCACTTCCGCCTTACCTTTACTAAGCAATATGTCTTTAGCCAGCTTGGAATCAAAAAACCCGATTAGGGTTTCTATTCCAGAATCATTTGCTAACTTGGCTATGTTTTCCGCTGGATCAACGCCTAATACTTTGTATTCAGCATCCTGGAAAAATTTCAATAATGTCCCGTCGTTGCTACCTATGTCGATGACAAGGGAGTGTTTTCCTGGTTTGAATGTATTTAGTATTTGCTGCGCATAGTTCTTGAAATGGTTGACAAATACCTTGGATGTTCCGGAAACATATACATAGTCGGTAAACATGGCGTTTCGATTAACAACATGCTTGAGTTGAACGTGGCTGCAATCTTCACAGAACAACAATCCGAGAGGAAAAGTAGGTTGGTCTATTTCAACTAGATCCGAAGCGACAAATTCATTAGCCAAAGGGGTCGGTGTCAGATCAAGTACTGAGTCTAAGTTATTGCCTTCACATAAGCGGCATATTGTTTTGGCATTGATAATTGGTTGGTCGAGCGAATCAGGCAAGATGTACTCTCACCACGTCAGCTTCATAGCTTTCTTGATCTCGATTTCTCTTGGCGAATACGTAGAAAGTAGAATCTTCTAGGAACTTCATAGTGTGTTCGACCATTGGAGGACTGTAGAACATTTGTCCAGGCTCGACAATCTCTATAGAGGGCTCATCGTCACTGCCTGCCGCGCGATAATAATATTGGATTTTTCCTGACGCCAAATAAGAATAATGATCGTCTTCTTTGTGGTAGTGATTTCCCCTAACAGATCCCTTTTTTGAAGTTATTACGAGGGCACTTCCGATCGGGAAGTCAATTAGCATTTGGATCGTGCCGCGTTCTTCTTTGATCGGATTTTGTAAGTCAATGAATACTTCTCTTTCAGACAATGTTATTCACCTTCGAAATTTAGTCAGCGTGTTATTCCTAAACAGATCCTTAATTAACATCATCAGGCATCATTGGAGAAATAGGAAGTCCTTTACGTAGAAAACTTTTCAAAAAGGTCGGATCATGAAATTCCCATTCGATTCTTGGCGCCCCGAGCCCTACATTTACGGAATTGACGTAGTCTTTTTATGCATATAATTTATTTCCGCTTATCATTGGGGGAAGAAGATGATATTCAATAAATTTTTGAGGTTGTCCATTTAATGCCTAATCGATTAACTAGGGAAACTAGCCCGTATCTTCTTCAACACGCTAATAATCCTGTTGACTGGTATCCCTGGGGAGAGGAGGCACTTGAGACCGCAAAGATTCGTAATCTGCCTATTCTGCTGAGTGTAGGCTACAGTGCTTGTCACTGGTGCCATGTTATGGAGAAGGAATGTTTTGAGGATGAAACCATAGCTAGGCAAATGAATTCGGGATTCGTGAACATTAAAGTTGACCGCGAAGAACGACCAGATATAGATGATATATATATGACGTCGGTTCAAGCCATGACAGGACAAGGCGGTTGGCCATTAACCGTCTTCTTGACCCCTGAGGGGATCCCGTTTTTTGGCGGAACCTATTTCCCTCCCGTTGGTCGCGGCGGTCATCCGGGGTTTCCGCAGATTCTTGCTGCAATTTCCGATGCCTATAAGAACCGGAAGGAGCAATTGGAGGATTCAGGAAAGCATGTAATCCACCACATTGAGCAATTAAGTGAGAAGGAAAATACACTTGATAAACTGGATATCAGTGATCTTGACGCTGTCTATGAGACGTTGAAAAACCAGTTTGATTGGAAGTTCGGCGGATTTGGCGAACAAATCAAATTTCCTCAAGCGTTAGCGCTAGATTTTCTGTTGCGATATCACTATTCAAACTCTAATTCCCAGGCTTTGGAAATGGTGGAATTGTCATTGAAGAAAATGTATGCGGGCGGTATATATGATCATGTAGGAGGTGGCTTCCACAGATATTCCACTGACAAAGAATGGCTTGTGCCTCATTTCGAAAAGATGCTTTATGACAATGCATTGCTATCTCTTTTATACACTCATACCTTCCAGGTAACAGGGAACCCATTTTATAGAGAAGTTGCTTTAGATATCTACAGATATGTCGAAAGAGAGATGACGAGTAATGAAGGCTTGTTCTATTCATCACAAGACGCCGATTCGGAGGGAGAGGAGGGAATTTACTACACGTGGACCTTTAATGAAATTCTCAATCTTTTAGGAGACTCCAAAGACAAAGGTACAGACGCGGTTAGGAGGATTAACGCGTCGCGAAAAGGAAATTTTGGTGATCGGAACATAGTTCACCTAGGAAACTTGCAAGACCAAGATACATTTTCAAGATTGAAGGATCCTTCATGGGTCGATGATATGGAGACACTTCGTAAGCATAGGGAAAGTCGGATCAGTCCGTTTAAGGATCGTAAGAATATAGTGTCTTGGAATTCACTCATGGTCCAGTCGTTGGCTGAAGGATATCTTGCTACAGGGGAGAATTTCCTAAAGCAAAGAGCAATACAAAACATAAAAACAATCCTAGAAGTAAAGAAAACTAACAATGGTCTTCCTAGGTCTTTTATCAATAATACAACAACAGGAACTGCATTTTTAGACGATTATGCATATCTTTCAAACGCTTGTATTTGTCTATATGAGATAACCTTTGATGAAGACTGGATTGTTGAAGCGAAAGCACTTGCTGACGAAATGATTCAATTCTTTTGGGATAGCCACCTAAGAAGGTTTTATGATGTATCTCTAGGTGCGGCAGACCTCGTGATACGGCCAAGCAATAATTACGACAACGTAATACCGAGCGGTATGTCCCAGGCGGTCACTGCACTCCAAAGAATTGACAGAATTTTAGGGGAAAACAAATATGGAAATATTATAATATCGACCCTCGGGTATATATCGAAGGATAGGGTATCTGCGGCAATGTCGCTGGGTTCTTTCTGGAGTGCTGCTCATTCTTTTCTAACTCAGCCCGTAGAGCTAGCACTTATTGCCTTCTCTGAACGAGATTCGGCTGAGTTTCAGGCGATAATAGGAAATTTCTTTTTACCTAACCGCCTCTTTGCTGGTGTTATCGTTGTTGACCCAGATCGTCCCAAGACAAAAATTTGGGACTCTCCCCTACTTGCAGACAGGTTTCCGTCGGACTTACAAACTACGGCTTTCCTATGTGAAGGTTATAAGTGCCAATTGCCGGTTCGAAGCCCCGGAGAATTAAAACAACAAATATTGGCTTCGTTAGCCCAATAGAATCTTCAACATGATTTCTACCTACAAACCGTCGCCTGGAACTCGATTGAGTTAATAGTCTCAATAAAGGTCAATATTTGGATCAGGCACGTAAACGGTCTTCTTTGCTCTTTTGCCTAATTATATTTTTAAGTGCACTTTTGATTAGAGCGGCCTTCCAAATCGCTATTTTTGGGTTAGATAGGCCCCTAGAAGGCGATGAGGGGATTTACTACGGCCGGGCGGTGGAGATTAGCTCGGCAGACTTTCTAGGCGATTCCCAGCGGCCACCACTCCTAGGAGCGCTGGTATCTGTCGTATACATCTTCACAGGTGAAAATGTTTTGGTTGGTAGACTAGCTAACATTGCTATTTCATCCTTAGCGTCCCCACTAATTTATGTTTTGATGCTATCGCTAGTTCATAGAGTTAAGTTTGCTATGCTAACTTCGATCGTTTGGACCATCTACCCGCCTAGCGTTTGGTATTCAGGAACTTTTCTTACAGAGTCTTTATCGTCGGTATTGGTACTTATTTTGGCTATATCCCTTTTAAGAATGACCAGGCATCGCAGCTGGAAATCAACTGTATTTACTGGGATTTCACTTGGATTATTAGTGCTTAATAGGTCTCTCTATATATTCCTTCCTGTTGGAGTACTAATTTGTTTGATGGGATCAAATTTCTTTGAGAACAAATTCGAAAGATTAAAAATGCGAAGTGTCTGGATAAAATACACATGCCTGATCATTCTAACTTGGTTAGTATTATCTCCATGGATTGTTCACAATTTGATCTTACTGGGCCATTTTGTCCCTCATAGCACTCAAGGCGGACAGGTGCTACTGTACAGCAACGGGAACTTAGAACATCCTGATGTTCAAGCAGGGAAATATGTGAAAGAGAATGGAAAAGTTGAGCGAGTTACGAATCTCGCTCAATTGGACGAATATAAAGCTGATCACTTGAAACGAAGTCACGCCGTTGAGTCAATAAAATCAAATTGGTTTTTGTTGCCTAAACCGTTGGTTAACAGATTCAAGAATTTTTGGACCGCTAGACCAGACCCATATGACAATAATTGGACCGTGAACGATTGGATTATGACATTGACTTGGGTACCTATTTTTGCGCTATTCTTGGTCGCTTTGTTCAAGAATCCGTTAAAAAACATGTGGCCTCTACTTCTGATAATAGGTTACGCATCCATCACCGTCTTACCCTTTTGGGGCATACCGCGTTTTAGGTTTCCTGTTGATTCTTTGGTGATAGTAATGGCTACAACTGGAATTATCGCGTTATGTTCTGGAATCAATTTTGGAGTCCTGCAACGGGGAGAGGATAAGAATGGCTAAATACGTAGTTACCGGAGCTGCTGGATTTATAGGCAGCCGAGTATCAACTTCCTTGTTAACACAAGGGAATACTGTAATAGGCATCGATTGCCTTAATAATGCATATGATCCAAAAATGAAATTGTGGCGGCTATCAAATTTAAATGAATTTGACAAGTTTACTTTGCTGGAAAACGATATATCTGATTCCATACCTTCTTGGACCTCTAAATTCGAAGGAGCAGTAGCAGTTATACATTTAGCTGCGAGAGCTGGAGTTAGGCAATCAGTTCTAACCCCTGAGCTATATCTGACCGCCAACGTCAATGGAACTTTGCACGTATTAGAGGCGTGTCGCCAATATGACGTCAAGTCTTTTATTCTCGCATCCACCTCGAGCTTATACGGTGCTAGCAAGGAACAGCCGTATTCAGAAGAAAGCGAATCCAGTAAAACCCTCTCACCATACGCAGCATCCAAAAAGGCAGCGGAGACATTAACGTATACATACCACCATCTTTATGGGTTGAATACTCAAATTTTAAGATTTTTCACAGTCTATGGCCCTGCAGGTCGGCCTGATATGTCTATTTTCAAGTTCATACAATCCATCGTAGAAGAGAAGGGACTGACACTTTTCGGAGACGGTGGAGAAAGAGACTTCACTTATGTTGATGACACGGCTGAGGGGGTAATCAGATCAATTGGGTTAAATGGCTATAACGTTATCAATTTAGGAAGTGATCGCCCTGTTAAGGTACAGAAAGTTATAGAAATAATTGAAAATGTGGTTGGCAAATCAGCGACTATCTCGGTTAAGAAAAGAGATCCCTCTGACGTTCTCTCCACTTGGGCCAATATTTCGCGAGCGAGAGAGCTTCTAAACTGGACGCCTCAAACGTCAATAGAAGACGGAATTAATTTAGCTATAGATTGGTATCTAGCTAATCGACAATGGGCAAGTCAAATTTTGAGTTAAATGCTCACTATAAGTTTATTTGCCAATATTATTTTCATTTTGAATGATAATGAATTCCTACAAAACCTTATTTGACCTGACAATATTAATCTGCTCACACGTGGTTTTAGCTCCCCTATTTGCCATCCTGTGGATCTTTATCCCCACGGCAATTTGGATTGAGGACAGAGGACCCATTTTTTACACGCAGAATCGCCTAGGAAAGAATGGGAAGTTGTTCAAACTGTATAAATTTAGATCCATGATTCCAAATGCAGAGAAAGGAACTGGAGCAGTTTTAGCTGCTGAAAATGATCTGAGAGTAACTAAGGTTGGAAAATTCATACGAGAACGCGCTTTGGATGAACTTCCACAAGTGATCAACCTATGGAAAGGTGATATAAGTCTAGTAGGCCCTCGCCCTGAGAGGCCGGAGTTGATGTGCGACATCGTAAGGGAACTACCTTCATATGTGGAACGCCTCATCGTCAAACCTGGTCTGACAGGCATTGCACAGGTGTATGGGCGTTATACCACAAACCCGCGACACAAGTTGATGTACGATCATATATATATTCGGAAGATGAATCCGATTCTTGATATCAAACTACTCGTGTCTTCTGTTGTATTAACCTTGAAAGCAAAATGGCAACACGTACAAAGATAAGAATCGATAGGGATTTTTTATCTACCAAAGGCCTCGTTGAGTTTTACACTAAGCTCTCTTGCTAATTTGGCCTCCACAGTTCCGGGGGCTAATTCCTCAGTTTTGTCTACGAATTCATCCGCTTTATCCAGCCGATTCTGATCCTCTGTCGCGGACATTTGATAAAACCTGGCTAAAACATAAAAAATTCGCCAATTTTCTGGTTCTTGATTAATAGCTTTTACTGACTCTTTTTCAACTAACTCGTACGCCTCTTGCCTCGCTTGCAATGGATAATTCATCCATTCAGACGTAATGCTTTGCACCATAAGTAACCTAGGGTAATTCGCTAGCCCGGGTGCTGTTCTAACGGCATCCTCAAAGGCTTCTTTTCTCAAATCCCATATTTGATTAGGTATTCCCAGTTGTACCGTATGTTGGGCTGCGTTATATGGCTTAAGATTAAACCAGTAAATCGAAAACAACATAGCCCCTGCGGATAATACGAGGCATAGATAGATCGCGAACAAACGGTCTACCTTAAATCTTTGTGGAAGTAACGAAACTTTACCGTCGATCGAAACATTCTCAGCTGATTGATTGTCGGTTTGGTCCCAAGAGTCTCGGTTTATACAAACTAATAAAGAAATTAAAACTATAAATTGAGAATACGTTGAAAGGGTGTCAAAAAGAAATAAATTTTGAGCAAAATAAGCACACAAAGCAGAGGCTATAAGTAGTAAAAATCCCTGTTCCGAGGCAGTTTTGTTCCGAATGCTTTTGATCACGGTCATGGCTGCAAGGACCCATATTGCCAAATACGTTCCAAGTCCCAAAATGCCTCTTGTGGTTAGTTCTTCGATTATTTTATTATGTGCTTGGTCGAATCGTTCTTTGACTGTTTCTGAGGCATCAAAATATCTTCCCCATGCAACTATGAAGTTTTCGGGTCCCCAACCCAATATGGGTTTGTCGAGGGAGGCTCTAAATCCTGCTTTCCAAGTATGCCATCGGCTAACAACAGATGGATCCTTAAGGTCTAAATTGACGAACCTGTTAGCCATTGGATGAATTTTTGCAATAGTCTGTATGGCTTCTGATTCTCTGAAACCGAGAAACGCTGTTAAAACTATTGCAAAGGCGAATAGAAACGAAAGACTTACTTTCCTAATTGATTCTATATGTCCCTTAATTAGATAGACTAAGGACGCGAACAGAAGGGCTATAACCAACCCTATGATCGCTCCTCTAGTGCCGCTCAGAACCAAGGCTATCATGTTGACGACAAGTGCAGAGCCCCAAAGCACCCTCCACAAGGTTAGGCGGTTCAACTGTATGCTTGGAGATTGATTTCTGCTACGTCTTCGGCGTGCTCTTGTTCTGATATTAGTTGAAACTGGATGTCGATTCTCCTTTGTTAAATTTAGTCCGACCGATGAGCAAATTAAGGCGGTTGCTATAAATACATTGGCTACCGAGAATGCTCCTACATATGTAGCATTCCCTAGAGTTGACTCAATTCTCCCGCTGGAGGGGTTTATAGGGAACAGGGAAACGAATGAATCTAAACCTGCGTATTGTGCAATTCCTAGTAAACAGACCAATATACTGACCGTAAGGTTGATACTCAGAAGCAATTTCCAATGGTCAAACGTCCGAAAAAGACTGATTAACATTAAGGAAAAAACGAACCAATGTATTAAATCCAACAATCCTTGCATGCGCTCATAAGTTGACCAAAAGCTCGCATTGAAACTGACTCCAAAAATGGCAGAAACTATGGACACTAATATGTATATCGCCATAGCAATGAGAATGAGGTTTTTCGGCAGCCTGAATTCTCTAGAAGTAACTATAATAGGTAGCCATAAGATAAAGGCCAGCTCTATCATAATCCTTGAATAAACTGCTTTTCCGACTACAAAAGGAAAAAATGTGGAAGTGCTTACAATCAAGGGCATGAAAAGTACCCCTAGAAGCAGTAAACGCGTTAATACCACTGTTAATAGGACTAACCGGTGACTAGTAAACGAGACGGATTGAGTCATAATTCATCCAAATCCACGATTTCAAGATCCTGAGATTGTTTCAAGACAATGCTAGGAATTATAGGCTCTCTTATAAGCAAAGTTCTTCGCCTTAGGGAACCGAGTTAGATTTCACTATAAGATGATCAACTTCCGGACCCAAAACTTGGGCAGTAAAAAAGTGATAATTATCTTCTCCGTCAATATGTCGATTGTTCACAGTGATTGATGAGATAATTAAATTCAGAGTAAACGAAATTTGACACTATGTAACCACGGTTGTAAGGATGAATAATTGGTCAATTTTTTTCGCCCCAAGCCTAACAGGACCCTATACCTCATTTTGGCTAAAAAATTTTCATGTCGAGAATGTATTTGAGTAAGTATTCTAGACTCAAAAAAAAATTTGAAGAAAAGGAAGCAAGGATAGGCGTGATCGGACTAGGCTACGTAGGACTTCCCCTTGCAGTTATGTTTGCTGAAGCAGGGTTCAAAGTTTTTGGTGTGGATATTTCCTCGCAGAAAATCGAATCTTTGAACAATGGAGTCTCTCATGTAGACGATGTAAAAGATCAAAATCTATTAGATCTTATGGAAGGTAGCAGCGGAAATAAAATTTGTTTTACGGACGACTATAGTGTCCTCAAATATTGCGATGGGATAGTGATTTGCGTTCCGACTCCCCTAAGTAAGACAGGGAATCCTGATATGAGATATATTCGAGATGTGGGTGAAAATATTTCTGAGAATATGTCAGCCGGCACCTTAATAATTCTCGAAAGTACTGTTTACCCTGGAGCTACTCAGGAAATGTTTTTGCCACTCATCGAAGCAAGAATAGAAGACGACTTAGTTATTGGGGAGAATGTTTTTGTGGCATTTTCTCCAGAAAGAATAGATCCTGGTAGAAATGATTGGAATTTAAAAACTACGCCTAAAGATATAGGAGGTGTTACCAATCGTTGTACAGATTTGGCAGTAGAGCTATATGGGGCGGCCTTAAACACGGTTGTACCGGTATCGAGTACAAGAACCGCGGAGATGGTTAAACTGCTCGAGAACACTTTCCGTGCCACAAATATAGCGCTGGCCAACGAGCTGGCAATAATTTGTGATCGACTCAACATAGATGTTTGGGAGGTTATAGATGCTGCAAGTACAAAACCCTTTGGATTTATGCCATTTTATCCCGGTCCAGGAATAGGGGGCCATTGCATACCTATAGATCCACAATATCTTTCATGGAAAATGAAACAGTTGGACTACGATGCAAGATTTATTTCATTAGCTGAAGAGGTAAATTCATCGATGCCTTCATTTGTGTTGGAAAAATCCCAAAAGGCACTTGTTGCAAAAGGAAAAACATTAAGTAGTTCAAAAATTATTGTTCTGGGAGTTACTTATAAACCTAATATTGCGGACATAAGGGAATCGCCTGCACTAGATATAATAAAACTGTTGATCGAAGAGGGTTGTGAAGTCCTATATAACGACCCGTACGTGCAGGAATTGGAGCTTGAAGTGGGTCATAACCTTCGTTCCATAGAAATAACATCAAGGAATCTTGCACGGATAGATGTTGCCGTTATTGTTTCGGATCACTCTTCATATGATTTTGAATACATATCTACATGCGTTGGTCTCATAGTAGATTCACGTAACGCAACACGAGGATTGAGTCTCAGTTTCGAGGTTGTAAAGATTTAGGTGCGTTTTGCGACTAATTGATGT
>CAZZBP010000018.1:0-13873 GCA_964652755.1 uncultured Dehalococcoidia bacterium
CTCCCAGCTGTTGTAGAACCATGGTTCCTCTCTATGGGAGCTGATATTACTTTGGCACCCGTAATGAATGGCGAGGATTTTGAAAAGGCGGGACCTTCCATCGGGGCAACTGTTGAAAAGTATTCATAGCTGAGCCGTTATCCTGCTCGCCGCGCGTACGGGGTACGCGGTGAGTGGAATCTTCATATGGGTATGTGGGTGCGTAGACTATTTCTTGGCTAGCAAGCTTTGGTTTCAAACTACAGGGTCACAGTTTTGAAGGCAAACCCTCATCTATTAAACTAAGATAAGGCTGCGAGACAGGCTATACATAGAGCCGCCAACAGCACCAGTTTCATTCACACATCTCAGAATTCGTAGCGCTCTACAAATTAACAGTCCGTGGAGTTCTAATATCTCGTTCGGTACGATGTGGCATATACGGAGTCTGGAGCCACTTCGAGAATATATACTCGCTATGTTTGTAAGCTTTACTGACTATAGTGAATTCAGGAGAATAAAACTGCCAACTATTAGTATTTCCTATAAAGTGCCTGCAGAAAATGCATCGGAAGTGGAAGATACCCTTAAAGCTCATGCAGACCATATGAGAGTGAATTATCCTGCCGAAAATCCAAGAGGCGACAATCTTCTAGATGCTTATTTTACCAAGACTGAAGAGTCGAATAACCCCACCAATCCTGCCGATGGTAAGACAGGTAATATTATATTCACACTGAACGAAAATGGTCTCAGGTAGAGCATATTCAAAACCATATAGGTAGAACTCTGGAAGCAGTTCATGCCGAGAAATTCATAGCAGCAATGCAAACTTATGCAACTGTTTCAGTTATGGGTGAAATCTTTTATGACATGAACGGGTAAGTTATCTTTGAGAAGAAGCGTGGCTCTCTAACACTGCCTGAGTTGACACTCAAACACATAATCTTACCAATCTGCAAAGTTTTCTGATGCCGACCGTATGATGAATTAGTTAGGGACATCCATCAGTTGGTGAGGCGTAGGATAAAGTTTCTAAAGCGAAGTAGTTTCGTGAAATACCGGCCGTTCTACAAAGATCGGGGAGATGAAAGGATATAGTCAGCAATTTTCTCTATGGTTTCCCAATCTATGTTTGTTGGGTTGAATCGCCTATCCACAGTCAATGTCCATCCCTGGAACTCGTTGGTTTGACTCTTGATTTCAAGGTTTCCAACACTCTTTGCTAGTGTCTTAATCGTGACGTCTGTGGTTAGGGAGTTTATCAAGCCAGTATCAACTTCAGAGCCTTTCCAAATTACATCTACTACCTTCCCGAATAGTGGAAAGTTCTTCTTCCTGACCGTCTTGATTTTCGTTGCCTGACGCGTCGAGACCAACTTATCATCTGGGATACCCATAACAACCCACCACTTGGGAGGGCTATTCTTGCTCCCATCCTTTTTTAGGATATTTATCCATTTGACTGGTCCTCCAGAAATGTCTATAACGCCGAGTGACCGTTGATACCACGAATTTTCCGTTTTTTCTTCGGCTCGACCTCGTTGCGCCATTTCTGCCTTTACCCCGGCTGAGTTCAGGGCGTAGGCCAAGTCGTCTCTGTATTTATCACGTAGCCGTTCTTTCAAAGAAATCCCCTTGTAGATATGTTGGCTGTATCTTCACTGTAAGTTCTATTCCCGCAGCGGGCGCAGAAATTATTGCCTTTGGGAGTTTCCCCTGCCTTGAGTACAGCATTGCGATTCACCCATAACACCAGATTACCAAATAGCTCTAATTGGTACTAGTAGTACTGTTCACCTCACCGCAATCTGCAGACGGTTACTTCAACTCATACCTTGTCTGTATTCGGTAATATTCCGGTACGAAGTGGAAGTAAGTTAGGATAAAGAAAGTAGTTGAAGAATAGACTAAGGAGGCGGTGTGCAATTAGACAAGATAAAGGAAATCGTAGCAATTAACCATCAGGCAGTATTTACCACCTTCCGTAGGAGCGGTGCGGCTCAGATGAGTATCGTCACTGTGGGTGTACTCGCTAAGGGCGGTGCCTTCACAATCTCCCCAGGCAGCGCCAAGCTAGCTAACCTTAGACGCAACCCTCGCTGCTCGTTGATGGTCTCTCGGAGCGACTGGCTAGAATACGCAGTTCTTGAAGGTAGAGCAGAGGTGTTCTCTCCTGATGCTACACCAGCCGAGGAGTTAAGACTAACCCTACGTGAAGTTTACAGGGCGGGCAGTGGTAAGGAGCATCCTGACTGGGGAAAGTTCGACCAGGCTGTGCGACAGGACCGGCGCTCTGCAATTATTGTCGTACCCGAGCACATTTACTATGGTAATGCAGAGTAGACTCAGACATTTTTAGTTTTATTAACAGGAGATATAAAACGAATCTTTGGGCACGCTCTATGTTTGAATACTCTTAGAAAGAGTACGGACGAATGTTTAGTTCCATTGAGGATGAGCTGCGCAAAGACACCCCCCTCCAATTTGCAGTCGTGGGTATGATGAAGGTATGAATTGGTGGAGAGTAATTAGGATAGTGCTATTGGGCAGCCTAGCAGGTGCCTTTACTAGTTCCGCGTTCATAATGGTGCACGACATCCTTACTAGAGACTCCATCCTAGATTTGTGGGAATTTGGTATTAATCTGGGTGTTCCAGCACTCGTTGCGGTCGTGCTTTCCATGATAGCTAAGACGAAATTTGTTATGTTGTTGGCTATTACATACCTAACATTCTTCATACCTGTACTAGGCGCTGTCTTTGGTTCGTCAGGTTCAGAACCTTTCTGGCAGTTTGTTATGTTGGGTTTGTTAGGTGGTCTGGGTTGGAGCATCCCTTTCGCGCTGTGGGCTGGTCGAGTAACCCGATAGCCTCCTAGAAATAGGTGGTTAGTTCAGTGGTTTAGGACGGGTCTATTTCCTAATTCCGAATGGTATGTGGAGTGATTTACCCCTGCGGCGGGTCCCGAGACTCTCAACTTATTCCAAATATGTCTGGTTATATGTTCGTTATGAACAGTGAAAGCTAAAGACGAACCACTCTAATTTACATTTGGCGGTATCATGGTGGCATGAAGTGGTTACTTGGAGTCACGGCTTCCTCAATAGCTTTGGTGGCTGGGGTCTTTTTGTTGGTCGCGTTTGGTGGAACCTCCAGCCAATCCGTTAAACAAATTCCGAGTAGTCAAGAATTGACAAGTGCTCAAGTTATTGGCCTCGTGCAAGGCAAAATTGTGAAAGTATGTGATCCGGGAAATCTGTACTTACGTGTTCCCAATAATTTTCATACAGGTAGACAGACCGATAATACTTGGTGGGTGCTCTGGGGCAATCACGATGGGAGCTGGATTGTTTACGAAAATACTTTAACCGTGCAAACAGTACGTGGGTGTCTGAGTTTGAGTAGGCGTAGGCTATGATTTCAAGCCCTTACGGCCGAATTAACAAGCAACTAGACAGCCTTCTCTCTAGATGGGCGGTTAGGTCAGTGGCTTAGAATGGGAAACTACCATGGGTGACCGTATTTTCAGCCCCTCGCTGAGACCCAGTCTTGTGGCACCAATCAAGATTCTCACGTAAGAGTGAAAACTAAGGATTATAGTTGGGACTGAAGAACTGAGGAATGGAATAACCCAAACAACTTCATTCTTGAGATCCGACTACTACCTTGGGTTTTCTTCAGGGAACAACCACTATAACTGCTCAGTGGTTAACCTCTACAATTGTGGCGGAGGTTTAAATGCAAGCATTAATCAGATTTTTTACTTTCAAAATTTTGAATGCCCCTGTGCCAAAGGCGCTTCCATGGGAAGGCATTGTCTTGCTAGCCACATTTTCACTGCGAATTTCCCTTTTTCTTGCTGCTCAGCCTTGGAATGCGGAGGCGTTTAGTGAGCACGCTATGTATCCGGATTCAGGGTCGTATCTGGATATGACAGCTGGATTCTTAAGGGGGCAAATATTTGATTCGGTGAACCTTTATAGGACCCCGGGATATCCTGCATTTATAGCTACCATTTTTCTTTTTACCAGCAATTCGATTATTGCATTGATATTAATGCAAATAATTTTAGATACTGCCACGGTTTTTTTCGTTATGCGGACGGCTTCAATGATTAGTAAATCCAGATTGGTCGTTAATTTCAGCGGAGCGGTATACGGATTGTCTATTTTTGCTGCAGCGGCATGTGGAAAGATTTTGACAGAGTCTTTATTCACTTTCCTATTTACTTTAGTTGTATTTTTTACTATCAAAACATGTACAAACCTAAAAAGTTTCAATGTATTGGTGCTCGGATTATTACTGGGCTTATCCGCTTTAGTCAGGCCTGTTAGCCTCTACTACATTGTTGTACTCGGATTGGTGTTACTTTTATTTGCTAACGGGTCTATAGGAAATAAGATTCGTTGTTTAGGAATTCTGATCGTATCCACATACATCGTACTTGCTCCATCTATGTGGATAAATATGAATAAATTTGGGGAATTTCGTTTGACAGTTATGAAAGAGATCAATTTATTCGAATACGAAATTCCTCTTTCGGAGCATCAGGCTACTGGCGAACCATTCGAATCTGTCAGAGAGCGAATGAGGGATCACATAGGAGTTCACAATGACCCCGTGGCACTCGCCCAATCCCAACGCTCATATTCTTTAAGCTATATCGCCGCTTATCCTTCGAGATATCTTAAATCGCATATCAGAGGGACAGTAAACATGTTTGTAGGCATTGAAAAAGGAGCCCTGCTATACGAATCCCTTGGCCTGGAACGTAAACAAGACGTGTCCTCAGATATTTATACGATTCATGAAGGAATAGGCCAACGGTTCAATAGAGCCATTTCTAACATGGAATCGGAATTTTTCATGACCCCTTTACTTGGATTTAAACTAATAGCCGAATATACGTTGTTACTGATTGGAGTGGTATATGGCATGATTTTTCAGAGGACCAGAATTTATACACTGATCATACTAATGACCCTAGGATATTTTGTGCTTGCGATAGGACCTGTGGGCTATCCAAGATTTAAAATCCCATTGATACCATTGTATTCACCATTAGTGGCTATTGGGTTAAATTATCTAGTTATTAACGCTAAGAAATTGCGAGTTCATCCGTTCCGCCTTTCAAGATTCGAAACTTCCCTGTAAGTACTGGAACCTGCCAATCTTGTTGTGAAAAGATACCCACTTCAAAATCTTGATTATAGGTGCTGTTTTGACTTCTGAGGTTTTCTAACAAACAACATTAAGAAGGCGCCGAAAAAGGTCAAGATGGCGAACACAGAGAAAGGGACTACATAGGAATTTGTAGTGTCAAACATGTAGCCGGCAAACAACGGTGCACCAATCATCCCAATATTCATTGGAAACTGGGATATGCCCATTATCGTTGCGAAAGCCTTTCTCCCAAAATATTCTCCCCGGATAGCCGTGGTCAATGGGTTGCGACCACCGAAACCTATTCCGTAAAGCAAGGCGAAAAGGTAAGCCAAGGGGGTAGAGTCTGCAAATGCAATTATTGTTATGGCGATTCCCTGAATAGCTAGGAATACCGCGATCATAAGAGTTTTGGGAAGACGGTCCGCAAAATAGCCGGAAATAAACTGAGATGGCAAGGCCACTAAAGTGTATGTAAGTACCACGGTGCCCGCTCCACTCAGCGTCATACCCATGTCGGTGAGTTTTGGTACTAAATGTAAGGCAAGAGTGACGATTGCAACACTTGAGGCCACTTGCATGATTGTTAGTATCCAAAACACTGGAGTTCTTAACGCCTGTCCCGCAGTGAAATCTGGTTCTTCGTCCTCTGGCAGGACGGATTCTGATAACCGCTCTGAATCGCCGTCAGGCCGCAGCCCCATATCCTCCGGGCGGTTTCTTATGATTTTAGTAGCTGGGCCCACAACAATCAGGAGTAGTACTCCGATTATCGTGGCGGCCCCGCGAAATTCGAAGGCTTCTATCCCAAGTGCGAAAAGTGGAACAAGTAAACCTCCAAAGTGGATGCCAGACATGGCTGAAGCCATCGCAAAAGAACGTTGCCGTGTGAACCAGTTATTCACCATACCGATTATGGCAAGCCAACCTCCCAGCCCTGAGCCCAGGGTGATAGTTATAAACGACGCATAGAATGCCCAGAGAGTTTCCACCTGGCCTAGCCAAATAAAACCTAGTCCCATGAGGATGTACCCTATCAACACCATTCTTCGGGTTCCTACACGGTCAACCAGGAAACCCTCCACGGGACCTAGAATTGCTCCCTCCACTCTAGCTAGGGAGAACGCACCGGATAAGGCGGTGCGGCTCCATCCGAATTGACGTTCAAGGGCGACCAGAATCGTGCCTAAACCCTGAAACACTGTAAGGGACATAAATGTCAGTAAGATGGCAGCCACACCGACCAGCCACCAGCCATAAAATATGTCGCCGGTCTGGAATAAGGGCCCTAATGGGTGTTTTCGACTTTTACCAAGGTCGTGTGGCATTATCTAATTTCTCTTTTGAGTAGCGATAATCTTAATGGAAAGAGCATGAAGAGTATAAATTGTTGGAACGGGTGAATTTATGCTCATCTTGGAACTATAGGATCTTGGAAATTAATATCCATTAAACCGTAAACAATCTTCTTCGTGATTATGTATCTGAAAGGACCTTACGATGTATGACTCAGTTAATCATTTCAACTCTTCCTACGACAGCGCCACTGCCGAATACGAGTTCAAGGGAAAGTCGGTTGATGAGTTAACTAACTGGCAACATAAGTTTAGACCTAAGCTAAAAATAGCTATAGGTTTAGATAACCTGGAAAATGACTTATCTAGTCACTCAGTGTCTGCTACCAAGCAGCATAGCGAAGATATGGGTCATTACACGAGGGAGAAGTGGGCTATAAATGTTGAACCTACGGTTCCTCTTCCCTTTTACCTGCTGCGACCGAAATCTATATCTGGGTATGTTCCTCTGGTTATAACTCCGCACGGCCACAATCCCCCTGACATGTACGCTGGTATTACCCACGACGCGAAAGAATATGTTCACATGCAGGAAGGTGAGCGTGATATCGCTGTTCAGGCAGTAAGCGAAGGGTACATGGCAATTGCTCCTACGACACGGGCATTTGGAACTACGCGAACGGAAATAGATCGAGAACATAATAATAAGAACTCCTGCCGTACACAGTTAATGCACGGTTTATTAGTAGGACGCACTCCTATCGGAGAGCGTGTCTGGGATATGAAATGCCTCATAGATTGGGCAATTACCAATCTGGAAATCGATCAGTCTCGAATTGCAATGACCGGTAATTCAGGAGGAGGCACAATCACTCTCTTTTCTGCTGCCTGCGACACAAGAATAAATGTAGCCATTCCCGGTTGTTATTTCAGTACTTTCAAGGGAAGCATAGGCGCGATACGCCACTGCGATTGCAACTATGTGCCAGGGATTCTAAGGCTGGGCGAAATGTACGATGTTGCGGGATTGATTGCCCCAAGGCCTTTTAAGGCCATAGCTGGGAGATACGACGATATATTCCCAATTGGATGCGTCAAGTACGCATATTCAAGATTAAGGAAAATCTACAAAATCGCTGAAGCGGTGGAGAACTGTCAGTTACACATAGGAAAGGGTGGACATAGGTATTACAAAGATGGTGCCTGGCCGTTTCTTGCACGCTATTTTAAGTAGTATCTGTGCAATCCAGTTAGAATTCCGAATTTAACTAAGTAGACGATTGATTCAAATTTGGTTTGAACTGATCTTGAGAATTGTATTGTCCGATTTCCGGTCTGAATTGATGTGAGAGGTTAGGCATGGATGTCATGATTTCCTGATTCAGTTCTATCCTCTCGATAGGTTCCTTTCGCACAGGCTTCTTACAACGAATGAAACCTCAGTTGCAGCTTGATCGATCTCTTTTTTTGTCGAATATCTCCCCGTTGAGAACCTGATGGTTCCCATGGCGAATTCGAGAGGAACATTCATCGCTTCTATTACACTTGAAACTGTCACAGAGTCGCTATGGCATGCGGCACCGGCAGATACAGCAACATTCTCAAGTCGGTCTAATATTTCGTTCGCTTCTATCTGTTTGAAGCTCAGGCTTGAGGTATTGGGAAGTCGAAGTTCTGGATGGCCGTTGATTCGTACGTGCTGACACTGGGACATAATCTTGGATTCCAAACGATCACGTAAGATTCTCATATGTTCAGAATAGTAGGTAATTTTGCTCTCTATCAAGTTGCAAGCTTCTCCTAAGGCGACAGAAAATATTACGTTCTCTGTTCCAGGCCGCCTCCCCATCTCCTGGCTAGCTCCATACAATAGGTCATTAAACTGAACACCTTCCTTCACATACAAAGCCCCAACCCCTTTAGGGGCGTATAATTTGTGCCCTGCGATGGATAGGAGATCTACTCCCAAGTTAGTGACATTTACAGGAATCTTTCCGACCGACTGAGCGGAATCAGTATGAACGGGAATTTGGTGTTTTTTTGCTATTTCGCAGATCTGTTCTAGTGGTTGAATCGTTCCTACTTCATTATTGGCATGCATTATGGAAATTAAGGCAGTATTTGATCTTATTGAATCTTCCACGTCGTAGGGGTTGATCATTCCATATTTATCAACAGGTAAATAGGTTACAGAGACCCCTTTCATTTCCAGAAAACGGCATACATTGATAATTGATGGATGCTCCACTGAAGATGTTATTAAGTGGGGTTCTCTCATATTAGAGGCATCGATAACACCTCTGACCGCCTGGTTATTTGACTCGGTTCCACCACTTGTAAAAATTACCTCATGGGGTTGACAGCCCAGCATATTTGCAACCTGACCTCTGGCCTTATCTAAAGCTGACCTTGGCTCTGACCCAAAATAGTGCGAGCTTGAAGGGTTTCCGAAATGTTCATTAATAAAAGGGGCCATAGATTCTGCAATCTGAGGATCTATCGGTGTAGTGCCGTTATAGTCTAGATAGATGGGATTCAAGACAAACCTCTCGAAGTATACCGTTCACTTATGTCTTATATAAGTCAAAAACATGATCCTGACGTAAGATTTCACATGTAACTAATTTTCAAGTCTTGATAAGTGAAAATACCATAAATAGTAAATCCTACTACTGCGGCGAACCCGGTGGCTTATTAGGATGTCATGAGGGACGTTTTTCATTGGAACTCTGAAGGGGAACCATCGAATGATACTTTTCCGTATTCTATTGAAATTAGATGGTCACCGAATTCTTTTGCAAGATCTATATCATGTGTGACGAGTACTAGTGTCTTTTTTTGGTCTGCCAAATCCCGCAGAATTTTGAAAAATGTTCTTTTGCTTGGCTTATCAATCGCCGACAATGGCTCGTCTAGGAGGACTAGTTCTGTTGATTGTGCCAATGCAAAAGCTAGCCAGGTTCTTTGCATTTCTCCTGCCGAAACATCATCAAACATTACGTCCTTTATGTGTTCTACATCACATAAACGCATTAATTCGATCGTATTGACACATCTTAAATGTTTTGGGACCTTTCCCTTATAAAATCCTAAATCAACTACTTCAATCGTGCTAAGGAAAGGAGGAGGGACTAGAGTTTGAGGTAGGTATGTAATTTGGTCATGATCAATGGGTGTTACAAACCCCGTGTAGTCATCAATATTATTGGATATTATCTCCAACACAGACGATTTTCCTGACCCATTGGGCCCAACTATGCACGTAAGCGAGTCGCTAGGTATCGAGAATGATATTCCCTTCAATACCTCCACGGCACCTTTCACTAATCTTATGTCTTTGAGAGATATGTTCATTTCAATTTCAAGGCCACATTGATCATTAAAGGGGCTCCGATAATTGTAGTGGCCATTCCGACTGGGAACTCTGTTGGTGAAAGTAAAAGACGAGCGATTTGATCAGATCCTAACGTAACTATTGCACCCAGAAACGTCGCACTAACGACGAGATGAATAGGTCTATTACCGAACAATTTCCTTCCGATATGATTACAAATCATTCCTACAAAACCTATCAAACCTCCCGCAAAAACCGCTGCTCCTGTCAGAATTCCTACCAATGCCATTGCAATGTATCTAGTAGATATAGGATTCACCCCAAGTGATCTAGACAAGGTGTCTCCAAGCATTATCGGATGGAATTTCTTACTCAATCCAATCGATATGACAAGACAAAAAGAAAACGTCAATAGCAGATATGAGAAGATTTCCCAGTTACTTCCAGAGAATGACCCCCCTACCAGGCCAATAACCTGAGAAGGAAACACTCGTCCGTGCGATATCACGGAAGTGCTTACAGAGACTGTCAAAGCTCCTATTGCAATTCCCATAAATGCCAACTTCATCGGGGAAAGATCTCTGCTGGAGACGAGACCGGAAAATAACATTGCTACGGCCAGTGACGATCCCACACATCCCATAAAAACACCTATTCCCCCAATGGATATGAGCCCTGCTGCCGAAACAGATAGAAATATTGCTGCCCCACCGCCGACACCAAAAAGATTCGGGTCACCTAATGGGCTCCGGGTGGAAAGTTGTATTAGAACGCCAGCTAATCCAAGGCATGCACCTGTCAATAGGCTTACAGCAATTCTCGGGGCTCTAATGTTCCAAACGATAGTTTCGGCAGTCCCCTTTTCATAGAATGAAAGGATGCCATTAATAGTTTCTTCAAATGTTAGGTTACCTGGACCACAAAAAGACCCCGCGAGAACCAATAGAATGGAGGCTGCCGTTAAGCAAGCGTATCGTATGAAGAAAGGCAATCTAGCTAAATCAATGTAACTATTTAGTTAGTGCACTTTTTAGAAACTCTATGGCCTCAACTATCCTTGGCCCTGGAGCCTGAAGAAACAAAGCGACATCGGCCTCTATCACATTTCCATTCTGTACCGCAGTTAGTTTAGAGAAAGGAGGTATCTGAGCGATTGTAGTTGATAGGCGTGGCGCAGGCTTTGGTGCAGGTGTAATTGTCACTATTACCTCAGGGTTAGCGACTAGTATTGCCTCAGTAGACATCATGGAGAACCCAGGATATGGACCAGAATCTGGAAGGCCTTCAGCCTTGTTCTTCATTCCCAAGGCTTCTGGAATAAGACCGCTATATGATTCGGGTTTGGCAGCATAAAGATTTCTATCTTGATCAGATATCAATATTAAAATGCTTCTATCATCAAAACTTCCCAGATCACTTAACCTAGCTTCAATTCCAGAAATTTTTTCTGAAGCTAGCTCTTCTTTTCCGATGAGCTTTCCAACTTTGAGCA
The DNA here is from genome assembly GCA_964652755.1 of uncultured Dehalococcoidia bacterium. Taxonomy (GTDB): domain Bacteria; phylum Chloroflexota; class Dehalococcoidia; order Lucifugimonadales; family UBA826; genus UBA11795. Next base: position 11,266 of record CAZZBP010000018.1, read on the forward strand.
TATATTCTTTAATTTCATCAATGGTTTCTGCCTTTACTGCCATTACTTTCAGACCTGACTGGCCTAAGATAGATGCGAACCTAGCCTGGGTCAAAGCTTCTATAATCACAAGATCGGGTTTTCCTTTCACCAAAGCTTCTATAGAGGGATCATAAGCACTTCCTACATGTGGTAGTTCCTGGACCTCATCAGGAAAATTTGATGATCTATCCCTTAGGATAGAAGTGCCTTCAACGGAATAAAGTATTTCGGTAGCCGTGGGGCTTATGGTGGCTATTTTTTGAGGAACTGTTTCAAATATAAGCTCGCGTCCTAATGCGTCAACCACTGTGATTGGATGGATTTCTTCTATTGCACCCTTCTCTCCGTCGGAACAACCAATAAACAGAATTGAGGCTACAGAAATCACGGATAGTATGAAATATATATATAGCTTTGAATATTTCCGCAAATTAAATTCTCAACTTTGGAATAGTGGTGGTGGCTGTTAATCGAGCATACCGAGATCCTGAAAGATCTTCTGTGTACCTTTTAGATCAGATAAATCCTCCATGGTCAGAGACGGCATATTAATTTCCTCAAATGAAGGAAGCAGCATGTGGGTCTTTACGCCTTCAACCACCGGATATTCGTAGACCTGCCCGGTGAAGTATTGCTGAGCTACTGTAGAAGTCAGGAATTTTAAGAATTTCTCCGCGTTTCCTCGGTTTTTTGCCGTGTCGAGGATTCCTGCACCTGCAACCATGACCAGGCTCCCCGGACCTCCGTTACTTATGTACAAATTTCGTGCGTTGAAATTATCTCCTTCCTCGGCAACAAACCGATGAAGGTAATAGTGGTTGACCAGACCTATACTGATTTCTTCCGCGGCCGCAGCGGCAACTTGTGGGGTATTCTTGGGGTACACAATTGTGTTGTTTGCCATCATGCCCTTGAGCCATTCACGGGTTTTTTCTTCTCCCCACATCACTCTCATACCAGTAACCATAGTTTGAAATGAACTGTTTGAGGGAGCCCACCCTAACCGATCTTTCCATTTTGAATCAGTTAGATCTTCTAGAGATGAGGGGAGTTCTGACTCGGCTATTGAGGCGCTATGCACCAAAGTCCTCGCACGTCCAGAGAGTCCGATCCATGTTGAATCAGCCGGTTTGGCCCAAGCAGCTACCCTATCCGTGATTTCAGGTGGCAGAGTCGACAGCCTTCCTTCAGCCGACAGAAAGCCCAATCCGCCAGGATCTTGCGCGAAAAAGATATCTGCAGGGCTATTTTTTCCCTCTTCCAGTATCATTGCTGCTATAGGAAAAGTCTTCCCATATTTTACCTGCACATCTATTCCAGTCGCATCCTCAAACTGGTCGATTATGTTTCCTATTAGGCTCTCTTTCCTGCCTGAATATAGGACAAGGGTGCCTGGGTCCTTGTCGACCTCGACGACTTTTTCGACTTCAACTTCCACCACTTTCTCAACTTCAACCACTTTCTCCTCTGTTGAACAAGCGGTTATAAACATCCCAAATGCAACTACGGCTATTAGGGCAAAAAACCCTTTCGTCGAACGGAGGTTAGAATGGATACGCATTTTTCCTTCCTTGGCTCACCGAGGTGATTTTAGTAAACGAATACTTATTCAAGCTTATAAGACTAGGCTGACCTCTAAAATATATGGATGCAAACAAATCTAGTAATTGTATGCTTTGTCGTGAAGAAAGCATTGACTAATTAAAATTATAAGTCTGTACAAACGAGCGGGTCAATAATTAATTTTCATATGGTGATTATTAAAAAAACTGATAAGGAGACCATGAAGTTACCCGTTCAGTAATCAAGAAACCTATATTGATCAAGTTGAAAGGATGTTTTAAAAGGTTTAGAAGCGAGCTATCTAAATTTTAGAGCGACAGTCAACGGGAGAAATCTTCTCTTATAATAGATAACTAGATTCCATCCGGATTCAGTTACCTCTTGGGTGTAGATCTTCATCGGATCACTTATTGGCAGAAGGCACGATTTAGTTCATATGGGTAATTGAATGCCGTGCAATAACATACAAGGTTTGATTCATCGTTCTCTATATCTCAAAGAATGCTTGGCTTCAAAGCAGATTAATTGACTAGGAAATCAATACTTACTTTTCTAGCTATCGCATTGGGCATATTCTGTATGGCGGCGGATCACTCGGGGCTGATGCCGGCTCTGCCTTCAATATCGAAGCATTTCGGTTCTGACCTACCAACGACACAATGGGTGCTGGTAAGTTACGTCTAAGCTATCAATACCTCACTGATTCATATGGGGAGATTATCTGATCTTATCGGACATAAAATGGTTTATATAATCGGGTTCTTCTTACTCTCTGTAACAACGCTGGTAGCTGGATTTGCCCCATCCTCTCAGGTCTTTCGAGCGACACCGAATATTCTGTCATGCAGTCATTTGTAAAGGGTATGAGATTCGGGCTCATATGTTTCGGAATTACATTGGCAATAGGATTCGTCACCTCTTTGAGTGGAGGCAAATTTAGGGAAACTGAGGGTTAAAATAGATGTTTCGAACTCACTGTGCATTACCTATTCAAAACATGCACCGGAGACGTAGCCAAGTAACG
>CAZZBP010000018.1:13883-32218 GCA_964652755.1 uncultured Dehalococcoidia bacterium
ATCCCCAGGGTGTTTGGTTGTTACTTGGAACTAGTAGACTTCAGGGTCCATATGCAGTTCTGGGGAGTCTATTTCGTGGGGTTCCAGGATACGCCACAACTTCTGGTATACCTGTATCCGCCATCGTCCTGTGTCGACGATGTAGACCCTTCCTTCGTCATCAACTTTAATAGAAGTAGGGGCAGCAAGGCGTTTTTCTTTATCGAAGTTGACTACGTTGTCCCTGAGCCTAAGAGCGTCTGGGTTGGTCAGAAGCTTTTGGGCACCTTTATCCGTCATTGTGGCGTCCCCTATCAGGGATTCAAGGAACATGCCCCGGTGGTTGTAAATTAAGACCCTGTTATTTCCTCGATCTACAATATATATATCTCCGTGTTGATCAACGGCGACGTCACTTGGCTTGTTCAATTCTCCTGTGCCATTGCCCGGTGTCCCGATCACCTGCAGTAATTCTCCATCCCGGCTGAAACGTTTCACTGCGTTGTTGAGCCAATCTGCCACGAGAACGGTTTGATTCAAGGGATCGATGGTGATTCCCCACGGATAATTCAATTGTCCGTGGTCGGTTCCAAATTCACCCCACCCGTCTATGTATTCGCCCTGGCGGGTAAAGAGTTGAACTCTATGGTTCTGACAATTAACTATCCACAAGTTTTTATCTTCGTCTAACGTTATTCCTGAGGGTGCGCAGAGTTGGCCGGGGTTCGCCCCTTCTTCTCCCCACCAACCTATTGTTTCCCCAGATGTGCTGAGCATTAGAATTGCATTTGCATGCTCATCCGTTGAATACAGGATGCCTTCGTCGTCGATTGCACACATGACCGGGGAAGGAAACTTCTCCTTTCCCCGGGGTTCTGATTCGCCGTCGATTCTCGGGAATATAAAATCCCCGTATTCATCATCCATTGTGACCGTCACGTACCTATTGCGAGGCACACCGTTAACATTTTCCCAGCGATTCAGAACGTATAGCCAGTCATCATCCCCTATAGAAACATCCAGGGGACCGTAAAATCCATCTACAGGTAATCGCTGTCCGAGACAGAATTGATACATATGTCCCATCCTCAGCAGGGTGGGATATTTCTCTGTAGCTACTTCGTACTTTGTTGGCGTACTCATTATTTGAAGTCTTCCTGATTTCTCGGTTTATCCGATTAATACCTTGCAATTATGCAATGAATACTTTTTCAAATTGATCGAAAGTGCCATTAACGATGGGACTCGGATTTAATTTGAGCCATTGTTCTAGAACGGTTGAATAGATGGATCTGAAATCATGGCTGAATTGCATATCCCCGTCGAGTTGATCCTCAAGCGCTAAGGAAGGGTAAGGCCCGTAGAAGCCACCGTTTACCCGCTCTCCAATAAGAAATGTCCCTCCTCCTGAACCGTGATCTGTCCCATTTCCATTGTCCTTTATTCTTCTACCAAATTCTGAAAAAATCATCATTATCACTTCTTCTGAACCGTCGTGTTCTTCAAGATCGTCAAAGAAATCACTGACAGATCTCGAAACATTGTCCAGAAGCTTTTGCTGTGTTTGGATCTGTGCACCATGGACGTCAAAGCCACCCAGCTGGGCATAGAAAATGCGTGTCCCTATGCCTGAAAGATGAACCTGGGCTATACCCTTTAAACTCTGGGACAGGTCATCGCTAGCATATTCAATATTGGAGGAATATGCTGGTGGAGCTGTCTTCAGCATATCAGCTCCGGTTAGCGCGTCAATTCCTGTCTGTCCAAGGTGGTCCCAGACGACGTCAGCTTCTTCAAACTCTTCCGGTGCATACATCCTGGTAAATGCTTTAATTGCTTGACGTTGTTGTCTCCCCGCCAGATCGGTAAGCAAGCCATATCCCTCAAGCTCTGAAACAGAAATCGCCGGAGTTCCTGATAGATACATCGCTCGAGGCAGACCGGAGCCGAAGCTCACACCAGTTACCACGTTATTCTTATCGGGATCCAGTTCCCGGATGGTCTTCCCTAGCCATCCGTCGGAACTCAATGTGTCAGGATTCGCTGTGTGCCATATATCCATTGATCTAAAGTGAGATCGGTTTGGATTCGCATACCCAGTACCAGGAAAAATAGCTACATTACCCTTTTCCCAAAGGTTTTTTATTGAACCCATTGATGGGTGAAAGGCGTATCCGCCATCAATATGTAATGCCTGATCTTCCGGAATACCAACGGTGTTTCTAAATTCGAAGTAATTTGGGTCATTGTACGGAATAACTGTGCTCATGAAATCATTCCCCCCAGATAGTTGGAGGACGACGAACACAGGAGCTTTCCTGTTTTCGGCATTATTGTTAATAGTCCGCGATGCCATGGCTAGTCTCACTCCTAAATAAGCTTTGGTCTTCGAATTTCAAAATGCGAGGGCAATCATGCGAATTGGTATTCGCGGGAAGATACTATTAATCTCAACATTTGGCACGCGATCTCAATGAACTCCTTCGAGTTGCAAGCGATATCGTTGCTCGTTCCTAACTCTTGGAACAGTATCTCTCTTGAGGGGTCCTTAAGGTATATGTTGCCCAATTCTGACAAGCATTCATCAAGCAAATCGTCTGGAGAGATCGAAGTTTTACCTGACGCAATGCGTTTAATCATAGTAGTTGTGCCGGGAGCCTGCATATTTCCGATCATGCTGGATGAAAAATTTATACGTTCTACGAGATAGGAGGAATCAATCCACTCTCTGCCGGTGTGCCAACCTTCTACAGTGGGCGGGTTCAAAAGTTCCTGTCCCATGTTTCCTGTTGCCGTCGCCATGTTGATAAGTCCGTACTCGTAAGGGGTCTGGTGTCGCCCGGCGAGTATGGCTGTTCCTACCACTATTTCTGCAGGGCTTTTTACTTTCTGAAATGTTGAAGCTTTGAAAAAATTGCTGTTAAACACAAATCGCAGCACGTCAGATATAACGTAATTTGAGTCGACAAACACTCCTGCAATTTGGGTAATATGGTTCTCGTCTGGTTGGTCGGATACAAAGAAATTGTAAATTTGACTGGCAACAAACTGGGCTGTTGCGGGCTGACGCGTGATGATGTCAATTATGTCTTCCCCGTTGAAATGTCCGCTTTCTCCTAGGAAAGTTTTGATACTATCGTCGTGATCCTCAACTTTGTATATGAATTCGCTGTCGTAAAACCCATTTGGGTATCTCGGTATCGTTTGTGATTTAGTCCAACCGGTGAAAGCTCTTGCGCACTCTTTGACATCATCCTCGGTGTAATTGCCAATCCCCATACTGAAAAGTTCAAGAAGCTCCCTTCCAAAGTTTTCGTTCGGGGCGTCTGCATGGTTCATTTGTTGGTCAAGCCAGTAGATCATGGCCGGATTTTTTGCTAGCTCCAGAAGAAGGTCTCTGAAATTTCCCAACCCATAGTCCCGAAGCATCTCGTAGTGGGTACGCATCATTGGGTTGTTGGTTACCTTGGATCCACCCGTGGCAAAAACGCCGTGCCACATTAGCGCAACCTTCTCTTCAAGGGGCCTATCAGAATTAATCATTCTGTAGATCCATCTGGCACTGGTCCATTGCTGCCTTTCTTCGTCAGCATGCTGGATGTTATGTCTTTCTAGTAGGTCCTCGTTAAGTCTAGGGAATTTATCGACATCGATGAGGTTATCCACGATGGTCTCATAAGAGCTGATAGAGCGCTGTTCTAGTCGTGACAAGGGCTCCCCAAATGCTGCTCTTCTCATCAGGTGGCTAACCAGGTCAATATTGGTGGTTTGTTTTAACAAGCCCATAATCTCACCCCTGATGTATCACTTAGCGGATATAAGACTTTCCTTATACAAGGAATATACTAACAACCGTTATCACTCACTTTGGTTGATATTAGCATTTTCTCTTTTTGTTGGCATAACTATTTGGTATAAGTATCAGGTAGTTTTATTATCGGTCCTCTAATGTAGGTGGAAAAGTAACCTAATGACCTATATAGAGCAATTCTACTCATAGGGTGAATATACATTGAGTAATCAGAAAGGTGTGAAGTCAGTACTGACTGACCAACTTAGTATCGGCTATGAAGATCATGGTGATTTGACCGGGTTTCCAGTAATCTTGCTACACGGATTTCCCTACGACGTCAGATCATGGGACCAAGTAATTCCCTCGTTGGTTAGTTCTGGGAAAAGAGTTCTGGTTCCATATCTTCGAGGTTATGGCCCTACTAGATTCCGGTTTCCAGATACACCTCGTAAGGCTCAACAGTCCGCTATCGCACAGGATGTCGTGGATTTTGCGGATGCCCTCGATGTTAAGGAATTTGCGCTCGCTGGTTTTGACTGGGGTAACCGCGCTGCATGCATAGTGGCGATACTATATCCCAATCTGGTCAAAGCCCTGGTTGCGATTGGTGGATATGCGGTTCAGGACACCATCAATAAAGAGATACCCGGGTCCGCAGCTTCTGAAGCAAAGCTCTGGTATCAGTGGTATTTCAATACTGAGCAAGGGCGGGCAGGTCTCGAGCGAAACAGGAGAGACATAATCCGTTACCTGTGGGAAACATGGTCACCTGCATGGAAGTACACCGATGAAGTATTTGAGATGTCAGCACCTTCATTCGACAATCCAGACTTTGTTGAAATTACGTTACATTCGTACAGGCATCGCCACATGAATGCGCCCGGGGAAGAGAGATTTATAGAGGTTGAAAGGCAACTTGCAAAAGGACCTGCTATTCACGTTCCTTCCATTGTTTTGCGTGGTGGGGAAAGTGGTCTATGGCGACCGTCCGCGAACATCGGTAATGACCAGGAAAAATTTACCAGATTAATTGCTCGACGTATTGTGGCTGGGGCCGGGCATGATCTTCCAGTACAGCGCCCTGATGAGGTTTCATCGGCTCTACTCGAGCTTCTTTAGTCCGGTATGTCAAATGGAGCCACATAAGCCTTTTCGGTCATTTATGACTGTATATCGCTCGGAGAAGATAATTGTTCGTGAGAAGATGGGCAGAAGGGCGAGAGAAAGCATTTTGAGGATTTAAAGCTGCCTAGCTTAACGGACTAGATGGAAATTATGGAAATTTTTTTTAGAGAAGGGATGTAAATATGACCAGATCCATTGATAAACCCGAGAGTGAGGTGTCCGGGGGCGGTTCCAGAAAGGTGATGGAACTGGATGCTCTGATAGTGGGAGCGGGATTTGCAGGTATGTATATGCTGTATAGACTAAGGGCCCTCGGACTCAAAGTCCTGGCGGTTGATGAGGCTACTGGTGTGGGAGGAACCTGGTATTGGAATAGATATCCCGGCGCAAGGTGTGATGTGGAAAGCATGGAATATTCCTATTCGTTTTCAGAAGAACTCCAACAGGAATGGGAATGGTCAGATCGTTACTCTGTTCAACCTGAAATACTTGAATATGCGAATCATGTTGCTGACAGATTTAATCTGAGGCCTCTAATTCATTTTAACTCGAGAATAAAATCCGCCTATTATGACGAGAGTTGCCGGCGATGGGATATAACTACAGTAAAAGGAGCACTTTACAAGGCCAGATACTGTGTTATGGCAACCGGTACCTTATCGTCGGTCAATGCTCCAAAGTTTGATGGACTAGAGTCTTTCAAAGGGGATTGGTATGTAACGGGGCGATGGCCGCATTCCAAGGTGGATTTTACGGGAAAGACGGTGGGTATCATCGGCACAGGTTCTTCAGCAGTGCAGGCTATTCCGGTTATAGCGAGGCAGGCCAAGCATCTAACAGTTTTTCAAAGAACAGCTAATTACTCTATTCCTGCAAGTAACAGGCCGTTGGATTCACTGGAAATTCTAAAATTCAAGAAGGAATACTCTTCCATAAGAGAGAAGGCACGTCAAAGTCGGGCCGGAATAGCTTCTATGGTGATAGGTGATAAAGGCGTCCTTGAGGTTACGGATGAGGAACGCAATATGGAATTGGAAAAACGCTGGGACGAAGGCGGTACAAATTTCCTCGCTGCATATAACGATATCGGAATCGACGAAGTTTCGAACGAAATAATTGCGGAGTTCGTCCGATCGAAAATAAGGGAAATGGTAAAAGATGCCAAGACAGCGGAACTCCTAGCGCCGAAAAACACCATTGGGTGTAAACGCCTGTGTGCAGATACTGATTACTATGAGACCTATAACCGTCCGAATGTGACTTTATTGGATGTAAATGAAGCACCGATCGTTAGGATAGTTGAAAGGGGAGTGGAGACCTCCGATACGATTCACGATTTTGACGTGATCATTTATGCGATCGGGTTTGATGCGATGACCGGAGCTCTTCTATCGATTGACATTTCCGGAAGGGCTGGGGTTTCTTTAAAAGACAAGTGGAGCGAAGGGCCGAGGACCTATCTAGGGCTCACCGTTGAAGGTTTCCCCAACATGTTCACGATCACTGGACCCGGGAGTCCTTCAGTGTTGTCCAATATGATGACTTCTATAGAACAGCATGTTGACTGGATCTCACAATGCATAGGCTACATGGAGAATTCTGGGAAAAATGAAATAGAAGCTCATCTGGATTCCGAGGATGATTGGATGGATCACGTAGAAGAGGTTGCGTCGGAAACTCTAAGATATAGCTGTAATTCTTGGTACGTGGGTGCGAATATACCAGGGAAAAGAAGAATATTCATGCCATATTCCGGTGGATTTGACCGGTACACTGATAAGTGCAACGAGGTAGCAGCCTGTGGATACGAGGGATTCCAACTCTCATGACGGATGAGTCAAATATGTATCAGAATCAACCGGGATTATTTTTCTGAGGGAGTTTGCTTGATGGTAGGCAATGAAGTCGTTATAAATAGATTGGAAATATGCATTGAGGACTTGCATTAGGTGTGAAAGAGAAAGAACTACAGAGAGTAATTTTATCTGAACTATCCGAAGAGGTGAATCTTCGCCCGCTGCCCGGATTCAAGCTGAACTTCTCAGCCAATCCCGGGTTTCAGAAGGTGTATTTTTCAGCCAGTTGTGACTGTGAAACAGCGGCATTGCTAAGTGTAGAAGTATCGATTGATAAATCTGATCAGGAGATACTGGATGCTATCCCGTCTCTAGTTCAAAGACTAATGAGACAAGAGAGATCGTTTCGTGGCATGGATTGTTCAATGCACGGTATGATGAGGCGTGGATTCATCACTGGGTCTCAAGAAGAAGTCGGCTCGCCAGAGGAAAATTAATTTATGCCAAAAGAGATGTCGGAATCTGAAGCGCTGGAAAGCTCCGTAAGGTTTTCTGAACGGTACGTGGAAAGAGGGCCATATGAATTTTTCCCGGAAAAAGAAGTTGTACAAGAGGTCCAAAGAGGGCTAGCTGACAATCATAGATTAGAAGGCTATAGATACTGTCCTTGAATGCCTCTCAGCGGCGATCCGGTCGAGGATCGCAAAAAAATATGTCCATGTGAGAGACATCACGAGGATATTGAGAGGGATGGATTCTGTATATGAATGTTTTTTGTTAGCGAAGAGTTTCTTCGCAAATACGAAGCTGGTGAGGACTTTACCCAAACAATAGATGAGGCTGTACCCCTTGGCACGGAGCTCTTCGAAGACACTGGTGGTAAGAAAGCTTTCAACGAGCGTAGGCGAGATAAGGAAAATGATCTTGATTCTGGGTAAAGTCATTGTTCTGGATATTAGGATAGAATTAACAGAGTGATCAGTCAAAGGGCTCCAGTAAAATTTGGGCCTACAGAGCAGAGGGAATAATTATGAGTGAGCCAATCAAAGTCTATACCTCCAACGGTTGAGGCCCTTGCCACATGGTGAAAGTGTATCTTTCACGGAAAGGTTTCGAATATACAGAGCATAATGTTTCCCTTGATAGAGAAGCGCTTAAGGAACTTGTAAGTAAGGGTTACAGAAGTACCCCTGTAACAGTGATTGGTGAAGAGAACGTAGTTGGCTATAACCCATCGAAAATCGATGAGGCACTTGAAGTGGCTGGGTTATCATCTTAGTCTTATTGTTCAGCACTGGGATTTCCGTTGACTGTTTAGATTTCTAAACCTACAATTTAGCCTGTCCATAACATTGCGGCCCCGTGGTGTAGCGGTTTAACATACGGCCCTGTCAAGGCTGAGATCGCCAGTTCGAATCTGGTCGGGGTCGCCATTCACTCTTTCTCACCCAACGAACTTTTACTTGGAACTCATTGTTGGGTCATCTCTTATGGAAACATTACATGTTGTGGTAAATTTGGCTCATGAGTCAAATTTAAAGTGTAATTCTCCAGGAGATTTTTATGTCTTCATATGAACCCAATGTTGTACTAGCTGAGAAGGAATTTAGCGTAGTTGGTACACGTCCAGTCAGACATGACGGTGCGGACAAAGTAACAGGAAGGGCTCGGTACAGTGCTGACTCACATCCAACAGGGTTTCTGCATGGAAAAATACTACGTAGCCCACATGCTCACGCAAGAATCGTTTCAATAGATTGCTCTAGGGCAAAGGCCTATCCTGGGGTGCGAGCTGTTGCCACCTCATCAGACCTTCCTGAAGTTTCTGCCGAGATAGCCGATCTTGAGGAAGGCGCTGCCGTAAACTACGGTTTTTACAGTCGGAATGCAATGGCCAGGGAAAAGGTGCTATATAGAGGACATGCGGTTGCGGCCGTCGCTGCGATAAGTCAACATGTCGCGGAGGAAGCACTGGATCTAATTGATGTCCAATATGAGGTGCTTCAACCGGTCCTCACGGCTGAAGAGGCTTTGGCGGACGGTGCGCCGGCTTTGCACGACCGATTATTAACTCAATCCAGTGTTATGTTTCGCGTAGGTGGTTGGGGCGAGGATGAGAATTCATCTCCCAGTAACTTGGCACTAAGGATTGTTTCTCAGGAAGGTGATGTAGAAAAGGCCTTCTCTGAATCTGATGTTGTCGTTGAAAGAAAATTCCGGACCAGTCCAGTACATCAGGGGTACATCGAACCACAAGCTACAACCGCTTTCTGGAACAAGGACGGAAAGCTCACGGTTTGGTGCAGCACCCAACAGCTTTTTGCTTTTAGAGATCACATTTCCGCAATATTGGACTTGCCTTTGGGAGATGTGACGGTAGTTCCCCTTGAGATAGGAGGAGGCTTTGGGGGGAAGGGACAGGGTGGTGTCTATTTAGAGCCAGTTGCAGCTGTTCTCTCAAAGAAATCCGGCGTAGCTGTGAAAATAACCATGACACGTTCGGAAGTGTTTATGGGTACAGGACCTACCTCCGGCACTTGGATAGAAGTTAAGATGGGTGCTAAGTCGGATGGGAAACTGACTGGGGTAAAAGCTCGCCTTACATTCGAAGCGGGGGCCTTTCCCGGTTCTCCCGTAGGTGGTGGCAGCCGGACAATGCTTGGACCATATGTAATTCCAAATGCTTACGTTGAAGGCCTAGATGTGGTCACGAATGTTCAAAAATCTTCAGCGTACAGAGCCCCGGGTTCACCCGCGGCGGCATTTGCCGTTGAGACAGTAGTTGATGAAATTGCCGAGAAGCTCGGACTGGATCCAGTGGACTTTCGTCTCCTAAATGCTGCCGAGGAAGGTACAAGGCAACCAGCTAATGGTCCCGTTTACAGAAAGATTGGATTGAAAGAAACCCTAGAGGCGGCCAAGAGTCATCCTCATTATTCCGCACCCAAGGAAGGAACATGTGTTGGCAGGGGAATAGCCTCTGGCGCGTGGTTTAATGGTAGCGGACCGGCCAGCGCAGTGGCCAGCGTTAACGCTGATGGCTCCGTATCCGTGGTAGAAGGTTCTCCTGACGTTGGGGGCAGTAGAGCTGCCATGGCGATGCAAGTGGCCGATATACTTGGGCTAAAAGCCGAGGATGTAAAACCTTCGATCGGAGACACGGACTCCATAGGTTACAGTTCAGGCGCCGGTGGAAGTGGGGTTACATTCAAAACTGGTACTGCTTGCATTGAAGCGGCGATAGATATTAAAGATCAGATGATTAACAGGGCTGCTAGAATTTGGGATGTAGAATCCTCCGAAATTGAGTATTGCGACGCTGTAATAAAGCATAAAAGTGACCCGGAATTGAGCATCACATTTTCAGGTCTGGCAGCTCTTCTCAACGGAACCGGAGGACCAATCGTTGGTCGGGCAACCGTCAATCCTGCCGGTGTAGGAAACGCTTTTGCTGTACATATAGCGGATGTAAAAGTGGACAAGGAAACCGGCAAAGTCGACATTCTGCGGTTCACATCATTGCAAGATGTAGGGAAGGCTATACATCCCAGTTATGTAGAGGGACAATTGCAAGGAGGGGCTGTACAGGGAATAGGCTGGGCCCTAAACGAAGAATATGTGTTTGACGACGATGGAGACATGGTAAATTCTACATTTCTCGATTATCGAATGCCCGTTTCTTTGGACCTTCCAATGATAGATACTGTGTTGGTAGAAGTAGGAAACCCAGGGCACCCGTTTGGGTTGCGAGGTGTAGGGGAAGCTTGTCTCGTTCCCCCTATGGCGGCAATTGCCAATGCAATCTATGATGCCGTGGGTGTAAGAATGGAGGAACTTCCGATGTCCCCGGGCAAGGTCTCGAAAGCATTGGGTGGTTATTAGGGAAATCAAGAATGTATTTCTATAACATCTCCATCGACCAGCTCATGATTCTTGCCAACCCTTTGACCTTCAAATTTGCTGGATTCTCCCCATAGAACAGCAAATTTGAGGCTGCGGCCAAGATCTTTGTGGACCTGTTGAGCCGCTTCACCAACCGTGCTCCCTAAAGATAGCACTATAGGATCATTTTTCTCGAAATCCTGAAGACGCTCTCTTGGGGATTTGGTGTAAACGCGCATAATCTTCAAGGCTGAAAAGATTTCTTCCCCTAGGTCGTCTAGTCCGACCTCTTCCTCTGCGCTGGCCATAATGACGGGGAATCGGTTTGAGTACTTCCGGTCCATTTTTTCAAATTGGTCTAGTGCACCGGGTATGTCCGCCTTGTTACACAGAATAATAGTAGGTTTGCATGTATAAAGATCAGTCTCCTCCGTGACTTCTGAATCTATTCCAAGCAGCTTAAATCCCCATTCAGACAATTCAGAGAATGATTCTTCCGTTTGTAGAACGGGATCATTGGTTAGGTCAGCAACGAAGACAAAAACATCACTTGTTCTTAAAAGCCCGTAGAGTCGACTTTGTGTTGACCTGTTTGTTATTGGCGGTGTATCCACTACTTGAATGAAAATATCACGATATGGATACATACCTGGAACAGGCTCCTGAGTGCTTAATTCGTAAGCCCCCACTCGTGTTTTTGCACCCGTTGAACATGCTGTGATTAGGGATTTTCCAACATTCGTTGGTCCTATAAGAGTTGCCCGGCCGGCGCCTTCCTTGGGAAGTGAAAACGGTTCAGTACGACCACCTTTTCCTCCTGATGAAGTCTCAAGATCAGACATCAGCTTTGAAAGACGTGTTCTAAGTTGTGCTTTCAGGTGATCAGTGCCCTTGTGTTTAGGCATGATCTGCAGCATTTCTTGTAAGGCTGCTATTTTCGCCTGCAAAGAAACGGCATCTCTAAATCGCTGCTCAGCGTCTCTGTATTGTGGAGGGACATTAGTGGGCATGTTATTTGATCAAATAATACCAGCCTATTTTATATCTGTAATATTCAGACAAAAACGAAACCGGGCCACCTCACGAATAAGTAACTTGTGGCCCAGTTTCGTTTTTAGCATCTCCTCGAGAATCAACTAGAGAGCAGCGTCTCCTGATTCACCTGTCCTGACCCTTACTGCATCCGATACTGCACTAATGAATATTTTCCCGTCACCTATTTCACCACTTCGTGTTGCCGATACTATGGCTTCTACAACTGCGTCTTTTTTGTCATCCTCTACCACTGTTACAAGCAAGGTTTTGGAGACCGCAGACCTCGTCGTCGTAGCCCCCCCACGTCCGGTTACGACTTCAATACCTGCTTGTCGACCCTGCCCCGTGACATTTTGGTAATGGAACCCTGTTACTCCTTCCTCAACCAAGGCGTTACTGACTGCATTTACCCTTTCAGGTCTGAAAATAGCTTCAATTTTCAGCATTTTCTCTCCTCCCTGTTGTGATTCCCTGTGCATGTGTGCTCGAGAGACGTAGATATGCCGACCCGAGCACAGAAAATCCCCTGTTGTTAAAGTTCGTTAATCAGCCCCATCTCTTACGGTGGCTTGTTCACCATGTGATGCGAGGTCGAGGCCGAGATCTTCGTCAGATTCGCTTGCTCGAAGTCCGAGTCCGGGTATCTTGTCCAGTATGAACAGAATCACGAAAGTTACAACACCAGAATATATTAGTGTAGCGACCACTCCGACAGCCTGGATTCCCACTTGATTAGGATTTCCTTCAATGAGACCTTCAGTCCCCCCTGTAATCGCGCTTACAGTGAATATTCCTGTCGCAATTGCTCCCCAAATTCCGCCTATACCGTGAACTGCGAAGACATCAAGTGCGTCGTCCATACCTGTCTTATGGATGAGTTCTACTGCAAAGAAACAGAGTAAGCCAGCTCCAAATCCGATGGCTAGGGCTCCGAGAACCCCTACTGCTCCCGCGGCTGGGGTAATTGCGACAAGTCCTGCTACTGCTCCGGTGGCGACCCCAACGGCTCCTATCTTTCCTGTCCTGCACATGGATATCAGTCCCCACGTGAGGGCTGCTGTGGCCGCCGCAACATTGGTCACGAGAAAAGCATTGGCAGCACTGTCGTTTGCCGCGAGTGCTGAACCTGCGTTAAAACCGAACCATCCGAACCAGAGTATTGCTGCTCCAAGTACGACGTAAGGAACGTTATTGGGTTGCAGGCCGGGATTCCTACGCTTTCCTACAATGAGAGACGCTGCTACCGCAGCGATTCCTGCATTAATGTGGATAACGGTCCCGCCGGCAAAGTCAAGTGCTCCTAGCTCGAGGAGCCATCCCTCTTCTGCCCAGACCCAGTGGGTAATGGGCGAGTAGACGAGAGTGCTCCAAAGCACTAGAAAAATAAGATAGGTTTTAATCTGAAATCTTTCTGCGAATGCTCCTGTTATCAATGCTGGCGTAATAATGGCGAACATCATTTGAAACGAAACAAACGCCAACTCAGGATAAGCGTCACCCTCTCCGGAAGCAAAGGGTACCCCTGATAACCCCAGAAGGCTTAAATCACCAATGTAGGCGTTACCGGTACCAAAAGCGAGACTGTATCCCCAGAGCACCCACACGATGCTCACGACAGCAATTGACATGAAACTGAGCATTATCGTGTTTACTAGATTCTTTGCCCTTACGAGGCCCCCATAGAAGAAAGCCAGCCCTGGTGTCATAAAGAACACGAGGGCGGTAGCGGTTAGCAACCAGGCTGTATGTCCTGAATCTGCCATTTCGTCCTCCTTTAACTTAAAGTCTTTAAAAGACTATTTTTGTGGATTCATTCCCCACCAAATTCATTTATGCGTTATCTACGCCTTAGCCTATTTGAATCGTGTTACTTAATTGTTGCCCGCCTGTTAACTTAGTGTTTCTAGGTTGTTACATTAATGTTTCCAACATGGCTGGATCATCTTTGAAGGAGCCATTAACAGTGTTTTCTTTAAATTACACAAGATGTAGGGAGACCTACTCAGGCATTGGCATACAACATATGGTGTAAATCACTTGCATAAGCTTCACATTTGTGATTACCATATACCATTAGTAAGTCCTCATAAGGAGGGAGATATGGAAGCGTATTGTGTAAAGTGTCGAGCAAAGCGAGAGATTCAGAACGCTGAGCAGACCACTCTCAAGAACGGTAGGCCCGCGACCCGCGGCAAGTGCCCGACTTGCGGAACCAACGTTTTCAGGATCGGCAAGAGTTAGAACTGCGTAGATTCTGAGTGGGGCGGTCCTTTGGGGGCTGCCCCAGTTGCCGTGAGCTGACGTCAGTCTGAGTCGGCTTTTTTAGACTGCCATCAAAGTTCCCGAAAACCGACTAATTCCCTTCTCAAAAGTTATTCAGGTAGTTTGTATTTGTGACCAATCTTCGCTTTTTTGGCGGAGCTTATTTGCAGAGAATACCACAAAACGAAGAGATATATTCATTCAATCTGGACTCAATATCGGGTCGAGCAAAACAGCTTTCGATCACCGGTGGGTTAGAAAACCTCTCTGAACTTCAAGTTAAGTGCCGAAGGAGATATAGTGCTTGCAGCAAACCATGATAGCAATAATGTTGTATATGTTTCGGCGAAACTTGAAAGATGGCTTACTGGCTGATAGAGGTTTTGAGAGAAATGTTCCTCAGCCTGTGTGCATAGGGTTTTTCTATTAGGATCATCCAATATATAAAGAAATGTCTGGTAGGAAATTGTCTGATACTGTTCAATGATGGTGAATTTTGTAGGCTCTTGAAAATAAGTGGATAAACTTCCCTTGTAAGGAAATCGTTTAGTCACTAACTACTTAACTTACTGAGAGCGTCCTCGTCTATTTCTATTCCTAATCCGGCACCCTCAGGCACAGATAGACGCCCACTCTTCATGACGAACGAATCTGGGCATAAACTGTCCCGAATAGTACTTGGAGTCCTGTCGTATTCCATAACTGGTTCTTGAACAAACGGCTCGGGGTTCCCGCTTGGCGGACAAGACGGAAGGGTCGAAGCGAGGTGGAGGCTAGCAGCTATCATTATGGGGGATCCCCATACATGAGGATTAACCTGGATACCCATGGTGTTCGCTGTCATGGCAACGTTTCTCATCTCACTGATACCACCGACGGTTACGACGTCTGGTTGAACGATGTCATATGCCCTACGGGCGAGAAAATTCTGGAATTCATACCTTGTTCTAAGGTTCTCTCCGCCTGCTATAGCCATGGGTACGTTCCCTTTAACCTGTAAATAGCCTTCTACATCCTGTGCATTTACTGGTTCCTCGAACCAGACGAGATCTTGGTCTGCTAGTTTGTTTCCTATTCTTATGGCAGCGGAGGCGTTATATGCCTGATTTGCGTCTATCATCAACTTGATGTCGGGACCGATCTCTTTTCTTAAAGCTTTAACTCTCTCCACGTCATGATCCATTGGTATGCCTCCGACTTTCGTCTTCATGCCCAGAAATCCTGCTTCGACATATCCGGTGGCTTCTTCAAGTAGTTTGATTGGTAATTCACCCTCGGTGTAGTACAGCCCAGTAGCGTAGACAGCAACACTATCTCTAACTTTGCCTCCGAGAAGGGTACTTATTGGGACACCTATAGCCTTTCCGGTTATGTCCCAAAGTGCTGTATCGACTGCGCTTATAGCTGACCCACCGTAACCAACGGCCACATTTGTGTTATACATAGCATGAAACATCTTTTGCCATAGCTTAAGGCGATTAGTTGGATCTTCACCAATAACCAAGGGAGCTATCAAGTCAGAAACGACGTTTTCACTAGGCCCGACACAACCCTCTCCCCATCCGACTATTCCCTCATCTGTAGATACTTTCACGATGCCCACGGACCGGACAGCAATTTGACCCTGCGACCACCCAAAAGGTGCATCAAGACTAGATGAAAGTTGAAAAGTTTCCACGGCGGTTATTTTCAAAGGAAAAATCCTCCTTTCCCATTGTCAACTCGCTCTCCATTTATGTTCTGTCGAGTATAGCAATTACTAGAAGAGGCCCCCAAAAGTTCAACTTGAGGGTGGCTCAAGTTCTTTGATCGAATTCTATACTTATTTAATGATCTTAAAACGACTTGTGTGACCGCCTTTCCAATGTAGAATAGTGTAGGTTAATTCATGTCAATAAATTCACGAATATCAACAGGCAGGCCACGTCGACTGCACACGTTCGATGCTCTAAGTAATGGTAATTACCGTTTATTTTGGGGCTCGAACTTCACGATGTACATTTCTCGGTGGATGCAAATGACCACCTTGTCGTGGTTTGTGTTGGAAAAGACTGACTCCGCTTTTTATGTCGGGCTGGTTGGGTTTTTTGGCATGATTCCATTCCTTTTGTTAGGAATATTTGGGGGGTTCTTGGCGGATAAACTGGATCGTAAAAAGCTAATAGTAGTAACTCAGTTTCTTAATCTCACATGTGCCGTTGGTATGGTTGTTTTAATAATGTTGGGCTTGGTTCAGTACTGGTATGCGTATGTAGCTATTGTCATTCCCGGGATTGGATGGTCCCTTGATATGCCGTCTCGGAGATCGTTGGTTATGGACATAATGGGACCTTCAGGTCTTACTAATGGCGTCGCTTTAGACTCGGTAGGTATGCACACCAGTAAGATGATAGGACCAGCCGTTGCTGGGGCTTTATTGGCGTTTACCGGCGTTGGGGGTTCCTATCTAGTTCTTACCTTGATTATGTCAGTAGGGTGCTTTCTGATGCTTTTCGTGGACCAGCCTGAAAGGTTAAGGTCTGATACCGAGGATTTGAGAGGTGACCTCAAAGAATCAAGCAGCCAAAATTATCATGTGGTCAATCAGTTGTTGAACAACCTATCGGAAGGATTTCGTTACGCGTTTTCTAACCAGACGGTTGTTGCGGTGATAGTGATTACTGTGTTTATGAATTTGCTACTTTTCCCGTATATGCAGATGGTTACAGTTATTTCGAAGAACGTTTTGAACGTAGGACCACTTTTGATGGGGGTTTTGATGGCAAGTGATGGACTAGGCGCTTTGATAGGGTCCACTTTAATTGCTTCTAGGCAAGGGATGAGATATCACGGTAGGGTATTTTTATATGGCTCCCTTGTTTCCTTGGTAGCCCTTCTTTTGTTCTCCCTGTCGAAATGGTATCTACTATCCTTACCATTACTACTGTTGCTTGGAATCGGGACGTCTGGATTTGGAACTATGCAATCCACCATAGTTCTCTTAGTTTCAAAGCCGGAGATCAGAGGCCGCGCACTTGGCGTTGTTACTTTGGCTATTGGAGCAGGCCCTATAGGAGCACTCGTAGTGGGAGCTGTTTCCGAGTGGAGCGGACCATCTAATGCGCTCATGTTTAACGCTCTCGTTGGGTTCCTTCTAGTAGCCGTATCAGGTATTTCTATGCCGACGATCAGGGGACAAATAATTCCTGTAAGCTATAAATCAAAGGAAAATCCAAGTGCGGTCACTGATAGTAGCAGAGCGCCTATTCGAGGATGATATCGCTTCCGTCTATCAGCATGAGGTATGGTTCTCCATGTTGATCATGGTTATCAATTGACCATTCCCCGGGGGTGTTCTCAGGCTTGAGTCTTATGCCCCAGTCGCCACCATAAACTAGGTGTACAACTGCCTGACCCGAGTCGGACACCGGGGCGTAAAGTGCAGGACATGGTGAACCGCCGCCATTGCTGCTCCATCCGGAAACTTCATAGATTCCGAATGGACGAGCAGGATCTTCCAGCCTTATGTAATAAACGGGCCGAGGAGTTTCATGAGCTTCATAAACCTGTAACGGCATCCATTCGCAATTGCTGTTTTCTTCCGTCTCTACCCAAATAGAATCTGGCATGTGTGACTTTCTCGGTGCGTAGCTTAAATTCCCATTACGTGGTAACCCGTGTCTACGTGAACTACCTCTCCCGTAACTCCGCTGGACATATCACTACAGAGATACAGCGCCGTGGAAGCTACTTCAGAATGTGTGATATTGCGTCGCATCGGCGCCCGGTCCGAATGGGCCTTCTTCATGTCTCTGTACCCGCTTATCACCCTGGATGACAGGGTATCGAGAGGACCGGCAGATATCGCGTTCACTCTAATATTATCGGGGCCCAAATCATTTGCTAGTTGGCGTACTTCATTTTCAAGAGCAGCTTTGGCAGTGCTCATGATATTGTAGCCAGGGAAAACCTTCTCTGCCGCCATGAACGACATTGTGATCATAGCTCCCCCGTCTGTCATAAGAGGTGAGGCATGTCTTGCTATAGAAACTAGCGAATAAGCACTAATGTCAAGGGCCACTCGAAATCCTTCCCGCCCAGTATCTACGAATCTTCCCCCTAGGTCTTCTCTCTGTGCGAACGCAATGGAGTGCACCACTATATCGACCTTGCCGAGCCTATCACTGACTTCATTGAAAGTATTAGACACATTTGAATCGTCACTTACATCACATTCTATAGTGTTTACATTACAAAGTTGCGAAGTCAACTTTTCTACAGATTCCTTGACTCTTTCGTTCTGGTATGTTGCAACTATAGTTGCTCCCGCCTCTGAAAGGGCTTGCGAGATGGACCATGCAATACTTCTTTGATTGGCGATGCCGATAACGACGGCGGGCTTTCCGGAAAGATCGATTGTGTACATAAATTCCCCTACCACTTTTTAGGCTCTTAAAGTCAAGGAGATTCTATGTTTTGAATCA
>CAZZBP010000019.1:0-31944 GCA_964652755.1 uncultured Dehalococcoidia bacterium
CGAACCCACGATGAGATTGCTCCCATACTGGTTTTCGAGACCAGCGCCTTAAACCGCTCGGCCATCTCTCCCCAGGGCCAAGGAGGGAGTATATCAGCAGGTCATTTAACTCCGATAGGCTCTCATCACAGAACAAATCTCTCCACATTACATTTTCTATTAGACACCTATTTCCAAACGAGGGGATATTATATCTTTTATCGCCTCGATCAATCCGTCATCCGTCACGGGAGCTACTGTAAAATCCGCCTCCTCCTCTACAGACTTGGGGGCATCTCCCATTGAAATAGCCAACCCACATTCTCTGAACATAGGCACATCATTATAACTGTCGCCAACACAGGCCATGTGTTCGGTGCTGATGGAGAGCAGAGTTCCAACTTTTCTAACTGCACTGCCTTTATCCACACCAACCGGGGTACAATCCACCGCCCATAATTCGTTATATGGTAACCAAGCTTTAACAACCTGCATTTCTGTAGTTGCTGACAAAGCCCTCATTACTTTTTCAGCTTGGTCATTTTTCATATCCAAGACCGAAATCCTTGCAAATTCTCTCCCAAATGCTAATGAGATATCTTGAACAGATTCGCTTCTTGAAGTAGCGATAAATGAAAGACGTTCACGCCGAATCTTTTCCAACACTTTGGTCGTTATTTCAGAACCCAGGAGAGCATGCCACAAAGTTTCCCAATCAGACAATGGATCTACAATTACGGCACCGTTATCACATACCTGAGGAGAAGTAAGTTCGAGCTCAGTGCCATAACGCTTTACTGCCGATCTTTCCCTACCGGTATTAATGAAGACGGGGACGAGTTTTGCAAGTCCAGACACGACTTTCGCAGTACATGAAGAAATCTGTTCATCTGGACCTAATATGGTGCCGTCAAGATCGAGTGCAACAGCCTGTATAAATTTCGTCATCTATCTTTTCTTAATTACCAGCGGTTGAAACAAGTATTACCTGTGTATTCAAAAAACACTCCAATCTGAGGTTAATGTTAAAACAGTGGCGGTTCGAACATTTAAGATGCAAGCACAATAGGAAACCATGTGCTCTACATTAGTGAAACCGAACACCTCTCGAGAGGCAAAAACGAATGATCCGCTAATTCAGCTCCCCCACCACGATGATTACAGTGAGGATTGCTCATCCCTGGGGGTAAAAATAGAGCCTTCCTTAAACAACGGAGGTCGTTTTCTTGCTGTCGACTTAAGAAGGGTACTTCCAACTATTCCAATGGCTAGGGCACCGAGTATACCTATCGGTAATCCCTTTAGAAATGTTCTTCGCGTTAACCCTTTTTTACTGCTTGAGATATGTTCCATTAATTTTGAATCCCGACAATAACAAGACTACTTTTATAATTCGATCGTTTCACTAATCACCCACAGGAGGCAAAAACAACCACACCAAGTTAGCACCATCCCATTATAAAGCGATTAATCCACTTCAAACAAGGAAATTCAGTCCAGCCACTTTACCCATTGAACTATCCAATAACAAGTATGTGCAATAATGATCCCTTTAGCGGTTTTACCAGCCCAGACGATCAACAGAAATCGTTTAATAGGATACTTTAGCGCTCCTGCAGCGATACCTACAAAATCGAATACAGGGTTTGGTATTATTGAAACAACGAGAATAATAGGCATGCCCCAACGGCTCATCCAATGCCTAACACGGATATAGAGTTTCCTACCTTGGATCACCGACCGGCCTCCATACCCAATGGCATACCCGGACAGCTCTCCAATTGCCTCACCTAACCCAGACAATATTCCCACAGCAAACAGATTTAGCTCCAACCCAGCAGCGCCGCAGGTGGCGGCCAAACTGGGAATCGGGAACACCATTCCTCCACTTGCCAGCAGGCTCAGTAGAAAAACTCCAGGGTAGCCTAATGCTTTCCACCAACTTACGTTTGATGCTCCTCCTACAAACATCCAAACGCTGAAAACTACACCTACTGCGATTATGCCTGCGCAAAGTGCAGTGATCTGCAAGCCTGATTCTGTTTTCGGAATAAATCTCTTAATAAACAAGAATTCTATTAAGTCCCTGGTTACAACTATCTCGTGTAATGTGACCGATCGATCAGAACCTCACTCCAACAAGATCTTCATCTCTCTGTAAAATTAAGGTGAAGGTGTTTTATAACCGCCTAACGCACGAATGAAGACTGCATCTTTCATTACACACATCTTTCGCCGAAATTATCTTAGTAAAAGAAACCATTAGCTACGGGTAATTTCCGCTCTCCTTCCCCAGTATCGAGAACTGAAGTTCATCATGAGAAAGGCCTACAAGTACTGAGTCCTTCTCTTTAAAGTCTCCCCTGATTATCTTTGTCGATAACGGGTTTTCGATAAACCGTTGTATCGTACGGCGTAGGGGTCTTGCTCCATAAACATGATCGAAACCCTCAGTCGCAAGCCAGGTTTTTGCATCTTCAGTCAAGATCAGCTCGATGCCGTGTTCCTCCATACGACCTTGTATATCTAAAACCATAATGTCCACTATCTTCAGGAGTTGTTTTCGCTCAATAGCATCAAAAACAACTATCTCATCGATCCGGTTCAAGAACTCCGGCCTGAATGATTTTTTCAAAGATTCCTCTATGGATCCACGTAGCCTTTCACTCGTGTCCTTTTCGTTTACTTGACGAAGGAATCCCAAGGCTTCCTGGTGAGGTTCACCTGTACCAAGATTGCTCGTCATAATGACTATGGTATTCCTAAAATCGACAGTCCTCCCTCTGCTATCCGTGAGCCGTCCATCCTCAAGCAACTGCAACAAGACGTTAAATACATCGGGGTGAGCTTTTTCAATTTCATCAAATAGAACAACGCGGAAGGGCCGCCTTCGGATCGCCTCTGTCAGTTGGCCGCCTTCTTCAAATCCAACATACCCTGGTGGGGCACCCAGCAGGCGCGATACAGAGTGGGCTTCCATGTATTCGGACATATCGATGCGAACCATGTTTTCTTCATCATCAAACATATACCAGGCAAGAGCCTTTGCCAGCTCAGTCTTCCCGACTCCGGTTGGTCCCAAAAAAATGAAACTACCTATGGGTTTAGTAGGATCATTTAGGCCAGCCCGGGCCCGCCTTACTGAATCGGAAACTGCTTGAACAGCCAGATCCTGTCCCACTACACGCTCGTGGAGTCGCTCTTCCATATTTACAAGTCTTTCAGCTTCCGTCTCTAGTAAACGGGCCACGGGAATACCTGTCCAAGTCGCAATTAAAGCAGCTATGTCTTCTGCCTCAACTGTAGGGGTTGTCTCACCGCCTTCCCCTGCAGAGCCCTCCGCATCTAAAACTGACATCTCTTCTTCGAACACTTGCTCCATCCTTAGCCGTTCCGCTTTAACTTCGGCGGCTTTTTCATAATCGGCTCTCTCAGAAGCGGCGATTTCTTCTATCTCAAGCCGCCGAAGGCTCTCTTCCTTCTCTCTAAGGGTCTTAGGGTGTAGCTGTGAGTCGATCCTGATTTTGCTTGCTGCTTCGTCGATCAAATCTACTGCTTTGTCAGGCAACAGTCTTCCTGATATGTAGCGCTGGCTCAAAGATACAGCAGCGCCAAGTGCTGAATCATTTATCTTAAGACGGTGATGAGCCTCGTACTTAGGTCGGAGTGCTTTCAACATTTCCACACTTGTATCTAGATCTGGCTCTTCTACAAGCACCGGCTGAAATCTACGTTCAAGTGCGGCATCCGATTCAATATAACGTCTATATTCATCCTCAGTGGTTGCTCCCAAACACTGTAATTCACCCCTCGCCAGAGCAGGTTTCATCATGTTGCTTGCATCGACACTACCCTCCGATGCCCCGGCTCCGACCACCGTATGAATCTCGTCAATAAACAGGACGATATCGCCTGCGGCCTGGCGTACCTCGTCCATTACTGCCTTGAGACGTTCCTCAAATTCACCTCTAAATTTGGAACCGGCCACTAAGGATCCTACGTCGAGAGCTAAAACTTTTTTCCCCGTCAGCTCATCCGGCACATCGCCAGAAACGATTCTTAGTGCCAGTCCTTCGGCTATTGCTGTTTTACCGACGCCGGCTCCGCCTATCAGGACTGGATTGTTTTTAGTACGACGTATTAAGGTCTGCATCACCCGTGCAACCTCACTGTCTCTACCTACAATCGGATCCAACGTACCTTTTGAAGCAAGATCAGTTAGATCCGTCGCAAATCTCTCGAGGGAACGATATCTGCTTTCGGCCCGCTGGTCGACAATCCTGTGTCCTCCTCTAATTTTTTGCAGAGCCCGATAAACTAGTTCCGTACTCACCCCAAACTCCGAAAGGATTTCGGCTACCTCACCATGCTCTTCCTGAGTGAGGCCTATCAACAGATGTTCAGATCCGATAAACTCGTCGTTGAGACGTTCAGCCTCAGCCTCAGCCTTCAACAGCAAATCTTCCAGACGGGGAGTCTGGTACATCTGTTCAGCTAACCCTCCAGTTTTTTGTGAATTTTCCAACATGCTGTGGAATCGAGCGTGAAACACCTCTATATTCACCCCTAATTCGTTCAGGATCTCGGCAGGAACACCTTTTTCTTGCTCTATTAAAGCCATAAGAACATGTTCACAATCCCATTGATTATGTCTATATCTGTTTAAAATGAGTTGAGAATTATTGAGAGATTCTTGAGCTTGTTCTGTGAAGCGCTCCGGACCAAGGATCATATCTTTCAACTACCTCTGTTTTTACCAGTTCAGATCTGAAATTTTTCGATATAAGAGTCGTTGGTGAGGACTAAATGAACTTGTGTACGATTAAGTTCTGTTCATACAATTATGTAATGCTGTACCAATTTAATTAAATTGGTACCGATACTCCAACCCTCCAATTTAATTAATGCCACTACGAATTAGAATATCAATAACCTTGATACGATGCAACTCAACTAAGCCAAATTAACCGTGTGAACCGAAGTAACCACGAAATGCTAATAGATATCCACACTCACACATACCCGGTGTCCGATGACAGCATACTCACACCCGAAGAACTTATTGTTGAGGCTAAGCGAATCGGCCTGGACGGCGTATGCCTAACTGACCATGATGGGTTCTGGGACCCTCAGGATGTTTTAAAGCTCGGCAAAGATAACGATTTCCTTGTAATTCCTGGCTGTGAAGTCACTACAGAGGAGGGGCACTTACTTGTCTACGGTCTTAGCGAATATATATTTGGAATGCACAAATCATCGTTCGTGAGAGATTTGGTCGATGAAGCGGGAGGCGCTATGGTCGTTGCACACCCTTATAGAAGGGTCTATCGCGAAACGGCTCCACAAGATGATGTTTCATATGAAGAAATGTTGGCACGTGCGCTGAGAAATCGTGTGTTCGGACTGGTTGATGCTATTGAGATACGAAATGGTAGAGGTACAGAGAAGGAAAACTTATTTGCAGAGAAAGTAGCTGAACGACTAGATATGCCTACCACTGGAGCAAGTGACGCGCACAAACTTGCCGATTTAGGCACCTTTGCAACTCTCTTTTACGATAAGATCACTGGCTTAGAAAGTCTGATCAACGCTATTAAGAGCGGCCGGTTCCGCTCTTGCGATGTTAGCAAACTAACGTCCGACGAAAAAAATATCCGCTAGCTCGGATACCAAACTTAGAAGTATTCATGAAAGATTTAATTACTTATTTGTGCTATCAATAAATCTAATGCGGCATCACTCGAGATGAGTCCATCGCGAACTCTTACATCCGACTCGAGTATCATTTCATGAATAAACTCTAATCGTCTCTGTTGGACGTGCTTTTCCATCTCGAGGGTTTTTTGCAAAGGAAACCCAGATAAAGATAGTCGTTTGCCTACATTTGAGGGTGGCACTTTCCTCAGCCTTAGATCTCTTGCTAAAAGAAGAAGCCTAACTTGCCTTTCGATCATCCTAATGATCATCGGAGAAGAGGACCCTGAATTGATCAATTGCTTTGATAGGCGAAGAGCATCCTTAGATTTGCCTTCAATAGCTGAATCCACCACTTTGAAAATGCTTTGGTCTCTCACGTAAGAAACTAGATAAGCAACGTCCTCTCTCCGAATTATCTTATCTTCTCGGTAAAGAGACAATTTCTTAAGTTCCGAGTCCAATACCCTGAGTTGCGCACCTACGGAGTCTGCAAGCAAATAAGCAGCCGGCGATTCTATGGCTATTCCAATAGATGTAGCCCTGTCCATAATCCACCGGGGAATATCATTAGATCTCAGTACCGGGTGCGTTTGAATTACCGCGATATTTTTTAGTATCGCTAACATCGGATTACGAGCATGGAGATCCCCTTCCCTGAAAACCAGGTTCGTGGTTGGTGGAATGGCATCAAGTTCAACAGCTATGCTTTCCCAATCTCCTGATCTTTTGTCCGCCTCTGTGAATCCTGATTCAAATCTAGCAGAGAGATTCTCAACAATTACCAATCTCTTGTCTCCCATAAATGGAACCGTATAAACAGCGGAAATAAGTTCTCCCAATGAGAGTTCAAAGCCATTCAGAATTGTCGTATTTATGTCTCGAAGCTCGTGAGGTGTGACCTCATTACGCATCTTTTTGACCTTCTCAAATATGGTGAATTCATCTCTGCCGTACAAAAGATCAATCAATGTTTATCGACTCAGTCGTATTTTTCTTTGTTAGGATCAAGAACTTTATCCATCTGACGAATTCAATTGGCTATAATTGATACTTGAAGCTAATCAGAAGAAATGTGGGAAAGATACATCTTAAAAACCTCTCTTCTTTACAACTACTGACAAATTTGGCGATTAATATGAAGCGACTCCCGACTTTATTTCTGCGTTTGATGTTAGACAAACGCGTTCCTTTCAAATTAAAAATACTGCCTATAATAGCAGTCGTTTACTTGTTGCTTCCTTGGGACTTTCTTCCAGATCTGATACCACTGATAGGTTGGATTGATGACATTGTCGTTGTAATAGTATCTATCGGAATATTTTTTGTGTTTGGGCCCCTATCGATATTAACAAGAAACATCGAACAAAATCACAATCCTGATAAAGAACAGCCCGTAAATGGGGAAGTAGTAGAGGGAAAATATAGGATAGTGGAAGAAGACGATGATACACCTGTACATAGCAATGACATTAAATAAGTGTTTCCTGCGGCATTCACGTGTCCTATCGGCACTCAAGGGTTTAGGCCGCATTCAGCGAAGCGAAGCGACCGCTATGTTGCTGACTTAAGGTCGAGCAAGCCATATTGATCATGGTACAATTCCCGCTCCTGGTTCTAGAATAAGGCGATCTGAGACAAAGCGAGACTTTTAGGTACTCCCGCTCATCAGGAAGCCGTGATCCTATTGATAACAGCCAGTATTCGTTAATTAGATAATTTAAAAAGCCCAACTTAGTCGAGGACAACAATGAAAGTTGTATTTCTGGAAGACGTCGAAGGCGTCGCCCGGGGTGGCGATATAAAGGAAGTAAAGAATGGTTTCGCCAGGAACTATCTCATCCCAAAATACCTCGCAGCACCCGCAACTCATAACAACATTCAACGAATTACAAAGCTAAGCAAGACAGCTGATGTTAATAGAATTCAACAACTCGATGACATGAAGGAACTAGCGGATGCCCTTGACGGCACACAACTCAATATTGAAATGAGGGCAGGGGCAAATAATAGACTCTATGGATCTGTTACAGGCACCATGGTCGCTGATGCTGTCGCGGAAGAAACAGGACATTCTATCGAACGTCGTCTCGTCCAATTGGACAATCCAATCAGGGACGTGGGAAAGTATCAAGTTCCTATCCGTCTTCATGCTGAGGTTTCCGCAACTATAAACGTAGTAGTTTATGCGACTGGCACCGATCCACTTGCAGAGGACGAAGATGTCATAGAAAGCATTTTAGAGGGAGGGGATCTACCGGTAGCCGTAGATGCCCAAGCTGTTGTAGACTCGACACAATCAAACGAATCCGTTTGGAAAGGTAATTCTACGGAATCCTCCGTTGAATCTGCTGAAGAAGTCACCTTAGAAACAGATGGCTCTTCAAAGGATTCAGTAAGTGATGCTCCCGAAGAGAGAATTGTCGCCGAACTTGATAAAGACGAAGAATAGGAGGACCTCATCCTTATAAAGGTGGGTCCTTTTGAGGCCGCATCTCCTAAGTAGATCAGCGTAAAGCGGCCTCGGTTTCAGGAGGCCGCGTGTATAACGACAGGTTACCACCACACGATAGCGAGGCAGAAAATTCCGTAATAGGATCACTACTTCTTGATGGAGATTCCCTCACTAAAGTGTCTTCCTTTCTCAAGGCAGAAGACTTCTACCTTGATAAAAACCGTTTCTGCTACGAAGCCTGCCTCAACCTTGCTTCACGAAATGAAGCGGTCAATCAGGTTACCGTCTCACATGAACTCTCGATCCATGACCGACTCGCCCCCGTAGGTGGAACGCCCTATTTAAGCAGTCTAGTCAATTCCACTCCGAGCCCAACACACATCAGCCATTATGGGCGGATCGTTCACAGAACGTCCGTCATGCGACAGCTGATTCTAGCAGCTGGCGGCATAGCACAGATAGGCTACGAAAACGCCGCAGATACGGAGGATTCGTTAAGCCGCGCGGAAGAGGTACTATTCGATATTCGTTCTGGTCGTGGTTCGCGGGACTTCGAGCACATACGTGAAGTTCTTGACACTTATTTGGAAGAAAGTCTCCAAGGCCCTGAAATGAACGCTTTGGCCCCTGTCCCGTGTGGCTTTGACTTAGTTGACCAGCTCCTCGGTGGTGGTCTGCAGAGATCAGATCTTATAATATTGGCCGCAAGACCCAGCCTTGGCAAATCTACCCTCGCATTCAATATGGCAACTTCCGCGGCAAAACATGGTAACAACGTTGGGATTTTTAGCCTTGAAATGAGTGCTGGTCAGATTGGAAATAGGCTCATATCAAGTGAATCAAACGTTGACAGCCATCGCCTTAGGTTGCAACTTTATACTGACCTGGAAGAACGCAGAATATTTGATGCAATCGGTAGTCTCTCCGACTTGCAAATTTTTATAGACGACACTCCCATACAAACGATCGTAGAAATGCGCAGCAAGGCCAGAAGATTACAAGCGGAAAGAGGCCTTGACCTAATAATTGTTGACTACCTTCAACTTATCGGCGGCACTGGTGGGCGAAGTGCGAACCGTGTACAAGAAATGGGAGAGATCTCTAGATCACTTAAGGGCATGGCTAGAGATCTAAATGTGCCTGTGCTCGCTTGTTCTCAATTAAGCAGAGCAATAGAGCAACGACCTGACCATAGACCTATGCTTTCTGATCTTCGTGAAAGTGGAAGTATAGAGCAGGATGCGGATGTAGTAGCTTTCATTCATAGAGAAGATCGTTATGTAGATGCTGAAACCTGGGAAAAACGCAACCCCACGGAAGAATATCCCTCAAACATCGCAGATCTTATTGTTGCCAAACATAGAAACGGAAGAACTGGTGGAATAAAGCTGTATTTCCAAGATCGATTTGTGAAATTCGAAAACCTCGCCACGTACGAGCAAGAGCCTATCTCGGTTCTATGAATATCCTTTCATGAGCTTCGATGGATTCCCTCCAGGTGTCCGATATTTTCCCATCCCAGCACCGATTTTCGGACCGCTTCTTGAAGAAATTGACACTTTAGGAGAGCTCAAAACAGTTATTAGAGTTCTGTGGATGATTCAACAAAAAAGGGGACCTGCAAAGTTTGTTACTCAAAATGAAATCCTCGCTGATAGGACATTAATTAAAGCTCTAGGTAAACCTGAACTGATAATTTCTTCAATTCAGGCAGCTGTGTCAAGAGGTATATTCATAAAAACTCGACACGGAAACGGAGCGCTTGTCTACGCGACGAATTCAGACTTCAATAGACGTTCGGCCGGCAAATATGGCATTTTACCGGACGATTCTCATACTCTGGAGCCAGAGCCGTGGGAAGCAGCGGAAATATTACCAAACGTCTACTCGCTTTACGAGCAAAACATAGGCATACTGACTCCAATCATAGGGGAACAAATAGGAGAGGCGGTGGAGAAATATCCTGCCGTGTGGATAAAAGATGCAATAAAGGAATCGGCTTCACAAAACAAGCGAAGCTGGGCTTATATATCTGGAATCCTTGAAAGATGGCACAGAGAAGGCAAAGACGATGGAAAACCTTCGAGACGTACTAGCAAATCTCGGTACATATAATACTTCTAGGACTACGGGAAATTCTGACATCGATATCCCTTTTGAAAGGGACGATGACAATTCAGGGTGCTCGATATGTGGAAACAGGGGTTGGCTGACACCTATCGTCCCTACAGGCCATCCTGATTTTGGATCAATCAAGGCATGTATCTGTCGGGAAACCATGCGCGAAGATGATATGGCTCAAAGATTGCTGGCATACAGCAATCTTGGCTATCTCTCTAAGTACTCTTTTGAAAACATTGCTGAAAAAGGCAAGGGCAGCGGTGAAGAGAATGCGTCAGCGTTTTCGGATGCATTCAAAAAATCTTCAGATTTCGCAGTAGACCCTAAAGGGTGGCTGGTTCTTTCAGGCCCTCATGGAAGTGGAAAAACCCATCTTGCAGCAGCCATAGCCAACAGATGTATTTCGGTTGGAAAACCCACCTTCTTTATATATGTTACAGACCTCATAGACCACCTACGTTACAGTTTTTCACCTGAGAGTGAATTAGCGTATAGAGAACTTTTCGACCAAGTTAAAAATTCTCCAATCCTTATACTTGACGGAGTCTCCTCACGAACTTCTACCCCTTGGGCTCAAGAGAAATTGATACAAATTTTGAACCACAGAGCAGCCGGCAAAATGCCTACTGTCGTAACTACGGCCGAAAACATATCATCGCTGGACCCTTTCATTAAAAGCAGGATTGAAGACAATGAGCTTAGCCAATTAATCGTCACCGGGATCTTAGACAAACCGGAGTCGCAGATAAGCTCCTTAGAAAAAGTACCCAGCGGACTTAGGCAAATGAATTTTGAATCCTTCGATACTCGAGGCAGACCAGGTTCCACTCAGGAAACTCGATCTAGCCTTGAGAATGCTTTTAAAACGGCTCAAGCTTACTCGAGGAACCCCGAAGGTTGGCTGACTCTATTCAGCCCCACTTCTGGATCAGGAAAAACTCACCTAGCTGTGGCGATAGCCAGCGCGATGGAACAAGATGGCAAGAAAATTTTTTTTGCATTTGTTCCAGAATTAATGGATTACCTGAGATCAGCTTTTTCACCGACCAACTCCATGAATTCAGGAAAAATCTTCGATGAAGTGAAGCGCTCATCCATGCTAATACTGGACGATCTCGGTGTGGAGCGTGACAGCGAATGGTCTCAGGAAAGGCTTTATCAGATCATCGTACATAGACAAAATTATCGATTACCTACCGTGATTACTACACGCACAGATTTTACAATAGAAGCCAGACGTGGAAGTGCAACAGCTTCAAGAATACAAGACTCCAGTTCTGGACAGGTCTTAAAGATCGATGCGCCTGATTACAGATTATCTGTGTAAATAAGGCGAACCTGAATTTGAACAGTGGAGACTGCATTTTCTGCAGAATCATATCCGGAAACGAACCTGCAGTGTTTCATATCAAGGAACCTAGCTTTGTAGTCTTTGAAAATAATCTACGTTGGTTTCCTGTTCAGTTATTATTAGTACCAACCATCCACATCATGCAGGATGATTTATGGTCAGATCCTGACCTGCTTTCAAGGTTGGGTACTGCCGCCAATACCCTTGGAAAACAAAAATGTCCAGAAGGATATAGAATCCTTTCAAATTTCGGCCCACACGGAATGCAATCCCAAGTTCACGCCCACTTGCATTTGATTGGCGGCGTGGAACTTGGTCTCTATGTAAAAGGCAGACCACCATTTGCTGATTAGCCCTGTTTTTAAGAAAACTCAATATCTTAGGCGTCAGGATCTTCGAAAAACACCTCGGTCGACATCAAAAACCCCGTCTCGCCCCCCATCTCCGCCCATAAGTATTAAAACACATGAAGGCTCTTCACCTTCTGCCCATTGTCTGTGAATATTTCGAGGTGAGTCATACCAATAACCTAAGTCCCCTCTTTCGATGTGATGATCAGAGAAAACCTCAAGGTTGGCGGAAGCGTCGTCACTTCCATCATCCAAACGTTTATAAACTGTAAACCGTTCTCGTCCAGAAATCCCGCATTCTAGACCCCATCTAGAATGAGCATGTATGGGAGTCGGTTCACCCGATGGAAAACGTGCAACTATAATCTTGAAGCGACCGCTAGGATCCTCGTGAAGCAACCTGCCTGGGAGTCCAGTGCTACCGACTGTAGGGGCACCTTGGGAGGTAAGATCTCCTCCTTGCTCCACTAGTAATTTTAATTTCGGTCCTATTGACCATTCCATCTCTACCGTAACACCAAAAGTGTCTATTGCTGATTCAACATCGCAGACAAAGTCCCCAATTTTGTACGACATCATTCGCACCTCTTAGAACATTTATTTTGTAATATTCCCAAAGCATAACTGCCGAATAGAAGATTTGTCATCCCAGCGTAATATCCCTATACAGTGTTCCAATAAAATCAACTATCGATTTCCGGAAGGTAAAGCGCCCGAGACAGGAGTGAAGAAGATAGAACGAACATGTAAGTACTTTTTTACTGCCTGCCCAAAGGGCCAAGAAACTGCAGAATCAGACCGTAAGCACTCCAGACAAAGTGTGGGAACATAATTGGAAACCTTAACTAGCCAAAGATCGGTTTCAAAAATTCAGAAGTCGATCAACTAAATCAATTAGAGGCTAAATACTTGGATTCCTCAACACCAACTATAAAAGTTCATCATAGCTTCTGAAACTAAAAGTTTCCAAGGTTTCTACGACTCGTTAAGCCTATTATCGGCCCAAACAATAATATCCTCCGTCTTTTTCCATCCGACGCAGGCATCCGTGATCGAAACTCCATATTCAAGGCTGTCTGGGTCCTCACCAAGACTTTGGCTTCCAGGATTAATATTACTTTCAAGCATAATACCGACTATACTTGAATTACCCGTAGCCCTCTGGTTCACAACGTCTTCAAAAACCAAGGGCTGCCTCTCGTGATCTTTATTTGAGTTCCCATGACTGCAATCAATAACGAGTCTTCTAGGAAGTCCCCCAGACTCCAAAACTTCACAGGCAGCTTTTACTGAGGCCGAGTCATAGTTTGGCCCCTGTTTCCCGCCCCTTAAGACAAGATGACCATCCGGATTTCCGTCCGTCCGCAGTACACACACATGACCATCAGGGCCGGTGCCGACATACGAATGCTGCTTACTAGCAGAGAGAATTCCGTCTACCGCCGTTTGACAACTTCCATCTGTACCGTTTTTAAATCCTACGGGAATACCGATAGCGCTCGCCATCTGCCTATGTGTCTGGCTCTCGGTAGTTCTGGCCCCGATCGCCACCCAGGAAATTAGATCCTCTATATAGTGCGGAACTACTGGGTCAAGAAATTCGCTAGCAGACGGCATGCCCATTTCATTTATCTGAAGGAGTAATCTTCGCCCTCGCTCCAAACCCGTAGGAATGTCGTAGGTCTGGTTTAAATAGGGATCATTAATAAAACCTTTCCAACCGACGGTAGTTCTCGGTTTTTCGAAATAAACTCTCATGACGAGGTAAATCTTGTCACCCAATTTATCCCTAAGCCCACTCAGCTTTTGAGCATAATCCAGTGCTGCCGTCTCATCATGAATCGAACAGGGCCCTGCGATTACTATAAGCCGATCGTCTTCACCTTGTAGGATTTTATGGATAGTTTCCCTGGCCTCCTCTACCGTATCCGATGCAGATGCCGTCCTCGGAACCCTATCCACGAGCTCTAAAGGACTGAATAGGTGCCTCGATGAGAATCCTAATCCCTCAACATGGCTTTTTTGCTGGGTATTCATATCCTGTTATATCTCCTTAATCATCGAGTTGACTATTGCAAAAAAAGGGGCCTCGACCGCCGCCGGTCGAGGCCCCTTTTCGTTTCTGGGTTTTCTGCTATTCCAGATACGAACACCTCTTAGGCGGCCTATTAAGGCTCCTAAAGTAGTTATACCGATAAGCAAAATAATTATCCATTACAGGCGGGAAATGCTATAAGATACCCTATCTTCTGTCAATTCGTTTTATAACCGGATCCTATTTATTAATGACCCCTTTAAGGCATGGAATGACAGAAACGTTCCTCCCTGATACATTCCATATAAATATGAAATCAGAAATCTCAATTAACGAAATTCCCGCCTCATGTTGTGCCGCATCAAGGGATACCCCTCAACCTACTCCGACTGGTTTTAGCCTCTGGGATCCTGTCAGTAGCAAATCCACGGTTGATTCAGACATGAGCTTAGTACCGGGCGGCGTTTTTTCGATGGGAACTGATTATAAAGGCGGCTTCTCTTCAGATGGTGAAGGACCAGTTCGAAAAGTCTATGTAGATCCCTTTTATATTGACAAAATTGCCGTCACAAATACGAAATTCGCTAGATTCACCAAGGAGACTGGTTACAGAACAGAGGCTGAGAAATTTGGATGGTCTTTTGTTTTCTACCTTCATATTGCTGGACGAGCCGATATATCATCCCTGCAATCTCCATCAGGCACACCTTGGTGGAAGCGTATCGATGGTTCTTCCTGGAAACATCCTGAAGGCCCTTCATCAAACATCAGAAATCGAATGAATCATCCTGTTGTCCACGTGTCTTGGAATGACGCTATAGCGTACTGCAATTGGTCTGGTAAACGATTGCCGACTGAAGCGGAATGGGAATTTGCCGCGAGAGGTGGCTTAGACAAAAAGATCTTTCCCTGGGGAGACGCACTCACACCCGAGGGTATTCATCGATGCAATATATGGCAAGGAACTTTTCCCAGCTCTAACTCTGAAGAAGATGGTTTCACTGGTACCGCCCCGGCAAAACATTATGAACCAAATAATTACGGACTTTACAATATGGTGGGAAACGTCTGGGAATGGCAATCAGACTGGTTCAGTTCCACATTTCATTCCAGAGGATCTCTAACCGAACCCGATCATGATCCCCAGGGCCCTTTAAACGGCACAACAAAAACCATTAAAGGTGGATCTTATCTCTGCCACGACTCTTATTGTAATCGATACAGGGTTGCAGCTAGAAGTGCAAATACCCCAGACAGCTCAACAGGCAACCTTGGATTCCGTTGCGTCTTCGACATCTAATTCAAGGGTTTTATAATAGAAATTTACTCCGTCTCCAAAATAAATAGCACCACACTGCTGAAATTAATGCCGGTAAGAGACTCCATCCAACTGAAAAAACATTGTATGGCCTGCTTTCAGAAAATCCAGAATAATTGCTATCGGTAGCTGCTTCGATTCCTTCCGATAATAAGACGATCCCTACCATCTGGATCACAAGTCCCAGTGTTATAAGAATCACAAGAGATATGAGTCGTTCTCCAAATCCCAATCCCACAGCTGAAAGGGCCACTGTGATCATCAGAATAGTCCCTGAATATATTGTCAGGCTATCTACGTACAAAGGGGATTTTACGCCCGGCCCAGTCGAAGATATTTCAATATACGTGCCAAACGTCCTAAGGCTGATCTCAATCGGGATAAATGGTCTGGCAGCTTTTATAAGTAGCAGGTTAAATTGTTCCACCATCACCAGGCACATTATCCCTAATAAAACTAACAAAACTATTGATCGAAATGCGAACAATAAGATAACTCTTTTGGAAAACATTAAGTCAGCATCAAATTAGTTTGAAAAACCGGATTTCTCCGCCCAAAGAAACCAGTATATTATTGCCGTGAGCACAATTATTCCCTGCCAGATGACCAGGTGAGCCACCTCCATGAAATCCGGGTAGTGAATATCTATCCACACCAGATTTGCTATTCGGAGCAGGTTCAAAGTTGTCAACAACAAAGCGCCAGCTATAACCCCGCGCAACTTGCGAATCCCGGACGTGGGGTAGGCCAGTATAGCGCCAGACATAAGAAGTATAGGCCCTACAGCGGTGCATTCATCAATAATTCTTACAGTGAAATCACTTGATGCAAGGGTCGTACCGGTAATTTGAACTTTAACACCGATTATCTTCAGGAATAGGTAAGAAGCTAAAGCAGTCCAGCGCTCAGCAAATTCTGATACTGAGGAAGACAAGTACCCATAATAAAGCAGACTGGCGGTCATGAGACTTAACGCCATAGATATCATGTGATTTAGCGAAAGAGAATTTTTGTCGTTCAACCCATTAAAACCATGCAAATTTCCTTGACGTAATTCTGCTTTGTACAAATCCCCTTCAGGGTACGCTCAATTTCGCCATCCTCGTAACTATCGGTAACCAGCCAATATTTCCTCAGTATATTAACTTCCCATTTTACTCACGAGAGGCAATCAGTTGAATTTAGCTTGAAATTAAATCGTGACGCATCCTCCTTTTTGTACTATTCTAGAATAATATGAAGCACCAACATGACGGAACCAATTACTGGATATCGTAGATATGCTAACAAGTGATGAAATCAGAGAGGAATTCCTTTCATTCTTTGAAAGTAAGGGGCATTTGCGCGTAGCGAGCTCCTCTCTAATTCCCATTGGAGACCCTACACTACTTTTGACAATCGCAGGCATGAACCAGTTCAAACCGTATTTTTCCGGTCAGCAGAACCCTCCAAATAGTAGGTTAACATCGGCCCAAAAATGCTTTCGAACACCCGATATTGACGTGGTGGGCGACGCTACCCACAATACTCTTTTTGAAATGTTAGGTAACTTCAGTATCGGAGACTACTTCAAGCGGGAAGCCATCGCTTACGCCTTGGAATTTGTT
Organism: uncultured Dehalococcoidia bacterium; assembly: GCA_964652755.1. Classification (GTDB taxonomy): domain Bacteria; phylum Chloroflexota; class Dehalococcoidia; order Lucifugimonadales; family UBA826; genus UBA11795. The sequence continues at coordinate 16,911 of CAZZBP010000019.1, forward strand.
TCAGGCCGATTGGGACTACCAATAGAGCGCTTCGCTATGACAATTCACGATTCCGACGATGAAGCGCACAACCTGTGGAAAGATGTTGGAATCCCCGATGACCGGATCTTCCGATTTGGTGATTCAGATAACTGGTGGGGCCCACCAATTCACGGCGAGGAAGGCCCCTGTGGTCCATGCAGCGAACTTCATAATGATTTTGGAGAGCATCGTGGCTGTCTGCAGAATAACTGTACCCCCAACTGCGAAAACCGGATGGTCACAGGGGAGCAGTGCAGCAGATATGTAGAGTTGTGGAACTTGGTCTTTATGCAGTTCTACCACAACAGTGACGGAACTCGAAATCCCCTCCCAGCTCCAAGCATCGATACTGGAATGGGGCTCGAGAGAGCCACAATAATAATGCAAGACGCTCCAACTATGTATGAGACAGACATATTTGCCTCAATGATAGCTAAGGTCACAAACATGACCGACGTAATTTATGGAAAAACCCTTGAAACAGACTATGCTATCAGGGCAGTAGCAGAGCATTGCCGTAGCTCTACTTTCCTGACTGCGGATGGGGTCGTCCCAGGAAATGAGGGGCGGGGTTATGTTCTGAGAAGAGTAATAAGAAGAGCTATAAGACTTGGTAAGAAAATTGGCATCGATAAACCTTTTTTGAGTGACATGGCCGAATCGGTCATAGAGAAAATGGGCACAGCTTACCCCGAACTTAAACACAATAAGGAATTTATTCACACTGTATTAAATCTAGAGGAAGACCGCTTTCAACAAGCGTTTGAAAACGGCCATATAATGCTTGAAAAAGCTATGGAAGATACTAAAACCCTCTCTGGAGATATAGTTTTCAGACTTTGGGACACATATGGATTTCCTATCGAGCTAACACAAGAAATGGCCGCGGAAAACAACATCGCAGTTGATCTTGAAGGATTTGAAAGGGAGATGGGGAGTCAACGTGAACGTGCAAGAGCAAGCTCTCAATTCGACGGAGACAATGCAAGGATCAAAGTTTATGAAGATCTCGGAGTTGGATCAACCAGATTCACAGGTTATGACAATTTAGTCGGTTCTACCGTCATCGTGGGACTTGTTAAAGGAGCAGAAACAATTGCTCACGCAAGTGACGGTGACTCAATAGAGGTGGTACTGCAAGAAACCCCTTTCTACTCCGAGGGTGGAGGACAAGTGGGAGACGGCGGTGAAATCGTGGGCCCGAACGGAAGAGCAGAGATTATAGACACCAAGGAGGCCATCCCTGAGCTTATAGTCCATTATGGCAAGGTTACACAAGGCTCGATCCAAGTAGGCGATTCAGTGGACACATACGTCGACACCATACGGCGAGAGGATACGGCAAGAAACCATACAGCGACTCATATGTTGCACGCCGCATTAAGGCAAGTGCTTGGCCCACACGTACGCCAGGCAGGTTCTCTCGTGACTTCAGACAGGCTCAGATTTGACTTCAGCCATGTGAAGCCAGTGACAGATGAAGAGATGTGGCAAATCCAGTTTCTTGTGAATGAGAGAATTAGACATAACTCCAATGTCATCAGAAGCGAAAACACCTATTCTGGCGCTATCGAAGAGGGTGCACTGGCATTCTTTGGAGATAAATATGGTGAGACTGTTAGGCTTATAGAAATAGCGAACGGCGGAAGATTCAGCTTCGAGGTTTGTGGTGGCACACATGTAAATAAAACTGGAGAACTTGGCTCCGTTTATGTACTCGGAGAATCAAGCATAGGTGCTGGCATGAGACGGATAGAAGCGGTAAGCGGCAGGGGGGCGGAGCAACTTGTCTGGGATAAATTCAATAGGGAAGATAGGGTAGTAAACCTGCTCCAGACTAGCCCAGGAGAACTTGAGGGACGGATTACAGGATTGGTTGAGCAGCTGGATTTGGCAAACCAGCAGCTGAACAAATTGGAGGAAAAGTTGTCATTGCAGTCTGCTGAATCGCTCCTTGATAACGTGAAAAATGTTGCTGGAATTAATGTACTAGCTGCGGAGACAATTGCTTCTTCTGCAGACTTATTAAGAAATGCGGGAGACTGGCTAAAAACCAAATTAGGTGCTGGAGTTGTTGTCTTAGGGGCAGTGGTTAATGAAAATCCAATGATCGTGGCTATGGTGACTCCTGACCTCGTGGATAGAGGCTTAAATGCAGCGCACATTGCGAGAGAGGCCGCAAAAATCATGGGAGGTGGCGGTGGTGGGCGGCCAGAATCAGCGCAGGCAGGAGGTCGAAATGCTGAGAAACTACAGGAGGCTCTCGCTCTCGTACCCAGCATCATATCAGCCTCCGTCGAAGAGAAAAAAGACTGAATACAGAAATCATAATTGCCCTTGATGTCGGGAACAAACGAATAGGAGTTGCCTCCAGCGACCCTGGTCAGTCCTTGGCAACTCCACGCGATGCCATAGCTCGAAAGATCGGCGCGATGACTGTCGCAAAATTGGCAAGAGAAGAAAGCGTTGCACTCATCCTTATCGGCATGCCTTATCTGCCTTCCGGTGCGAAAGGGACTCAGGCAGTACTTACAGAGAAGTTTATATCTGATTTAACTTCTCTGACCAAAGTTCCAATAAAGACAGTAGATGAGCGTATGTCAACTATCGAAGCATCTCAAATGCTTGCCCAGTCCCCTAACAGCAAGAATAGAATTCGGAAGAACAAAGGGATTTTAGATTCTGCATCAGCAGCTATTATTCTTCAAGCTTACCTAGATTCTCAAATGTGACCCGGTTACTGATTGAAACTAGAATCGAACAACCATTTGAACTTGTGTGGACGGCTTGCAAAGAGCCTCGAAGGCGTTCTGGACCCCTTCTAACTCAATAATATCTGCATCAGACATCAAGGGGTCGAGATTCACTTTCCCTGTGGAAATAAGATGCATCGCAACCTGCCAATCGTAAGGCTCACTTCCGAACGTCGTATTAAATGTCACTTCCTTACCGGCCCAATCAACAGGAAGTAGAGGAATCTCTTCCCAGGCAAGGGCGACAAGTATTACATTCCCGTTTTTTCTCACTAAGTTAAATGCGGTTCCTAATGTTGGCCTAGCAGCAGCGCATTCATAAACAACATGCGGGCCAGATCCATCCGTAAGCTTTATTATTGTTTCTACAGGATCTTCTATCAAGGGATCAATAATCGAATCTGCTCCTAGTAAGGAAGCTACTTCCCTGCGAGTTCCTGAGGGTTCAGAGACTATTACCCGTCTTGCTCCGGCAGCCCTAGCAGCCTGCATGCAAAGAAGCCCTATAGGACCAGCTCCTAGGACTGCGACCGTATCACCTAGGCGTTGCTTGGATAGTCTCACGGCTCTTACTACTACTGCTCAAGGCGCTGTCAGACATGCCTGTAAATCGGATACATTCTCCGTAATTGCAATGTGCTCCCAGTCGTTCTACAACGTATATTCCGCATATCCTCTTTTTCTGTCACTTGCGAATCCTTCTAGCCTGTAATTGTATTGTTCTTGTCTTCGAAGGGGAGCCTCCATACCCGGCGGAGGGTTTCCTCCACCCCCCACAACTCGATCTCCTTCCTTCCAAAGTTCGACACCTGGCCCTACCGCCGCTACTGTTCCACTAAACTCATGTCCCATGACCGATCCCGGAGGGGCGATGTCATAGAGAAAAGCATGGACATCTGTTCCACAAATCGCACTGTAACTAATCTTAACGAGTATCTCTCCAGGACCCGGCTCAGGTATAGGTAAGTCTTCCACAACTATTTGTTGTTTCCCTTGATATACCGCCGCTTTCATGGATTACACCTCCAAAAAGCCTGATCCAAACCGAACTTTATATTTTTGGTCTACTTATTAATCGAATAGTTATTATGTAATTTCGACCAATCTATTAACAATTCGGAAACACGTTAGGTCAGTGGGGCTGAATCAAGAATTAAGTTCGGTCACATCAGTCATCAATGCCATTTTCTCGAAGATAGTCTATCGCTGCCTGAACTGTAGTGATACCTTCTGCGTCTTCATCGGATATTTCTATATCGATGTCGTCCGAACTGAACTGTTCTTCAAAAGCCATAATGAGCTCAACGAGATCGAGAGAATCAGCATTCAAATCTTCTGTGAAAGAAGCTTCAGGTAGTACTTCCGACTCATCAACACTTAGCTTTTCTGCAACTATTTTCTGAACTCTATTAAGCAGCGACATTGAAATGCCTCCAAATTTATTATGCTTCGATTTCAGTATTCTGTGAAATTATAAGGGCTCCGAGTACACCATTTACAAACCCTGGTGACCCCTCCGCACCAAAAGCTTTAGCCAGTTCAACTGCTTCGTTCACAACTGCTCCCGGAGGGGAATCTACACCCCATTTAATTTCAGCGATCGCCATCCTTAGTACGTTCCTGTCAACCATAGCCATTTGAGACAAAGGCCAGTTTGGAGCATAAGCAGTAATTATCTTATCCAGTTTGTTTCGATTTTCAAGTACATTGGAGACGAGGTAAGTTGCAAACTCGGAGGCCTCTGAAGTTACGTCATGTTCAGTCATTGTACGATGAAGCACAGAAGTTGCCTCGTGAGCCACAATATCCGACTCACAGAGAATCTGAAGGACTACAACTCGAGTTTCACGTCGGGTTGTTACGAGACCTTTACCTACCATTAAGAGTTGATAGGATCAGTTTCTACTAAAAGCCAGTATCGATTCCAAATCGGAGATATTAGAAATATTTGCGTTTCTATCGATGCGCTTTACCATGCCAGCGAGGGCTTTACCGGGGCCTATTTCCAAGAAGTTTGTAACCCCCGAACGAATCATAAAGTCAACTGAACGCTTCCATTGAACACAACTGGCTATCTGAGTTATCAACTCCGAGCGAATTTCCTCTGCACTTTTGAGGGGCTGAGCAGTACAATTCGCAATTATCGGAACATTAGGTTCAATGAACTTAACGTTATTAAGAGCTTCTACAAGCCCCGCTTTGGCAGATTCCATAAGGCCTGAATGAAACGGCCCACCCACCCTCAGCGGTATTACCTTTTTGGCACCACGGGCTGATGCCATATCCATGGCCCTTGCTACCGCCATCTTTCCTCCACTAATAACAATTTGCTCCTCAGTGTTGATATTTGAAACAAAAGTACCAGACTCCCGTGCTATTTCTTCCAGCGTCATTTCATCAAGGCCCAAGATTGCCGCCATTGTACCCGGATTAGAATCGCAGGCTTCCTGCATCAATTCTCCCCTCTTTTGTACCAGTAAAGCGGCATCCTTTACACTCAGAACACCGGCCGCTGCTAACGCTGTGTATTCTCCAAGGCTATGCCCTGCCATGAGAACAGGATCAGGTATATCATCCTTATCAAGGTTTTCGTTCATCGCCCCAACACATGCGAGACTCACCGCCATTATCCCAGGTTGAGCGTTGATCGTTTCCCTCAGCTCATCCTCAGGGCCTTCGAACAGTATTTTCGATAGAGGTCTCCCCAAAGCTTCATCCACTTCACCAAATACGTCTTTGGCAGCTCTAGACTTTTCATATAATTCCGATCCCATACCCACAACTTGAGCTCCCTGCCCTGGGAAAAGAAAGGCAGTCTTGGAATTGCTCCCGAAGGTTAGTGTCATTTCATTCTCCTGAATAGGCCTATTGAAGACCTATTGGATTTTATTAAAGAATCTCTTGACCTGTCTCAACGACGCTTCTTCCGTTGTATGAACCACAGCTACTGCAAGCCCGATGAGGCATTCTGGGACTGTGGCATTGAGGGCAGGTTGAAAGTGATGGGGGTTTAATACCTCTGTGAGCATTTCTCCCACCCTTCCGCTTACTGGAGTGTTTCTTCTTCGGCAGTGGTGGCATATCTTAGGCCTCTTTCCTTATATAGTTTCTCAGTTTCTAACAGGTCCAGAAGTGGTTCCCACCTGAGGTCCCTTTCATCCGTCGTACACAAACAGTTTTTTCTATTTAGATCCGTTCCACAATATGAACAAATCCCTCGGCAGTTTCTCTCGCACCTTGGGGCCAGAGGCAAAGCAAGTTCACTATACTCTCTAACCGCATACGTTAAATCAACCAGATTGTCGAAATCAATCCGGAAAGTCTCTTCATAGTCTCCTAATTCAATAATAGCTCCCGAAATTAGATCTCTGTAAGGAAGATATTCTTCCTCGATTCTAATCTCCAAGTTTTTTCGAAATAGTCTCAGACAGCTTCCACATTGAAGGGGGGTTGAAATTTGCAAATTCCCGCTCGCCCATACCCCAGAGTCCGTCCTAACTAGAAGGACTGTCCCCTTCACTCTACAGTTATCCCCACACCACGATACATCAAATGTACCATCAACAATCTCCAACTGCTTATTACCGCTCGAACTTTTAAGAAGGCCTGCCACATTAAATAACATTCCTTACCTCGACGTCCCCATAGGCAAAGATTTTACAAACGCCGATTATACTTTCGGCTGCATTATCGGGTCAATAAAAAACAAATCTTTATATGTACCATTATTCCTGTAATAACTTGCACTTTTTTGGGGAGGACTACCTAGTTTGGTTAGCTGACATAAACCAGTTTAGTCGCCCTAGTACCCGCGTGTCTTATCGCAGGCGTACAGAAAAGGCTTATTGGAAATATACCTGCGGAGATTCTCTTTAAATATCTCTCTCCGACCATCCCACATTTCACGTGTCAACGCCGACACATGTGGAGACAAAATAATATTCGGGTGATCCCACAGGGGGCTGTCTTGTGGAAGGGGTTCTACCTCCGTCACATCTAGACCTGCCCCAGCTATACTACCGTTCTCAATTCCTTTTATTAGAGCTCTCTCATCCAATATCCCACCTCTTGAAAGGACAATAATCCTAGAACCAGATTTTAACTTTGACAGCCTCGAGTGATCAAGCAGATGGTGCGTTTCAGATGTATAGGGAACAGCAACAACAAACCAATCAGACATTGACAGTAACTCATCCAATCTATCAGTATCCCAAATCTCAAGAACACCTTGGGGTGAAAGCGTTACATCTTTATCGATACCGTAAACACGAATCCCAAAAGCCGCGGCTCGCCTGGCCATTGCAGATCCTATTCCTCCAACTCCCAATATCCCCATTGTCGTTTCGGACAAAGAAATCATTTGTTGGTCGTAACCAGGCGGGTTCCAGATTTTCTCCTTTTGATCATCCCACAGCTGCCTTAATCTGTGGGCAAAAGTCAAGACCATAGCCATCCCATGATCAGCCATCGGGCTTGTATGAGGGCCACGGGCATTGGTGACAACAACATCACTGTCAATCACATCTGTTATCTCCATAATGCTGTCGATCCCAGTGCCTGGGCAGTGTAGCCAGCGAATTTTATCGGCTGCCAAGAATACATCTCTGGATGGAAAGCCCATAAAAACATCGCATTGGGAAACTTTATCAAGATTTCTTTCGGGGTCCTCTTCAAACGTGAACTCAATATCAGGAAATTCATCAGTCAGTTCTGACCGAAATTTCTCTGTTATCAAGCTAGTGACCATTATCTTCATATGACGCTCCCGTGATGACTGTCCAATTAATTTAATAACACTCGACATTAAGACGGATTCTAATCATGGTTCGGATTAGTCGCAAATAATCTTGAGATATACGGATTGCCACAGGGTGAATACTGCATTACATTTCTTCTCATCACAAATCCGACAATACTCTGCTTTATAGGGGAATTTAGGATCCTAGGGAACGGAGAGAAAATGCCCAAAGAGAAAGAATTTGATGTGGTCGTCATTGGTGCTGGAAGCGCAGCTCTCAACGCTGCGCTTTCAGCCTCGGAACAGGGAGGGAAAGTTGTGGTGCTCGAAAAAGCACCGCAGCATCTTCGCGGGGGAAACTCATACTTTACAGGAGGATTATTCCGGTTTGCCTACAAAGGTATCGACGATATCCTCTTACTTCTCCCAGACATCGGGAATGAAGAGCGTCTTAATATAGACGTTGGTTCATACACCAGCTCTGACTTCTACGAAGATGTCATGAGAGTCTCAGAAGGGTTATCTAACCCGGATTTACTTCAGACCCTCGTAGCGGAATCATATCCGACTATGATCTGGATGCGTAACCAGGGCGTACCCTGGATTTTAGCTTATGGCAGACAGGCATTTGAACATGATGGAAAGCTGCGCTTTTGGGGTGGTCTCATAGTTGAATCCGTAGGTGGAGGAAAAGGTCTTTCAGACAGATTGTTTCAATTGTGTGAGAACTCAGGGATAGAGGTTCGTTATCAATCGGCAGCAACCTCTCTGGGGACTAACCATTCTGGTAGAGTGAACTCAGTTACGGTCAAAGGATCCGATGGATACGAAACCATTCGATGTGGCGCCGCAATTCTGGCATGCGGAGGATTTGAGGCAAATGCAGAAATGCGTACGAGGTATTTAGGTCCGGGGTGGGAATTGGCAAAAGTACGGGGAACACAATACAACACTGGCGAAGGGATCCAGATGGCGCTCAACATTGGGGCTCAATCATATGGGCATTGGAGTGGCTGCCACGCTGTCGCGTGGGATCTCAACGCTCCCGCCTATGGGGATAGAAATATTGCGGACCTCTTTCAAAAACACTCTTATCCATTCGGTTTGATTGTGAATGTTAAAGGCGAACGTTTCGTGGATGAGGGGGCAGACTTCAGGAACTATACGTATGCAAAATATGGAAGGGAAATACTGAAGCAACCGCAAAGGGCAGCCTTCCAACTTTTTGACCAAAAAACGAAACACCTGCTTCGTGACGAATATTTTATTCAGCAAGTGACAGCAGTTGAAGCAGATACTATTTCACAACTCGCAAGGGGTCTCGATATTGACGAAGAAGGGCTGATCAATACTGTTACTAGATACAATTCAGCAGTTCAAGAGGGCGAATTTAATCCTACATCCTTAGACGGGAAACATACAGATGGAATTAGTCCTCCCAAATCTAACTGGGCCCAGACCTTCGACAAACCTCCATACCTGGGATTCGCTGTCACTTGCGGTATAACCTTCACTTTTGGCGGCCTCAAAATCGATTCGGAATGCCAAGTGTATGATACATCTGACCTTCCTATTCCTGGTCTTTACGCAGCTGGTGAATTAACAGGTGGCCTCTTCTACAATAACTATCCTGGAGGGTCTGGATTGATGGCAGGTGCGGTGTTTGGGAAAATAGCAGGTGCAAGTGCTGCATCAGAAGCAAAGTCTCTCATATAATCCATACTTGAATGCGGTGTGATTATTTCATCAAGATAAGCTATAAGAATATAGTTCCCTTGACCACCACCTTTACGAGCAATAGAGTATGGCAAACTTGCTAACCAATAATTGGCATAAATGAACATGGATAACAGGTTATTCAAACATTAAACTAACAAGCAAAATTTTGAGGAGATAGTAATGAATGGCGATGAATTAATGGCAAGCCTTCTGAAAAAGGAAGGCGTTGAATGGATATCGTGTTTTCCTGCCCAGACACTGATAAACGCCTGCTCTAAGGAAGGAATCAGGCCTGTAATGTGTCGACAAGAAAGGGCCGGCGTCAACATGGCTGACTCCTACAGCCGCATCCATAACGGAAACAAAATAGGTGTATTCACTATGCAGCACGGGCCCGGAGCTGAGAATGCTTTCGGAGGTGTAGCTCAAGCCTACGCTGACAATGTACCTATCTTACTCATACCTGGAGGGTCCAATAAAAGACGTGTCGATGTCCATCCTGGGTTCGACGCCGTCCCCAATTACAAGCACATAACCAAGTGGGCCGGCAGAATCAACACTATAGAAAGAATCCCAGAAATGGTTAGTAGAGCATTTACTCACCTACGGCACGGAAGACCAGGTCCCGTATTACTTGAGCTACCTGGCGATGTTGGAAGTGCGGAAGTACCAGGAGATATAGAGGATTACCAACCAGTCAAGACTTACAAATCTTTCGCTGCAACTGAGGATGTAAGAGATATCATCACGGCGCTGCTCAAAGCGAACAAGCCCATCATCGTCGCCGGACAAGGAACCCTGTACGCGGAAGCATGGGATGAACTCATTGAGTTCGCCGAACTCTTAAACATACCAGTTATGACAAGCCTGGCAGGAAAAAGTGGGTTCCCGGAAGACCACCACCTTGCTCTTGGAACTGGAGGCAACACCGGGACTTTGATGGTAGACAGATTCCTCCAAACCACGGATTTTATACTCGGCATCGGTACAAGCTTTGCGATCTCCGGTTTCACAGCACCTATGCCTCCAGGAGTCATTAAAGCGCAAGTCACAAACGTGCCTGAAGATTTGAACCGAGATAACAGGGTGCAATACGGCGCAATCGGAGACGCGAAACTAGTACTGCAACAGTTGGTAGAGGAATCCAAATCTCAACTAGGGGAGCACGGGCGGGGAGACGTTCACGGAGTACGAGACGAGATTACAGAGATTAAAAAAGAATTTATGGAGGAGTGGGGGCCCCGCTTGAACTCCAATGAAACTCCAATGAGTCCCTATAGGATATTTAAAGAGATGATGACTGCTGTTGACCCACGGGACTGCATAGTCACTCATGACTCCGGATACCCAAGAAACCAGATCGTCCCTTTTTGGCCAGCCCTCAAACCTAGGTCTTACATAGGATGGGGCAAGTCCACGCAGCTAGGCTACGGTCTCGGGCTTGCGCTGGGTGCAAAAATAGCTGCCCCAGAAAAGATAGTAATAAACGTTATGGGAGACGCAGCCTTTGGTATGGCGGGGATGGATTTAGAAACCGCTTCACGGTCAGAGTTAGGAACAATCACCGTTGTATTAAACAATGGTGTGATGACCCACTACTATGACCATTTCCCACACGCCACTGAACATTGGAAGAGTAACGAATTAGGTGGGAACTATGCTGAAACCGCTAAAAGTCTCGGAGCTTATGGAGAGAGAGTTACTAGTCCGGATGAAATCGGTTCGGCGATGGCAAGGGCCGTGGAAGCCACAAAAAACGGCCAGCCGGCCCTTCTCGAAATGATTAGCAAGGAAGAAGAAACTATCTCTACATACGGCAGATAGCAGTCGTCACCGATCAAAGGATCTGGGAGCGGTTCTGGTAGTTATCTTACTGCCAGGACCGCTTTGTAAACAGTATTAAATCCGACGGGCCGTAATTTCATTTTATGTTGTTTAAGGCCGGCGATGCCCAGATCACCAGCATCGTTCACCAAGTCGTACGATCTCATCTCTCCGCAGACCCTCCATCTCAAATATTCTGAGAGTCCAATTATTCTAGGATCTGATTTAGCGATAAAAAAACACGCCGTCCTCGTGTTGATTGGCCCGGCCATCGCGAATGCTTTCAAATCACCTTCTATTTGGACATTCCATACAGATAAGTCTTTTTGAGAAAACTGATGAAATTTTTCCAGAGCTGAGCGAGTATAGCCCCAATCTAGAAGAAACCCGTTTTTCCGCCCTTGTAATTTTCGCCACTCCCTCATTAACGTATGAGCTGATCCTACATCTCCTGTGCCCATCTCCTCAAACACAGGATTGAGTCTCTGAACCCTATGAACTCTCTTCCGGAAATCTCTGAATTTTTGCCCCTTCATATTCCAGTTCAAGGAAGGATCATATAAATATTCAGAATCCTTTATTTGAAACTCAATAGAATCACCAAATTTCTCGGAAAGCATTTTTTTATCTTCCTCATCCACCCACAGTATTCTCAACTGCCTCTGGTACTGAGACCGGGACAGATACAGCACAAATTCATCTAACCATTCAAGAGCACAATCGCTTAACGGTAAAGGCGGCATGATTAAATCAGTCCGATCCTCATCTCTCCGGCTAATGTATCGGAATATTACAGAAAAGCCGTTTGTTTCTAGTGCATAAACCGGTCTTGAGGGCGGAAGACTATAGGTACACAAAAAGGGCGGGAAATAGACCCAAGAGCTCTTATTTGATGTTGAGAATATCTCGCGCAAAAAGCCTGTATCTCCTGGGGCAATTAAGCTTGCACCGTCAAGCAATTCAGCCGGTTCCTTTTTTTGACGCCGTATAAATGAATTCCATTTCTGTAGGGGAAGCCGATTTAGAAGTATCTGTTGTGGAGCATCGGATCATGTTACTGGCTCCAGCATGGATCTGATTTCCAACATATCGATTAAATGCGGGAAGAACCTCCTGAACGGCTAGACCATTGTCCGAAATGACTTTAAAAACTTCGATCGTTTCTTTGGGTGATTTTGCACCGAAAGATAAGAAAACTGGCCTTCCCGCGATGGGACGTAGTGCCTTCACCCCACAAGAAGCAAATAACCTAAGCCCATTGACTGTGTAAGGTGGATCTGTGAAGAAAACGTCAAAATGACCTGCCAGGCTCCTCGGCAAGCCTTGACGGAGATCACACTCTATCGTGTTTATATTCACTCCAATACTACGAGCCGACGACGAAATAAATTCGAGTATTCTAGTGTCCACATCAACTACAGTGATAGTTCCTATATTCAGATCGTATTCAGACGAAAGGAGACAAACGGCCAGCGAAGTCAGATCATCATCACCAATAAATATAAGATCTCTTCCATCCAGAGCATCATGCTCATAGAGATAGGCAGTCCTCAGTGCAGATGTTTCAGGATCAACGTGGGACTGGTCCAAAGTAAAGTCAGGGGTAGGCCTTCCCTCCTGAATCAACCTGAATTGGCTGGCCACGGGTCTCAGCCATTCTGAAACAGAATACTCAAGTTTCAGCTCAGGTAGCTTACTGGAATATATACCTATTGACTGCAATAGCATCTTCCCTTTTGGGGTAAGTATTATGCCTGATTTCCGAGAAAAAATATTTCGTTTTTCTAGCTCCCTACGTACTGCAGATGCCACTGGTACAGGAATCATTACTGCTCTGGAAAGATCGTGAAGTGGAATCGGTTCGAAACGGCAAACAACCCTCAGTATCTTCCTAATTCCTTCAGTACCTTCTTCCAATCCCACAGCGCCAGATACATCTTCTAGAACTTGTTTTGCGATTTTTTCGTCCATGTGTATCAGAGTGGTCCAACTCGTCCACGATCTGATAACAATTCTCTCACCCCGTCCGCAAACTTCAATTCTGAGTCATCTTCAGGTGCATATCCGAGCATCTCTCTCGCGTTTGCAAGAGACCAGAATGCCCGGGTATTGTCACTTATGCCATACACTACCTGCCATGGGATTCCGTATTTATTATCAATATCTTCAGCCTCCATTCCTTTCTGAAAAAGTTGTGTAATGTCCCTCCGGCTTATATAGGCCCCTAGATCCCTTTTAAACGCTGCCGGCTGACCTTTGTATTCATTTGTCTCTAGTTCCCTAGGAGCTCCAATCCTGATCATAACTACTCCCATCTTCCTGCTCGTATTCAGGTTACCTTGCAGCAGGTTACCTGTTGCCGCGCTCCCTGCTGCTCCATCCCCACCTTTACCCATACCTCCGCTAGCAAAAATGAATCCCAAGTGTTCGTAAGTTGCTTTGGCCCATCCGTAAAAATTGTCAGATAAAGGTAAATCGTATGGATCCACCAAATCTATTTGTCTATTGTGAATTAACGCATGCTCGTACCAATCCGCGGCATGATTGGAACTAGCCATAACTACACGAGAGACCCCGGCCTCATACGAAGTCCTCAAAACGTTGTAGGCCATCTCGACATTTTGTTTTTCGTCTTCAAATTGGTCTAGCGGATCACCGGTTCTCCTCTTGTAGGCGAGGTGTACCACAGCGTCTACCCCGGAAAATAACTGTGAGTATTTGGATCTGTCTGGATCAATAAGGTCAACCATGTGCCCTCCTTCAACTGGCTCTCGTCGCCGATTCTCTTTTCTCGTGTCCACTAAGACAGTTTCATATCTATCCCGAAAGGCGGGAAGCATCTGATCTGCTACATAGCCTGTCGCTCCACTTATAAGTATCCTACGTATTTCGTTTTTCATTCTCTTCTCCTGAGAGAACTGCTAGCAAAACATAACCAAGGCCAATGGTCCAAGTCACATCCAGCGCAATAACTCTTTTCTCAAATTGTAATCTTTAAAATGTCCGATGTTATACTCGCCGAAAATTCACTCGACGGCAACAAAGGGGCCAGACAAATGAGAGTAATCGACGCGATCGCTAAGATTCTCAAGAAAGAAGGTGTTCAATACCTCAGCTGTTTTCCAACCACTCCGGTTATAGAAGCTGCGGCGGAAGCCGGAATCCAACCAATAATTTGCAGACAAGAAAGGGTCGGTGTCGGAATCGCTGACGGCTATTCTAGAATCAAGAGAGGGTCTCCCCCCGGAGTCTTTGCTATGCAATATGGTCCTGGAGCTGAAAACGCCTACCCGGGAGTTGCAACTGCCTATTCGGACGGCGTTCCAATGCTTCTCCTACCATTAGGACATATTAGGAGCCGGGACCGTGTGTTTCCTCACTTCAGCTCTGTGGAAAGCTTCAGTTCTATCACAAAATATGTAGAACAAATAAACGAGGCCGACAATGCTGTAGAAACGATGCGAAGAGCGTTTCATAGGTTGAAAAATGGACGCCCAGGCCCCGTCATGGTAGAGATTCCAGCTGATTTGGCTCAAGAAGAGATTTCAGATGACAAGTTATCTTCGTATACCCCTGCAGTCAGGGCCCTTTCCTCAGCAGACAAAAGAGAAATCACTAGAGCCTCAGAACTAATACTTTCGTCAAAATCCCCGCTGATATATGCCGGTCAAGGTGTAATTTATGCCGACGCATCTGAGGAATTATCTGAACTATCAGAACTTATTCAGATCCCTGTTACAACTACCATGGCTGGTAAGGGAGCTATGGACGAAAGACATAATCTTTCTCTCGGCAGCTCCTCAGGGGTCATGAATGGAGCGGTCCTTCACTACTTGAAAAGGGCGGACACAATCCTGGCTTTAGGGACAAGTCTCACAGAACATGGCATGGTGACCGCAATACCAAAGGGGAAGAAAATTATTCACGCCACAAATAATCCGGTGGATATCGGAAACTATTACAACCCCGAAATAGCTCT
>CAZZBP010000020.1:0-2208 GCA_964652755.1 uncultured Dehalococcoidia bacterium
GAATCCGATATATCTAAAGAGACGCCCCTTGGATTTATCCTGCTTAGAAATTTTAAACGTAATTTCTACAGCCTTTTTGGCTTTACACCAGTCAACAGCAGTTTTAATGAGTTTGGAGAAATAATCTTCATGATCGAGGTGACAAAACCCGTCAACCCGGTATCTGTTGTTACCTTTGTAAGTCGCACTACTTATTCCTATAACTCTTTCGTCTTCAGTGATTAAAGTGAACCATTCCCCCTGCCGGTGTGTTCTCAAATATTCGTAACGTCTGTACAACCCTAGGCAGGACTGTTGGGGCTCTACGCTTGTAGAGTATAGTGAAATGTTTGAATCTAAAATTGACCAATTATGGGGTGAAAGTACCAGAGGTATCAACGGAATCCTGGATTTGCGACTCATATTTCGTTGGGAATCGAGTTGTCATAATTTCTACGAGTGAATTCTTCTTAGTCATCTGTACCAGTTATACGTACCATTAGCCTTGACCCATTTATGTGTTGCCAACCGAGACGCTCATATATACGCGCAGCGTCCGGGTTTATGGTGCCGAGAAATAAAGCTATGCCTCCGCTTTTGACAAAATCTTCCGCAAGCTGCCGGCATGTTGTTGTTGCCAATCCTTGTCCCCTAAATGTGGGGTCTGTGGAAACCTCCCCCAGCCCTCCGAGAGTAGGGAGAGCATGAGGTTTGATTACAATAGCCGTAGATATCGTCTGGCGCTCTGACATTTGCCGGTAAAT
The DNA here is from genome assembly GCA_964652755.1 of uncultured Dehalococcoidia bacterium. Lineage (GTDB taxonomy): Bacteria > Chloroflexota > Dehalococcoidia > Lucifugimonadales > UBA826 > UBA11795. The sequence continues at coordinate 744 of CAZZBP010000020.1, forward strand.
ATTTACGCAGTTCCAGCGTCCCTCCCCACCGTAAAGCACATCGTCTGGGACGTCTGAAATAAAATCACGTCCGAAGGCGGTAAGCCAAAGTTCGTGCATTTGACAAACAGACTCGAGATCGAGGGGTGGATTTTCCACTTTCATAACATTCATGCAGACCGGCTACTCCTCAGTGATCAAGGAGAGTTCAGCTATCTTGATCAGGAGACTCGGTCCGTCGGGCTCTGCGAACGGCACTCGCGTACTTGCAGGCAGAAATTCGCCAAAGTATTCTCTATGTATTTCATGCCTCTGTGACTTTGCGGATTTGGATAGATCAGTTATATGTCTTGTCACGTTTATCACGTCGCCTAATGAACCTCCTTCACATTCCAGACCGAATGGAAATGTTGCGATCCACTTAACGGGATTCATCAGTAATTCTTGCGTTTTATTGTCATTAGTTCTTGGTTATTGTACGTCCCTAAACTCAAGGGTTGAACATTAAATTTATGACTATGCCCTAGGCTAATTAAATTCACAACCTACCGTCTATTGACACGTCCAAAACCGCTGGCTTTCCAAGAGCTACGGCTTCCTTTATGGCTTGTTGAAGTTCTTTGGGATCCCCTATCTTACGACCATATATACCCAGTGCTTTTGCTAAATCGGCCAAAGGCATCGGATTAGGAAAATCCATGGTGAGATACTTGCTTTCAGGAGATTCTTGTTTCAAAATTTGTTTTTTGTATACGTCCATGTTTAATTTCAGGATTCGATACGATTGGTTGTTGCAAATCACATAGATGACAGGGATGTCCAAGTTTGAGGCAGTCCAGAGCGCCTGCACCGTCATCATGGCGCTACCATCACCGACAATGGCAATTACCGTCCTGCCGGGATGTGCCAACTTGATTCCCAATGCGCCTCCCATTCCCCATCCCAAAGCCCCTCCCCTCTCTCCGTGAATTGAACCTGGCTTGTTAAATGAAATTGCTGAATGTACGGCAGCGCGAGAAGTAACAGAGTCGTCGGCGATAATTGTGTTGTCAGGTAAAGCTGATGCGATTTCATGCATCATGCGTTCGGCAGACATAGGACTGGATTCAAAACGATCTTTGAGGCGTTGATCGGAGAGTTCCCGAATCCTTTTTGATTCCTTACTTATCTTCGCAATGCGGCCTTTGGCGTCTTCTCGGGACGAACCAGTCATATCCGTCTCCATAAAGTTTGCGAGTTCTTCAAGACCTATTTTCGGATCGGCAGCGATACCAATATCAGTGGGCTCACTTTTGCCGATTTCTCGCTGGGCAGAGTCTAAGTGGATGAGTTTCGTATTTTTTGACAAAGAACGGCCCTCAAAGTAGAAGAAGCTGGAAAAAACGTTGGTTCCTACTGCAATAATCACATCATTTTCTGCCAACCTGGCTTGCCCTTCTGGAGTACCGGCCCCACACTGGCCTAAAAACTGGACATGGTCAGTTGG
>CAZZBP010000020.1:2218-30011 GCA_964652755.1 uncultured Dehalococcoidia bacterium
AAACTTTTGCTCCTACAAGTTCAGCTATTCGTACAGCTTCCGATATTCCGTCGGATTGGGCTAATCTGTCGCCGACAATCAGTGCAGGATTCTTGGCAGCACCCAATAGTTGGCCCGCGGCCTTTATTGCATCCTTATCGGGAGATAAACGGAAATAGACCTGAGGGGAAGGGATAATTTCCATATCTGCTTCTGAGTCTAAGGCGTTTGCAGAAAACCCTATGTAAACAGGGCCTGTTGGGGGGGTTTTCGCCTCAGTGAATGCCCGGCGCATCACAGCAGGCACTTGGGCTGCGTCAGTAACTTCCACGCTCCACTTCGTGAACAGCCTCACCATCTCGGAAAGATCGGAGCGCCCTTCTGCTAATTTTCTTACATCCTTGTTGGCCGACGTAACTACAATAGGAGTCCCCCCTTCATGGGCGTTGTGCAACAGGCTCAACCCGTTGGCGAGACCTGTCTCTATGTGCAGGTTAACGAAAGATACTCGTCCCGAGGCCCGGGCATAACCGTCAGCCATGCCCATGGCAGCACCCTCCTGGCTCGTTAACAAGTATTGAAGATCCGGATAATCCTCAAGAGCGTCCAATATTGGTCCTTCACTGGTACCGGGATTGCCAAAAATATATTGGATGCCTTCTGCCCGAAGCATTTCCATAAGGGCCTTCTTACCGGTCATGACGGTCATTTCATCACCTCACTGACAATTTAAGCGATTCTTTCTGCTAAAAATTATTCTGGGCTTGATATCCAACTGGATCAAGAGCTTAATTCTTTCCAAGATTTCGAGAACTTTCTACCAGATAAAAGAAAATTGCAACAACGATACTTTGTTTGCAGAATACTAGCAGTGAAAGGGTTTTTTACCTTTTGAGGTTCTGGATGTTTTTAATTTCAGGAAGCTTGGATGCTATTAATCGGCGAATCGCCATAAACGAAATTTTCAGCAAGTGTCTGCTTGAAACGAAATAATTAATAGGTAAAGATCAATGTATAGGGCAGCTAGCATTGGGGATGATGACTATAACAAACGATAACAGGAAAAATTCTTTAAATATTGCTAAAGTATTTTTAATCCGGTAATTTTTTAAAACTGCTTATTCTCTTGCGGGCAATTTTGTTTCAAATCGATCCTGGCTATTAGTGCAAAAGGTCTACAGGGCCGACCCGGGCAATTGAAAATATAAACCAGCCTTCACCTCCAGGATTTATTTACTCTTGTGTCGACCAATGGCTAAAATAAGTCCAGATCCTATTTCCAAGATTTACTGGAGGTTAAGAGGCTTACGCTGTTATGAACGGGATACATGATATGGGAGGAATGCACGGGTTTGGTATCGTGCCTTTTGAGGATAAAGAGCCTGTCTTTCATGAACCTTGGGAAGGTAGAGTTTTCGGTTTGGCGTTCGCCCTTAACAGACAAGGTCTATTAAACCCTGAAGGGATGCGATCGTTTTTGGAACGCCTTGAACCTTCGTTCTATATCAGGGCTACTTACTATGAAAAATGGCTTGCTGCTCTTCAGGCCGGGCTCATTAGCAAAGACGTGATCACAAAGCGTGAGTTCGTGAATAGATTAGATAGTGTAACCAATGATACGGATATACCATTGGATCAAAGTGATGATGGGGCGATCACTCAAAAAATCGCGGATGCAATCAACACTCACATCTCACCGGTACGGGATGTCGAGATTGAGCCGAGTTTTTCTCCAGGCGACATCATAAAGGTAAAAAATTTAAATCCAAAAGGACATACTCGCTTACCCAGATATGTGAGGGGAAAGACCGGCGCGATTCACCGGTATTATGGCGTGCACGATTTTGATGATTCGAGATCTCAGGGGTCGGGTTATTGCCCTCAGCCACTGTACATCGTGATGTTTTCCGCAAAAGAGCTTTGGGGAAGTAACGCTTCAGCGCTGGACGCACTTCACATTGACATGTGGGAAAGCTATTAAGTGAGAGAGGAAGTGTAAGGAAAAAATATGGGAACCGACCACCTAAATGAAACCGAATCTGCACTTAGAGCCCTTGCTCTTGAATCTCTATTGATAGAGAAAGGACTTGTCTCATCTTCAGCAATTGATTCAGTTGTAAAGGCCTACGAAGAAGATATAGGACCGCTTAATGGCGCCAGAGTAGTAGCAAGGGCGTGGACGAATCCTGATTATAAAAAACATCTTCTCGAGAACGGCACAAAAGCGATCGCTGATATGGGCTATGAGGGAGCTCAAGGCGCTGAAATTGTCGTTCTGGAAAACACGACAGAAGTTCATAACCTTGTTGTTTGTACGCTTTGTTCATGTTACCCATGGCCTGTTCTGGGCCTTCCTCCTACTTGGTACAAGTCGAATGAATATCGTTCGCGGGCAGTGTCAGAACCCAGGACAGTACTAAGTGAATTTGGTCTTGATCTCGGGGATTCGGTGCAGATCAAAGTTTGGGACAGCAATTCAAACATACGTTACATGGTTCTTCCCGAGAGGCCTGATGGAACGGATGCTCTATCCGAACAAGAACTAGTTCCTCTGGTATCTCGAAATTCGATGATAGGAGTTTCTTTTGCCGACAATCCCTAAAATGGAGCTGCGAATTTGAGTATCAATGAACTAATAACGAATATGGAAGAAGCTTCTTTACCTCGCACCAACGGCGAGCTTGTATTCAGGTCCCCATGGGAGGCTAGATCATTTGGGATTGCTGTGGCATTGAACGACAACGGGTTCTATGATTGGAAAGACTTTACAGCTAACTTGGTCGAAGAGATATCTTCTGCCGAGGATTACGATGTGGAGACTTACTATGAGAAATGGCTTTCTGCTCTTGAGCAAATAGTTTTGGAACAGAGATTGATTTCAAAGGCCGAGTTTGTTGAAAGACTCGAATTGTTTAGTCAGCAAGAACACCCAGGGCATTCCCACTGAATAAAATATCAAATCGAACGGTATGTCATACTTGATGGAAATTGTTTCATTAACTGTTCATGGGGTTGACTAATGTCCGCACATAGCGCGAATCGATTTTATGAAAGCCTCGGGATTAAGAAAATAATCAACGCAGGTTCCTGGATAACTGTATATGGTGGAAGTATTATGCCGCCTGCAGTAGTGCAAACCATGGAGGAGGCATCGCATTGGTTTGTGGACATGCATGAGCTAAACGAGAAAGCGGGCCAATACATTGCCGATATCACTGGAGCAGAAGCAGGATTAGTTACTGCTGGTTCCGCGGCTGGAATGGTTCTCGAAGCGGCTGCATGTATTACAGGTCAGGACCCTGCCAAAGCTTGGAGCTTGCCTGATACGACCGGTATGAAAGACGAGATAATAATCCAGCACGCTCATAGAGTTAATTACGATCATAACTATCGTGCAGCTGGTGCCCGTATTATTGAAATCGGTAACACTGGTACTACTGAAGAATGGGAACTTGAAGGTGCCATAAATGAAAATACTGCAGCTGTTGCACACATCTTTGGGCCGAGGCAAAGCGGAGCTATCCCACTTCCAAGAGTTGTGGAAATTTCACATAGAAATGGTATACCTGTGGTAGTTGATGCAGCAGCTATGCTTCCTCCTCCAGAGAATCTCCGCAGGTTTATAGCAGAGGGTGCCGACATGGTGAGCTTTAGCGGAGGAAAAGGAGTTCTTGGCCCCCAGTCGACTGGAATTCTATGCGGTAAAAGGGAGCTAATAGAGGCCGCTTATTTGAGTTCCGCACCCAACAGCACTGGGATTGGACGATCGGCAAAAGTGTGTAAGGAGGAGATAGCCGGATTGATGACGGCCCTTACGCTATTCGTTGACACTGATCATGAATCAGTCGCATCAAATTGGAGAAACAAAAGCCTTCATGTTGTCTCCTCCCTTGATGGAATAGAAGGGCTTAAAGTTGAGTTGGTAGAAGCTGATTATGATGCGCTAGACTCCAAACTCAATTATGCCAGCGCTGAAATCACATTTTTAAAAGAATGGAGCGGACCTACTAGGGATGAAATAGTTCACGCATTGATCAGCGGAAATCCAAGCATACGGGTTGATGTTTCTTCGTACGGACCTTGTTTTTCCATAATTCCAGTAAACGTTAGGAATGGAGAAGAAGAGTTTATTGTTTCCAGACTCAAGGAAGTGATGGGGGTTTAACTAAGTGCAAGATTTGTCTCATCAATCCGTTTAATGGCATTGGATACCATTAAACGGATTGATGGTCGTGTTCTTGAACCTCTCATTTTTATTCAACAGGGGAATAAACAAGACAGGTTAAATTTTTGTTCTAAAGAATCTTATCTGCGATTCGCTCAAGTTCGGAGACCACTTCACCTTCAGTTTCTTTTAAATCAGGCCGGACAATAACCCTATTGGCTCCAGCATTCAGAAAATCGGCCGCGCTTTGGCGATCTGCGGGTTGTCCGTAGACAGAAATTGTGATGGTGCTGGGATTTCTGCCTCGCTCGGTGGCGAGTGAGTCTAACTGTTTTCGGCTGGATTCTACATCTTGCGGGGAAACTCTGTTTGGAAGCCATCCGTCACCCACGTCTGCTATGCGGCGCAAAACATTCTTTGCCATACCGCCTATCAGGATGGGAGGATGAGGAACCTGCGCGGGCTTCGGAAACATTTTAACTGGTGGAAAATCGTAGTATTTTCCGTGGAATTCCGCCTCGTCTTTCATCCATAATTCTTTGAGAGCTAGAAGCGACTCCTTTGTCTGAGACCACCGATGGTCGAAATCCCCTCCCATCATTTCAGTTTCTTCTCGAAGCCATCCTGTGCCTACTCCTAGGATAAATCTCCCACCGCTGAAGAGATCCAGTGTAGATACGGTCTTTGCTAGTATAAGAGGATTTCGTTCAGGGATAAGTGTTATACCTGTGCCTAGCTTAATTTTTGTTGTTACTCCCGATGCTTGAGCCAGGGAGATGTATGGGTCGGCAAAATGTGCGTAAGTCCAAGGAATTTTTCCGTCGGCGGAACCAGGGAATCGACTGGTAGTGTGAACGGGAAGTATGGGGTGCTCTGCATACCATAGGGATTCGAATCCAAGCTTCTCAGCTGTAGAAGCCACGATAGCAGCATTAACTTTGTATGCGGGGAGTGGGGTAGATATTCCGATGTTCATTTGTTTCCTCCTCTTGCATTCAAAACATCAACGATACCATTTAGGGTAGCTTATTCGTTTTTGATATCAGGTTTGTTCCTCTTCCATTATTAGAAACGCGATTTCGTAGGTAAAGTTATGTTCAGGACAAGGCGTGAGATCCTAACGTATACGGATAATTTTCGTCACTCATCTGCTCAATGTTCAACAGAATTATAAAAGCAAGAGGACAACTCTCTTTCTATTTTCTCAAAGCAGATTTTACCCAAACTATTACCTTAACCAGGAAGCTGTTACAACCGATATATGCTTTGTGGGTCACCATTTCCGTAGCTATATATTTGGTGGTTTCCAACCTCCCAACGATTCTTCGACGACCGAAGCCAAGGCCAACGCTACGTCTTCACGCCATGGCCGTGTTATGAGTTGCACTCCTATAGGTAGTCCTTCCAAAGATGTCCCAGCCCTGACAACCGTACCTGGCCATCCAGTTAGGTTAAATGAGCTGGTGAAAGAATTGGACTCCCTGTATTCAGCTTTCATAGATTCCCCGTGTGGAAGGGCAGGGAAGGGTCTTACCGGACACAGAATGGCATCATATTTTTGCATGAATCCGAGCATCTCAGAACGGAAACTATCAATCTGTTCCAGCAGTTCGGTGTATTTTTCGACAGTCAGGCTTTCTGTTCTTTGTGCAAACCGCTTTACCCAACCATGGGTTTTACTAGTTCCTGCTTTTTCTAGTAATCTACGAACCCCCGCACCTCCGTCAGCAGTTAGCAAGCTAGTTCCCGGTGATTTTGCTATTGCAGACGGTATGTCCGCCTGAACAAAAGCTCCGTGGTCCTCTAAAACTATAGCCGCTGATTTTATGACAGCGGCTATCTCATCAGGTGAAGTTATATCACCTATTTCTGTAAAATAAGCTACCCGGAGTTGTTTAATATCGACATCATCAGGGTTACCGAGACCCATAGGAATAATCGCCGGATCTATCCAATCGGGTCCAGAAATAATCGGGTAAATCATGGTTAGATCTTCGACGAATCGAGACATGGGACCTACTGTAGTTAACGAGTCAATTGCGCCCAAGGAATGACCGATTATGTGACCTGTCCGAGGAACCCTGCCAGAGGTCGGTTTGAGCCCAGTTATTCCACAAAATCCTGAAGGCACCCTTACGCTGCCTCCTGTATCAGTTCCAAGATCTACCGGTGAGCCTCCCGAGGCTATTATTGCAGCCGCTCCACCGCTGGAACCTCCGGGAGTTCTATCAAGATCGTATGGGTTATTCGTGCGTCCATAAATAAGATTGTCAGTCTCAAAAGCAAGGGTTAATTCAGGCGTGTTTGTTTTCCCTAGTACTATAGCTCCCTCCGCTCGCATACGTGAAACAACTGTTGCATCGGATTTCGGGATGAAACTTTCTCGTCCTCTAGTCCCCCCTGTGGAGACTAGCCCCTGGGCATCGTGTGAGTCTTTTACGGTCATTGGTAGGCCGTGTAGAAGGCCTGTTGATTCGCCTTTTGCCATGACGGAATCAGCTCTTTTGGCTTCAGAAAGAGCACGGTCTGCCGCCAAATGAACTACTGCGTTAAGTTTTGGATTTACTTCCTCTATCCTTCGCAGGTGTGCCTCTACAACTTCTAGCGCCGACACTTTCTTATTTTGTATAGCTTCTTTTATACTTTTTGCGGAAGCGTACAAGATTTTGTCCATGCTACCTCTGTGATCCACTGACTATCTTGAGTGTACACATTAAAATGACAAACTCAAGTAACAGCATCATAAGATTCAATTCTGAAAAGCTTTAAGTGATCAAAAAAGTTGAATTTATTAGACATACCTTCTGTTCACATTTTTACGGCAAATAATATGTGAAATGATTTAATCGATTCTGATTACAGGGACTGAAGAGCAGATAGATTCTCAACTAGATAAATTGTTCGGCTCAGGTGTTTCAGAAACCCTTGCCACTTTAGTTACGAATGCCGACAGAGCTGACTACTGCGCTCAATGAGTAAATAAACCAATGTCCACACTAACGTCCAGAAATATCACGGTCTTATCACCGGAAAATATTTCGTGACTCAGAGTTATCGAGTGGATGATCGGAGCCCTACGACTGAAAAAATGTTTGCTACCACCAATTTCGGAGAATAGAGGGGCCAATATTTTATAATACTGGATTCTTTTTTATATTTTTGTTCATCGCCCAGTCCGGGTACGAGTTGTACATATCGGTGTCCGGTGTGGGGAACCCAAGTGTTTGGGGAGGTACGTAAAACAGTTCTTTTTTCCCTTCCATACATTGAAACATGTACTCTAGACCTGATGAACGTAATGTTCGAGTAGAGGGTATATTAAATGGACCCACTACTGCCAACGGTATCCGGTCATTTTCCAGTATCCACCTCGCAGCTGCTGTTACTACTGCCCGCCCCATGCCTTTGCTCTGAGAGCCTGGCGAAACCTCCATTCCTATTTCGCATACAGGAAATTCACGATTTTTCACTGTTGCCAATGAAGCTATCTTTCCGTCTTCTTTTATTCCAAAACCAGCGATAGCTTTTGGATAGCAATGCCAAAACTGCTTGTAGTCAACCTCGCTAAGATCGTTATCGCTTATTTTTTCTACCCTGTTATCAATGTCATCCCCGATCGTAGATTCTTCGCCAAACAGGAACCAATTTGGTCCCCATACTGAGATACCGTAAGGCAAAGTTACTCTGGAAAGTTCGTAGAATCCATAAGTTGAAAAAATCATGACAGGGTTAAGGTCCTCCAACGGACCTTCTAATTTATGTGCTATGTCTGGATTATTAACTACTAGGGCTGCCTTGATTCCTACCTGTACAGCGAGTAGCTCTGTTGGCCCCTCCAGCGGATGGTCAGGGACAATCAAGGGCACGGACTTAACTCCAAAAGAAGAAAGTGATGCTCTTGAATAATTTTCCATCCAGGGCAAAAGTTGCTCTTTTAATCGTAGATTGATCATGATGATTGAATCCTTACGTTATAAGGGAGTTACAACTGTTTATAACAATCTCAGGGGAATAATTTAATGTGTCTGTTCCATTCTCGATTATAAATTACATGTAATTAATATCTAAAATTTTAGATATTAGATAAACTTGGTCAGATGAGACAAATTTCCATATATTGAGGAGTCACATCAGTCACAACAATAGGCATTTTGTAAAAACGACATTTATTATTTATCCGTGAAGATAGTTGCTTTGGGCTGTTTAAGTTTGAAAGTCGCTCAATATTCTTAACATATGTGCCCTATGTCTTTGAGTAGTCTCTTGAAAAAGAAAGGTCCTAATGGACTAGGTTTTTCCAGCACAGCCGAAGGTGTTACCGAAAGTTTAGACCTATTTGGGAAAACAGTTTTGATAACGGGGGTGAATTCTGGGTTAGGGTTGGAGACAGCCCGTGTTTTATCTTTGAGGGGAGCAACAGTCATAGGGCTGGCTAGAACCATTGATAGAGCAGAGTCTATATCTCCGATACTGAAAAATGAGTATTTTCCGATGTCCTGCGAACTATCAGAACCTCAGTCGGTACTTGGTTGTGTAGAAATCTTGAAAAACTCAAAAATGTTACTTGACGCGGTAATATGTAATGCAGGCATAATGGCCCTTCCCAGATTGCAGCAGAAATACGGCGTTGAACTACAGTTTCTCACAAATCACATAGGGCATTTTATGCTGGTGAGAGGCCTGATTGATTTGTTGAAACAATATGGCCGTATAACTGTTGTATCCAGTGTAGCTCATAAAATGTTCTCATATAGAAATGGGATTCAATTCCAGAATTTTTCAGGTGTCCGGAACTATGATCCCCACAGAGCCTATGGCCAATCCAAACTTGCGAACCTTCTATTCTCTAACGAACTATCAAGGCGATTTAAGTCCACAACTTTTACATCCAATGCGGTTCATCCAGGAGTAATTCGTACGAATTTGTTACGGCACTATAACCCGTATATAAGATATGCCGTTCGAATAGTGGACAAAATTTTTCTAAAAACCGTTGAACAAGGAGCTGCAACTCAATGCTATGTCAGTGTTCATCCTGACATAGAGGGAATGAGTGGCAACTATTTTTCTGATTGTAATCTGGAACAACCTTCGACACATGCCCGAGATAAAGTTATGGCAAAACGTTTGTGGGATGTTTCAGAAAATATTGTTTCTGAAATACGAAACGAGAAAATGTGGCAGGATGGATAATTATTAGTTTTCAGCTGATGTGTTGTTTATTTGGGAGGTGTTTCCCCACAAATCAGACATTTTTCTATGGCAAATCCAACTTTTGAATAGTTCGTTTTAGAAATCATCTCATTAAAATTTACGAGATCAGAATGATAGTGGCGGTGTTCTTTAATTAAGCGCAGATTGCTGACTATATACCGTAGATACATTTGCATTAATCCATTGAGCACCATTTTTATTGTGTCCATGGCAACGAAGGCTAAGCCTAGCCCGAGTAAGAGTGCGCCACCAAACCCAAAAACTATAGACAATTTGTTTACGTATCCTCCCTTAATCAGAAACCATAGGTACCCTGCGTAAAGGGAAATGGCAGCGGCAACAGGTATGCCGTAATGAACAATACCAGGTAAACCAGTTGCTCTGTTGAAAAGAGCGGGCTCTTGGTTCTGACGGTTCCATAGTTTGGATTCACCAGTTTTATAAGCATGAGGATTCATAAATCGATTCCATTGCGTTTCGAATGTTAGCCAACGCAATACAACACCATAATTTTCGTCGATTAACCCGTAATCTCTCGGGTCAGGCTTGTCAGTTCCTTCATTCATAAAGACATGATAACGATTTATTCTTTTTTAGTTAACCGCCGATATTTGGGAAAGCTGTTCCATTTTATTTCTAGGAGACGAGCCTTTTATAGCACTGAAAATCCCGGATGTATTCAAAGGATATTAGACCAATACTTTAGTCATCCGTGTCGAATTTGTATCTAATACCAATAACTTGCAGAACATTGCGTTTAGTAGATTTGCTACGATATCTTTTTAAGATCTCATCCTCAAGTAAATGGAGCGCGAATATGACCTTAAATAAAAAGAGCGGCGATCAACCATTTGTTTTTGGGCATCGTGAAGATCTAAATAATCTTCCGTCGATTGCTAAGGAACACGAGGTGGATTTACATGGCGGATTTGCGATTGATTCTACGGGGGGAGGAACTGTTTACTACGGCATGCCTGGGTGCGGGATAGTTAGCATCGACCCGGATCTTCAAAAACAGCATGTTATACGTTTACCTGAACAGATAGAATCGTTTAATTTTCACGGAACGACAATTACGGAATTTGGAGGAGAAAAGCGGCTGATATTACCTGCTAATAATAATGAGTCTGTTTGCGTGATTACTTTAGACGGACAGATCGATTACATACTTCCTCGTCCGTTATTTAACGAATATAGTTCCCAAGAAAAACCATACAAACCCACTGATACTGTTGTCGTCGGAGACCAACTATATGTCGCCGACGGCTACGGATCCAACCACATTATTTCTGCTAATGTGGTGACACAGGAGTGGAATCAAATCTTTGGCGGGAAGACCGAAGATTCTAAAGAAGATGGTAAATTCACTACGGCGCATGGTATAGGGTTTAATCCGATCCACAAGAAGTTAGATATTACTGATCGTCCTAATTCCCGTATCCAAGTTCACGATACCGGAGGTATTTTTGTAGCCTCCCATAAACTGTTGCCGGGTTCTTTTCTATGTGGCATAGACTACATCGAATATCAAGATCACTGGTATGCGGCGATAGCTTGCCTGAACGACCCTGATGAAAATAGGCCGGCTCCAATCTTGATCATTGACGTAGAAACTTACCAACTCCTCTCCATAATACGCCCTAAGGAAGAATTAAACATCGAACTAGCCCAACATATGCACAACGTTGTATTCCATATCTACGATAATCAACTTTACTTGATTTGTCAGGCTTGGAACCCAGGGCATTATTTTGTCTTGCAAAAGATTTAATATATTAGGGAATTAGAATGACTATCCGCTGCCCAATTTGGATTTAAACGTGTAGTAAATGGGGGGGCGCTTACCGCTGGAGGCGAAAATAACCGAGCTAGGCCCCGTGGAGCTATGTGTAGCCTAAAGTGGCCTATATTGACGGAACTTTAGGGCTGGACCAAGATTTGGAGACCGACGCTCTACCAACTGAGCTACGCTCCTACGCGATATAAGTAGGCACGAATTGTACCAAATCCCCTAATCTTTACTAGCGGAATTTCCAGAAAAACGGGGGAATAATCATATTTTGGATCAAATTCGAAATCTCAGTGATTTAATCGCAGGTCAAGCTAGATTCTGTACTCTGGAATTAAGGATTGGATTTGGTGATTAGACCCCGATATACACCAATTAGGCTACCCATATCTCGCATATATGACAGAATCGTCCTTTTACCCAGGCCTCAGAATAGTCGTCGGTAGGAATTTCCATGTTCAAGAAAAAAAAGAAATTAGCTTTGGTAACTGGTGGATCCCGTGGGATAGGCAAGGCGATCGCATTGGAATTCGCAGAAAATGGGATCGATGTTGTTGTGACCGGCCGTAGTGAAAGAAGGTTAGAGGAGACTTCCAGAGAACTTCGAGATTATGCAGTAAATGCCTATCATGTCGGTGCGGATATTGGAAGACCTGAAGGCGCAGAAAAAATATATGGGTTCCTTATCAATAACGAACTAACAGTGAACATACTAATAAACAACGCTGCCATGATTCATCCTAAAATTCCTTTGGTGGATTTCGATATTAAGGATTGGGAGGAAGTCGTTAATGTGAACCTCGTTGGGGCTGTGAGAATAACCAAAATGTTATTGCCGGGAATGATTACTCAAGGATATGGAAAAATCATCAATATATCTTCGATTGGAGGCAGAAAAGGCGCCTACGGAAGAAGTGCCTACAGAGCGACGAAGGCAGGTTTGATAAGTTTCACTGAATCGCTCGCAGCCGAAGTAAAACCGTCAGGGATAGATGTCAATTGCATCTGCCCAGGGGGTGTTGTGACAGAAGGCTATATCGAAGCGTTTGGGGAGGAAACAGTTCGAGATGGAAATATGATGGAGCCCGTTGAAATCGCGACCCTTTGTTCGTTTCTTATTGGATCAAAATCCTCCGCGATAACAGGAGCAATTATTGATGCATATGGGTCAACAAACCCTTTGTTCGATACATGAGAGTCGCTGGAATCAAACAATTGAATGTTAGATCGACATTTGTCTTATCGTTGTTTGTAAATTAACCGTGTGCTAACTTGAGGAGAAGTAAAAAGGAGATAAATCATGCTGGAGCATGTAGAGAAATTTGGTATTTATTTGAATATCGAATCTGGTCAGGTGGTACGTATAACTTCCCCATACTGGTTTCCTCCGGAACCTGAATGGGTGATGGTCACCCGCGAAGTCAACACCACCCTCATTGACATTAGGGACTCAATTAAGAGGAGAGAGCTTTTTTCCGAGCCTGATTCCGTTATCTGGGGAAGGATTCCATTAAAGGATTAATAACCTGATTGTTGGAGGGTGGAGCGTGGAATTCGTATGAGACTATTCCCTCATCAACTATGCGACAGGAACTTAAAGTCGACGCAACAATTAAAAATATGAAACGATAATTGAAGGTCGCTGCAGTCTGATGTGAATCCACAATTTACGCAAATCATCTTGCACTTGATTTGAATTGTATGTGCTCCACAAAGTATGCAAAGATTTTCCATGTATCCTTACTAGTCCCTTGCTTCTAGTCCCATCTGTTCATCAAAAGTACTCTGCAATATTTATATGATTGATACAAGCAGTTTGTCGACGTGGGTAGAGACATCCACCTTCCATAAGTTTGAATTTCAGAGCTTGAGGTGGACTATAAGCCGAGTTCTGTTCTCTGAATTAATCCAGAGTGGCGACCATCTATCTAGCCCTTCCGTTGCCGAAAGGGTCAAGCGGCCAACCCGGGTAAGTTCCGGAACCTTTGTTACCCCTATTAGGCCTTGCTCCAGATGGGGTTTGCCTTGACCGGAGCTGTCTCCAGTTCCGCGGTGAGCTCTTACCTCACCTTTTCACCCTTACTGATAAACAGCGGTATGTTTCTGTGGCACTTTCCGTCGGGTCACCCCGCCCCGCCGTTAACGGGCATCCTTCCGGGGGAGCTCGGACTTTCCTCCTGGGTTGAAAATCAACCCAGGCGGTCGCCCGTCCACCTCAAACTCAGGTGAATTTTAACATTGGGCGCTTTTTTGTGCGGTATAGATAATAAATTTTTTTAGTAATGAATCCGTACAGACCGATCTTTAACTGTAATGAAAGTGATGTATTCGTCTAGAAACGATTGTTGCTCGGCGAAACTTTTGGTTTCCCAATTGCAAACCAAATCGTTTACATTCTTCAGATCAACCGATATAAATGCCTGCGTTCTGGCCAAATCAAGATTGTTGATATAGAGAGATAATCTGGCTACATCAGACTGCCCACGGGATGTTCTTCGCTTAAATTCAATAAATCGCTTTTCGGCTGCTTCCACTTTCCGTAACCGTTTGGTAGCTGCTCGATATCTTTTTTCTTCACCGGGCGGCCCAGACATGCTTTCCTGCAGCCTTCCCGACTCTAATGCTTCTTTTATAAGATTTAAGACACGTTCTTCTAGTTTCTCAGTAGGCCATGTGTGGTAGCCACAAGTTCCTTTATTGGTTCGGGACTGACATTGATAGTAGCGGTAATTTCCCCTCATCCTCGACCCATCTTGTTTTTTCCATGTTTGTCTTCTATTCACTCCCATGAGTCTATTTCCGCAATATCCGCAAATGCACAAGCCAGACAGTAAATACGGCAAGCTATTCGCGAATCCACGGTAACGTTTTCTTTCTCTAACATTGTCTTGTGCTAATCGGAATAGCTCTGTTTCTATTAACGGTTCATGGTTTTTGGTCAGTCGTAGCCCAAACCGAGTGTAAGTTCCGATATATGACGTATTTCTAAGAATGTCTCTTATAGACACTATATTCCAGCTGTTTCCGTTTCTAGTGACTATCCCTTCTCCATTAAGGATTTCAACTATCTTTCTAAGGCCGAGATCGTCGTTAACGTAGAGCTGAAAGATTCGTTGGACGATTGTTGATTCAAGACAATCCGGAAGGAATTTACCTTCGCTGTCCGTGGTGTAGCCAAATGGAGGTTTGCCGAGCGACTTGCCTTCAATTGCTCTAGCCTGCATAGCTTTTCGAATGTTCTTGCTCTTTTCGCTGGAAACACCTGGGGCCTGAATGTGCTGAAAGGCGTTTTGCAATATGTCTGGGTAGGTTTCCTCCAGACAGAAAAAATCCGATTGTTGTTGTTCTAATTTCACAACGTATCTTGCTATCCCCTCAAGATCTTCGCTGACATGGGTAGCGTCAGGTACAACTACAAGGAACCCGCCGCCGTTTTCTTCCACGTAATCCAATAACTTATTAAAGTCTGAATCGCGTTCCTCTCCTACAGCAGATGAATCCGAAAACAATATTTCGCAAGGTTGGTGTGCCAATGCGGTACAGAACTGATGAAACACGTGAATAAATTGATCTTTCGTCCAAGGTGTAAATGCAGAGGAATTACCGGTCTGACAAAATCCGATCGCCTTCATCCGACTATTCCGACAAGCAAAGTATTCTTTGGCAAGAATTGCAGAAAACGAAAGAATCTCCCGAACGTAGCTCTTGGATCAACTGAGAGGGAACAGTTACTCGACACGCCGAGCATAGATCCGACACCATGGTTGCAACTGCTACTCCACCTCTGCTTTTTCTCAATCTGTCGTAAGAAATAAGAGCTTTTGAATCGCACAGTGCCCGGGTGCTATCCCTGGCTGGAATTTGTTCAGATAGAAGCTTGGAACCTGTTGATTTCTCTGCGGTTAAAGATTTAAGCGCCGCCTCTCTACTTTGTTTGATAGCGTTAAGGTTCTCAATAGCTTTTAATAACCCCGATTCATATCGGTCATGTTGAATCATTGTTTCTAGGAGTATGTCTTCATTCTCTCCAATCCTTTCAGAAAGAGAACCCATTTCGTCTTGTAGAGCTGACAGCTCTCTCTCGTTCTGGATAGTTCCGCCATATAGCCTTTTGTTTACCGCACTTAACTGCTGAGTCAAGTCGGCTACCTCTCGCTCAAGACGGCGGCGAGAAATGGAAAGTTCTTCCAACTTTTCAGAAACGGCTTTATGTATCGTGGTTGCTTCTGTAACTTCACTGTCATCCCCAAGCGCTATTTCGATTTCTATTAACCTATCTTGGGTTTTATCTATGCTTGCATCAAACAGCTGCAATTCTCGGAGTAAGTTGGTGTCATTCATAAATGTCCTTCACTATGATGTCATTCTAAACAATCATGGGATTAGAGCAATGTTTTCCTCCACTTTGCTAGAGCCCTCAGCAAATCTTATGTACACTTGGTCTTAATGTGATCCAAAATTTAGATGTTTGGGAAGAATATGTCTACTGAGCAAGGTTATCCAGCCTCCAACCTTCCGAAGACAAAAATTGTTTGTACATTGGGCCCAGCGACAGACAGTGAGGAATCGCTTCGCGGGCTCATTCAAAGTGGGATGAGCATAGCACGCTTGAACATGTCTCATGGGGACATTCCAACCCACAAAGAAACTGCCTTAAAGGTAAGGACCGTTTCAAAGGAAATCGGTATTCCTGTGGGGCTGATGGTTGATGTACCTGGTGCAAAATATAGGACAGGTCCTCTAGTGTCAGGCACGGAAACTTTGCGTGATGGCGAGGCAATAGTGCTTACCAGCGATTACCTAGCTGGTAATAAGAACAGAGTTACTGTCACACCTCCAGGTCTTCATAGGGACGCGAGTACAGGCGGGACGATACTGGTTGATGACGGGCACATAGAATTAATAGCACTTTCAGTTACTGGAAATGATGTTTTATGTGAGGTGGTTCGGGGAGGTAGGCTTACCGAGGGTAGAGGAGTGGTGACCCCTGGAATATCCCCATCTCAGCAGTTTCCTGACGAAAAAGCGATTGAATGCCTTAAGTTCGCTGCAATAGCAGATGCTGATTTTGTCGCATTGTCCACTGTAACAAAAAAAGAAGACATTGCTACGGCGCGCAGGATTCTTCAAGCAAATGGGATGGCGTCACCTCTCATTATCTCAAAGGTAGAAAGAGCCGAGGCCATTGAAAATATCGATGAAATTGTCCAAGCAAGTGATGCACTTATGGTAGCGAGGGGAGACATGGGAGTCGAAGTCCCTCTGAAGCGCGTCCCGGTTATACAAAAAGATCTCATTAGGCGAAGTAATTCTGCTGGGAAACCAGTGATCACAGCCACTCAAATGCTTGAATCTATGATTACATCGTCTTCTCCTACACGTGCTGAAGTGACGGATGTCGCGAATGCCGTATATGACGGTTCTGATGCCATAATGTTGTCTGGGGAAACTTCAATCGGGCAATTTCCTATCGCTGCGGTGAAGGTTATGGCTGAAACTGCGATCGAAGCTGAAAAAGCATTGCCTTATGACAGCATGATGAGAGAGCGTTTTCAGCAGCTGGAAGTTGTCACAGATGATGTGATTAGTTTTGCAGCATGCCAGACGTCCAATGAACTAGGGTCTGAACTCATAGTAGCTTTCACCGAATCTGGGAGCTCCGCAGGTCGGGTTTCTCGATATAGGCCGAGATCGAGGATATTGGCCATCACACCTTGGGAGAAAGTTCAAAATCGTCTTACCCTTTACTGGGGTGTATTTCCTGTGATAGTGAATAAGGTGTCGGATGTTGAGGAATTTTTTTCGATAGGGGAGATCGAGTCTAGGAAAGTAATAGGAAGCCAATCTGATGGGAGCATAGTCCTAGTAGCAGGGACTCCTATCGGTGTACCTGGTACTACCAATATGCTTAGAGTTCTAGATCTCTCTTGATACTAACAAACAAATGAATTTAACTCTAAACTCTGGCATTGGGGCAGGTTTTGCTGAAACTTTATAACACCCTTACTAGGAAGAAAGAACTTTTGAAGCCGCGCGTGGCAAGCGTGTTTAACATGTACACATGTGGCCCAACGGTTTATAGAGACGCGCATATTGGCAATCTTCGATCTTATCTTATGGCTGACTGGATACGAAGAGTCCTAATAGCCTCTGGATTCGATGTTATCCATGTAAAAAACATTACAGACGTCGGTCACATGAGACAAGAAGTCTTGGAACAGGGGGAGGATAAAGTTATCGCGGCAGCAATAGCTGAAGGCAAAACCCCGGAAGAGATTGCGGAATTTTACACAAACCGGTTTCTTGCTGATGAATCTACTCTCAATATTCTTCCTGTTGATCATTTGCCTAGAGCGACTGATCATGTGCCGGAAATGGTGGCGATTACCGAAAGCCTCTTGGAAGGAAATCTTGCTTATGAAGTAGAAGGAAATGTCTATTTCTCGGTTACGAGATTTCCGGATTACGGCAAACTGTCGGGCAATATACACGAATCTCAGCTTCAGGAGGCGGTAAGAGTGGAAGCGGACCCGAGAAAGAGAGATCCAAGAGACTTCACACTCTGGAAAGTTGCAGAACCGGGTAGAACTCTGAAATTGCCTTGTCCTTGGTGTGATGTATTTCCCGGCTGGCATATCGAATGCTCTGCGATGTCTATGAAATATTTTGGCAAGAAATTCGATATTCACACTGGTGGGGTAGATAACATATTTCCCCATCATGAAGGGGAAATTGCTCAAAGTGAAGGAGTAACAGGGGATTCAGTAGTCAGATATTGGGTACATGGGCAACATTTACTTGCTGACGGTGTGAAGATGGCGAAGTCCTCCGGAAACGCTTTCATAGTTGCTGATCTGGAGGAAAGGGGTATCGATCCTTTGGCCTTCAGATATCTGTGCATGACCGCAAGGTACAGCACTAGATTAAATTTTACCTTCACCTCACTAAAAGCTGCAGAAAACGCCTTAAACAAACTCAGGCGATTTTATGTTCTTTGGGGTCGCGATTCGCAACATGTAAACAGAGATCGGGATGGTGAGAACTCTTGGTGGACACGCTTTTTAGAAGTGGTAAATGATGATCTGAATTTGCCGGTGGGGCTAGACGTAATATGGCGTTTAACTGAATCAGAGTTGCCAAACGTTTCTAAACGTGTCGTACTTACCAAAATGGACGAGATTCTTGGATTGTCATTGAAAGAAACCCCTGACATGTTTGATGTGCCTCAATCTGTGAATATCCTCGCTGAGGAACGAGATTCTCATCGGAAAAACCAAGAATTTTCTTTAGCCGATTCATTGAGAGAAAAAATGGGGGTAGAAGGATACTCTATTGAAGACGATACTAGGACATTTTCTGTGCGGTTAAAGAGCCGCTCAGAGTTTCGTGAGGAGAAATGGCCCGTGATTTCATCTTCTTCAGAAGTCCCTTCAGCTTTAGATTCTCCAAGTAAATTTGAATACAGTGTGGGTATAGTGGCAAACGGTTACCCGGATGATGCGGAAAGATGCCTCAGGAGCATAGACAGATATTCAGGGACCCTATCGAAAGAAATATTACTTTTAGATAACGGCAACGATGAAGAGGTAGGAAGGCGATTCGAAAGTCTTCAAACGGAGATTGAGTCCTTGGCAGTGATTCATACGGATCATGCACTTGGAGACGGAGCGGCGAAAAATTCGTTGCTGAAATCAGCTAAAGGAAGTGTGTTCATATTAATTGATCCGAGCGTCGAGGCAATCGGACCATTCCTATCGGAATTGGGGAATATTCTTTCGGATCCTAAAATAGGTATAGCTGGGTACGCGGGCTTAAGGACGGAAACCATGCTTCACTTCCATGAAGGGGATGGAGAGTCAGGTTATATGGATGCGATGCAAGGATATTGTTTAGCCTTCCGGCGTGAAGACATCGCCAACGTTGGTTTAATGCGGGAGTCATTCAGGTTTTATAGGAACCTAGATATAGATTTCAGCTTTCAATTCAAAAATGTTGGATTCCGAATATATGCCGATAATTCGTTACCCTTGGTATTGCACGAACACAGAGGGTGGACCGCTATGTCAGAACAGGAACGGGATGAACTAAGCCGAAAAAATTACGGGAGATTCCTGAAGAAATGGCGAGAAAAAACGAATCTTCTTATTTCTAGCGCAGATTAAGCCATATTTGGGTATATACAGGATAAAGAATACGATGTAGCTCTGTATAATCTACTAGGTTAATATCGCTCTTTTATTAGCCGGTTAGGGATTTTAGAATCTGGAGTTTTTTATTTGGATTTTTCATCACTTCCCATGCTATGGGCGCAACTTGCTATTCTTGCCGGAGTTATACTCGTTTCGGCAACTCAGCTAGCCAAATCGGCAGACATAATTGCTGTCAAGACAGGCCTCGGACGGTCCTTTGTTGGTGTGGGCTTACTTGCAACTGCCACATCACTGCCTGAACTCGGTACGGGCATTAGCTCTGTCACTGTCATAGGAGGACCTAGTGGTGCGGACCTTGCCGCTGGTGATGCGTTTGGTAGTAATTTGTTTAACCTTCTAATTATAGGGATACTTGATTTGTTATGGAGGAGAGGATCGATTCTGGCCTCACTTGGTAGCAGTGTAGCCCTGGTGGGTGTCCTTGGAGCTGGGGTAATTGTTATAGCAGGAGGAGCAATACTTATTCATAATAATCTTAACTTTGGTTCTGGATTGCCTTTAAGTCCAGTTTCTATTGTTTTGGCTCTCGTCTTCGTAGTTGCACTTTATGCCGTTTATAGAGAGGAAAAGAGTACAGAAAAAACCGAACCCGAACATGATTACTCCGGAAGCAGTCTCAAAAGAGCGGTTTTGATCTACGGAACTGCTGCTACTATTGTGGTTATAGCGGCAGTGCGGCTAGCCCATACCGGCGAAGGTCTTGCTGAGGCGATGGGATGGGAAAGAAGTTTTGTTGGAACTCAATTTTTAGCTCTAAGTACTTCTCTTCCAGAGCTAGCGGCCTCTGTTGCGGCAATCCGAATCATGGCTCCTGAGTTAGCTATAACAAACCTCTTGGGTAGCAACTTATTCAACATGGGTTTTGTTTTGTTTCTAGATGATGCGGCGTATGTAGATGGCCCCATTTGGGCAGCTATAGATCCTATACACGCGTTAACAGCTGCTATAGCGGTGTTAATGACAATGGTTGTACTAATCCCAGTCGTCAGCAAGGCCAAGACTTCAGTCGGTAGGGTAGTCACATTAGAGTCGTCTCTATTAATATCCCTTTATGTAATCGCCAGCTTGCTAGTATTTTATTCTGGTAAAGGTGGCCATTAACGATCTGATTGGAATGTTTACAAAAGGAGATGCCAAGCATGTTTTTTGAACTTAGGGAATACAGAACTCTACCTGGTGAGAGGGAGAATTGGGTCAATTTCATGGAGGAAATTATTATCCCGTTTCAAGTTTCCAAAGGGATGGTGATTCTGGGCAGCTTTACTGGGCAGGAAGAGAATGATTTATACATCTGGATCCGCCGTTTTGAAGATGAAGCTGAACGCGAAAAGTTGTACGAAGCCGTATATGAAAGTGATGTCTGGAAAAACGATATAGGGCCTAAAATCCCATCGATGATGGATAGGTCCAAGATAGTGGTTAGAAGAATAGAAGCAAGTTCTCGATCTGTCATCCAGTAGACTATTCCGGTTCACTTTAAAGAATAGGCGGGGAATTTTTTCTTGTTGCCCCCTTTACGAATAGATGATCTGACAGTATTTGATGGTTGGTATGTCAAAGAACGGCAAAGTGTTGTCACTAGTGGATCACGTTTTCTTTGGGTTGGCCCTACCAACCAGTGTTCCAATTCCCTGACCGGGGGATTTGCCAGGATCGATGGCAGCGGCTTTTTTGCAGCCCCTGGATTTATTGACTCTCACTTACACCTTGCAGGCTTGGCCGCTGCTCTTTCTGGACACGATTTGTCAAATGTATTTAAGTCTGACTCGAAAACATTTCTTGAAAGCCTAAGGAGTGTTTGCAAAGAAGATCTTCAGTCTGACTGGCTGAGATTTTATTCGCTTGATTATTTCGATGCCCTGGATGCAGGTGTCTTAGATAGAAGCCTAGTGGATTCTGCGATACCAGATAGGCCAGTAATCATTCGATTCAACTCAGGTCACGGTGTGTTACTTAATTCCATCGCGTTGCAGAGACTTGGAATTAACGAATCGACCCCTGAACCTCCTGGAATAACGTTTGGACGGACGATTCCACATGGTGTGCTGTCTGGATTAATTCTTGAAGGTGATGAAATTTTGACCAAAAAAATGCCTGCACTTCCTGATTACCAGTTGGTTTCTGGTTTTAAATTAGTTAACCAATTACTCATTAAACATGGAATTACATGTGTTGTTGATGCGACCCGTACAAATGATATGGAACGTTTATGTATGACGAAAAATCTTGTAGCAGGAGGGCTGATTTCCCCTGACATTGTGTTCATGCCAGGTTATGAACATATAGGTCAATTCAGCTTGAATGATCTAACCTATGATTCGGTATACGCCGGCATCCGTATTGGTTGCGCAAAGATCCAGATTTCTCTCTCTGGCGGTTCAGTCTACCCGAACAGTTCCGATTTAAGGGAGATGATTTACGATTCCCATGAGCAAGGGTTTCCTGTGTCAATACATGCGGTCGAACAGGAATGTATTTCAATAGCCGTAGATGCCTTGTGTCGATCAAGAATGAATGGCGACAGGATTGAACACGCTTCTGAGCTTGATGATAGAACCCTCGGTAAGCTGGCGCACTCTGGGGTTAATGTATCGACTCAACCGGCCTTCTTAAACAGCTATGGCGACAGATATATTCAAAGATCTGACTCCCGTAAACTTAAGATGCTGTACCGTGTATCTTCCCTAAACAAGTTGGGAGTGAAAGTAGGGTTCTCTTCTGACGCACCAGTTACATATCCCAATGCTTTAGGTTCGATATATTCAGCTGTCACGAGGAGAACAGTTAAAGGAAATATTGTTAACGGTGATGAAACAATTTCACCAATGGATTCAATGCGCCTTCTTACAAATGTCAACGCAGGTATCTGTGGGGTAGGGGAGCAAAAAGGCCAGGTAAAGACGGGATATGATGCTGATTTGGTACTCCTCGATCACAATCCAATAACATCTGATATTGAAGATATTCTGGAGACATCGGTACAGTTGACTATGCGTCGTGGAGAAATTCTTTACAACAATCTATGAGTGTTCTGTCACGTACCTCTAGAGATGATAAATTCAGATAGTTCCTCAAGAGACTTCCGATAGCTGTTTGTAGGTAGATTAGTCAATGATTCCCTCGCCTGGGTAGCTAAGCTGGACGCATAGTTGATTGATCTCTCCACACCGTTTGAAGATCTGATCAGATCCACTATTTCTTCATGAATTGAGTTCTCGTCTGGATACTCGAAGAAATGGTCGACCTTGTCTTTCAATTTGGTGTTTTCCATCGCGAACAAAGTGGGAAGTGTGACTATTCCATTCCTCAGGTCGCTACCTACGGGCTTTCCTACTATGAGAGCGTCACCTTCGAAGTCGAGTATGTCATCAATAATCTGAAAGGCCAAACCCATGTTAAGGCTATAGCTCTTTACGTGTGAAACAACATCATCAGGCGCTCCACTGAGGATAGCACCAGATTCGCCTGAGGTACTGAAGAGAGATGCGGTTTTGTAATAGATTCGCTGGAAATACTCATCTGTTTTTTTCTGAGCATCATAGCTGAATGCTGATTCTTGGAGCTGCCCTTTGGAAAGTTCGGCGATGGTCTCAGAGAATCTGCGTATTACATTTATGTTTCCCGTGTCACATACCTTCGTCGCCGATGATGCAAAAACATAATCTCCTACTAGCACCGCTGTGTGCCGGCCCCAAGCGTTACTGATAGTTATCCTACCTCTTCGGGTTTCCGCCTCATCTACGGTGTCATCGTGAATGAGAGTTGCTACATGCAGCAACTCAACGGCTGTGGCCATTGTCAGGACATTGCCATTTTCATGGGGATGGAATCCAGCGGCCAAAAGTGTAAGAGCAGGCCGGGTTCTCTTCCCTGTAGAGTCAAAGACGTGTCTCAGTAGCTCATTCAATAATGGGAGATCTGATTTATCAGCGAAAGATCTAAGCTCTTCATCAACCAGATCGAGTTGATCTGTTATTGGCTCAAGGATTGATTGAAGCAGCATTTTAGTATCTACGTGATTCCTAGTCGAGAAATCTCTTCATCTACGACACTTTGGTCAAGTTTGGTGAAAAGGTGTTCAACTTTACCCAGTTGATGGCCAGGGGTGATACCGTTTTTTTGCCAGGACCATCCATCAGAAGACACTGTTCCTTCTTGCCCCAACATTAGGTGTAATTTTTCTGTACTGAACGGTAAGAATGGGTGAAATACGACCTTTAAGCAGTTTATAATATTGGCAGCTGTATAAAGAGTTGTGCCAGCAGCTTCAGGATTCGTTTTTACAACCGCCCAGGGAGCTTTTTCATCAAGATATCTGTTCGTAAATTGAGCTAGAGCCATTGAATAACCTAGTGCCTCGCGAAACCTACAATTCATTAATGAATCGGAAACTCCGCCTAGAGTTTCTGATGCTTTCTGGAATAATTCTTCTTCTCTTTTACCAGAATCTGTAGGTGAAGGAATTTCACCTTCGAAATTACGGGATATCATGGATAAAACTCTGTTAACAAGGTTTCCGAACGTTGCGACTAATTCATCATTGTTTCTTCTAACAAAGTCATCCCATGTGAAATTTGAATCACTGGTTTCAGGCATAATTGCGGAGAGCGCGAAGCGTAAAGGGTCTGGATCATAACGACTGACAGCATCCTTTAGATTTATCACCCAGTTACGGCTTGTCGAAATTTTTTGGGCTTCCATATTTACATATTCGTTGGCGGGTACGTCGTAAGGTAGCCGTAAACCCTCGTATCCCATAAGCATCGCAGGCCATATTACTGTGTGGAAAGGGATATTGTCTTTTCCCATAAAGTAATATGCACGGGATTCTTTCTTCCAAAAAAGCTCCCATTCATCACGTTGTCCCAAATTAGTTGCCCATTCGATCGAGGCGGAAAGATATCCTATTACTGCTTCAAACCAGACATAAATGCGTTTTTCCTCGTAACCTTTCAGGGGTACTGGCACTCCCCAGCTAATGTCTCTGGTTATGGCCCTGTCTTGCAGGCCGCCCTCTAAAAAGCCTTTCGTAAAATTTCTTACATTTGGCTTCCAGTGTTCTTGTTTGTCTACCCAATTCAGAAGTTCATTTTCGAAAGCAGTTAGCTTTAAGAAAAAGTGTTCGGTTTCTTTGAATACAAGAGTGGAGTCGCAATCCTTGTGGCGAATTTCCAGGAGATCTTTAGGATCTAATGTGTTTCCGCAACCGTCGCATTGGTCTCCTCTTGCGCCATCGAATTTGCAATGGGGACAGATCCCTTCCACATAACGGTCTGCAAGGAATCTGTGGTGAGCCTCGCAGTATGGCTGAGACATCCTATCTTTATATATAAAGTCTTTCTCGTAGAGCCTAAGAAAAATATCCTGCGCTATTTCAGAGTGGTTACCTGTACGTGTACTAGTGAACAAGTCAAACGATATGCCTAGATTTTTCCAGTCAGATAAAAACTCTTTCTGATAGGTGGAAGAAACTTCTTCTGGTGTCGTACCCTGACTTTCGGCGGTAATGGTCACAGGAGTTCCATGAGCGTCACTGCCGGATACCATCAAGACATTATTTCCTTTTAGTCTGTTATATCTCGCGAAGATGTCAGCGGGTAGATAACAGCCAGCGATGTGCCCGAGGTGTAATGATCCGTTTGCATACGGCCAGGCAACGCATACTAGAATGTTTTCAGACATGTTTCTAAGAGGGCTCTCCGAAAGATTTCATGCGGATAGTCAGGCACAGGATTTTAGCATATTTGGGTTGAGATTCTCTTTTAGGGATCTTCGGAAAGAGGAGTGTCCAGCACCCTTCTGTATGCTTCACTATTACTCAATCCAGACAATTCAGATAAATGCCTAGCCAGTTCCCGCGTCCCTGAAATTTCTTTTGATAGGCTCTTGATTGTATCTGAAATCTCCAGGTCCGTTAGGCGTAAATTATTAACAGGAGATGGTGCTAATACGATCGTGAATTCCCCTCGGGGTTTCTGGAAAAAATCTAAAGCTTCCCTCACGGTGCCGATAAAGCGCTCTTCATACATCTTTGTCATCTCTCTCATGATCAGTACCTCCTGTTCTGGGGTTTCCTCCGCGAGAATTTTCAGGAGATTGATTATCCTTTTTGGGGACTCGAAAAGGACAACCGGGATTTTGAGCGGACGAGTTTTTTCCACCAATTGCAATATTTCCTTCTTTCTTCTCGGCGCAAATCCTGCGAAATAGAAAGAATCAGTCGAAAAAGGAGCCGTTGATAGAGCGGTTGTGACTGCTGAAGGACCAGGTATCGGGATGATATCTACAGGGTGGGATCTGAGTGACCTTATCAATTCAAATCCCGGATCACTAATTCCAGGAGTTCCGGCGTCAGTTACCAGCGACAGGTCGTGTTCTTTTAATATGTTTATGAGGGAAGGTATTCTCTTCTCCGCATTTTCACTGTTGAAAATTACCATAGGAGTTTTTATACCGAATAGGGAGAGTAATTTGCCTGTTATTCGTGTGTCTTCCGCTACGATAGTATGGGACTCACGAAGTGTCTGGATAGCTCTCTCAGAGATGTCTGAGAGATTACCTATTGGGGTTCCGACTATGTAAAGCGAGGGCATTTCGTTTACCTAGGGATGACGGGAAGTAATAAATGTGACGTATGGTTGTGTCCGAGAAATATTGGTTGTATAGCTGAGACGGTTTTTGTCTCGGTGCTGATTTCTCTTCCGGTGTTGGGATTACGGTCGAATATTGGGTAGTTGCTGCTAGAGACCTCTAGGCGAATTCGGTGACCTTCCTTAAAAACTAAACTGGTTGGCCACAAGTTAATAACTATTTCTGTGGGATTTTGTGTATGCAATTGTTTATTCTTTAGTCTAACTATACCTTCCGAGGCATTGTAGGCTAATTTGTCGGAATGCAGGTCTACGAGCTTAGCCGTGAAATCAGTGGTTGGTGCCGTCGTCGTTATTGTTCGTGAATTAGGATTCGTAGGAAGTTAGGTTAGGGATATTTTTATTTTATTTGTATATAGTTCTCAATGAATTAATTAAGTATTTCTTAAACTAGAGAGAAAATCGGGTTTCACAGAACATATTAGGAGAGCTAAATGAGATTTGGTTCCTTTGTTTTTCCAGTATCTCAAAATCCTGTTAATGACCACCGTATCATTGATGAGACATTGGAAGAGATAATTTTATGCGATGAGCGAGGTTTTGACGCAATATGGCTTACTGAGCATCATTTTGATGGAGCCACTGCCTACGTCGATCCAGTAGTATTTGCGGCTGCCGTGGCGACGAGAACAAAACGTGTTCGCATAGGATTTGCTGTGTTAGAGATGGCACTTCATCATCCTGTTCGATTGGCGGCACAGACAGCACTTCTAGATAACCTCAGTAACGGTAGATTAATGGTTGGGACTGGAAAAGGATCCGCCTTTAATGAGTTTGTTTACATAGGGTTTTGCGTTGCATTGGAGGAGGCAGCGAATAGTCTTAAGGAAGCGGAGTCCCTGATTCTTGAGGCTTGGCAAGGGAAACCAGTTGATTTTAGAGGGGAGTATTGGAAGGTCGCTTTTCCCGGGTTAAGACCGCTACCAGTTCAAAAACCAAATCCTCTGTTGATTCGAGCATGCTTGAGTCTAGAATCTACTAGGGAA
The DNA here is from genome assembly GCA_964652755.1 of uncultured Dehalococcoidia bacterium. GTDB lineage: Bacteria > Chloroflexota > Dehalococcoidia > Lucifugimonadales > UBA826 > UBA11795. Next base: position 29,212 of record CAZZBP010000020.1, read on the forward strand.
ATGGCCCAAATGCGGCGTCCGGTATTAATCGGTGCTCAGGATAATGAATCGATTGCTGAACGGTTAGGTGTTTACCGTGAAGAAGTAATCTCTGCAGGAGCGACTGATGAGGAACTAGAATTGCTTCTCGACCAAATCTGGGTTTCAAAAAATGTGTTGGTCGGGGACTCGGAATTAGAAGCGGTTCAAATTGCCAAAGACGGTTTAGATACGGAGCAGAATCACTTCTGGAAGGCGCGTGATTTATTCAATCCTCCAGGCAGAGAACAAAAAAGGCAACCAAATTCTAAGAATTTTGAATCTCAATTCATCGCAGGGACACCAGACCAAGTCTCTGATGGCATATCCGAACTAGAGGAAATCGGTGTTCGGAATCTAATGATGAAATTGAATACAGGCGAGATGAATCGAGACTATGTTGGAAGATCAATAGACCTGTTTACTCAAGAGATAATGCCTAGGTTCAATAGAGAGTAATGTAAGACTCATGAAGGTATTTTAGAGCCCCCGGGTCGTTATTCTATCGATTGTGATCCTGACTAGAACGACCTTTCTGTCGCATGCATGCTTGTAAGTTTCCGCAAATTTCGTTCCTCACCCTAGTCGCGACAATGCATTGGGAGACTCAATTATCTCGAGGCGGAAACCGATGCGATCGAAAAAGTTGCGATAAAAGCGGCCACCAATCAGTAAAAATCTCTGATAGAATTTTCTGCGAACGGTGATTTCGTGCCTGAGAATGGTCCTTTGGCCCGCTAGCTCAATTGGCAGAGCAACTGACTCTTAATCAGTAGGTTCTC
>CAZZBP010000021.1:0-28206 GCA_964652755.1 uncultured Dehalococcoidia bacterium
GGATTCCATATACTTGACCATGTCGTCGTCCTCGGCGTGAACGGCCATGATTCCCCCATTGAAGCCCACAGCCTCGAAAATCGCCCAAAGGTGTCCGTATGGAACTTTGGATCCGAAAGTCGTAAAAATCTTGAAGCTGGCTACTCCAGATTCGATAGCTTCTTTGATCTCTTCAACGGTACGGGTTGGGACCTCCCCTGCGAGCGTGAAATGAAAGGCGAAGTCGGTGTAGGAATGACCGGCAAATACGTTGCGTCGGGTGTCTAACCTCGTCATGATTGAGCTATCCGACTGGTCACCGTCTTCAGTTCCTTCCATACCCCCCGCGAAATCTATGTATGTTGTGACACCTCCGTGAGCGGCGGCCCGACTCGCTGCTTCTGGAGACTGGGTCATGACCCCACGACGCCCTGCCCAAGCTTCGGAGACGCGGGTTGCGATGTGAGTGTGTGGTTCGATACCACCGGGAAACACGTAGTTGCCGGTAGCGTCTATGGACGTTTGGGACTCATCACTAATTGAATCTCGGGCAGCAACCAACACGATTTTCTCACTTTGAATTCCAATATCAAACTGACCCACACCACTGGGGGTGACAACTGTTCCGCCATTTATTACCAGATCCAACATGAGTATTTTCAACTCCTCAATTCATTCAGGGTTATGAGGATAATATTTACCTTTCATTATGGCCACCATTCCTGACAATCGTTCCTACCTGCTAGATATCGTAAGGCGTGATCCGCATACGGCTAAACGTCAATGAATCTCCAGATACGAGTGTGGTTTTTAATTTACCTTACGATGGGTAGCGAAATTTGTGCAACCAGGCATGATGGAGTTGGAATTAGCAGATGTAAGGTTTGTTACAAATGCCGACTGCACTGAGATGAAACATGGGAAGATGACGCATATGTTATTGAGGCTTGGCATGATGGCAGGGTTGATGGAGACGAGTCTGTAACTCTCTACGAGTTTAATATTGAGGTAACTTAAAACTATTCTGGAATTTCCAAATAAATGTATATGATACGAGAACCTACGAGGTAGGGATTATTTTGACGGAACATCCCACTGCTTTATCGCCTACTCAATAACAGTGCATTATCAGGCATAAATCAGTACTATAGGGGTGCGAGGCAGGAGTACATAGTTGGGATTTATACCTTACTAGAAGTGGTCCTACGGCAGTGTGGCCCCTGTTCGGCCCGCGCTTGCTCCTTCAGCTCTTTTGGCAGGCAGGACCCAAATTGATTGCGTATACATTACCATCTGGTATTTGGATATCTGTGAATTGCGAAATTGGAATAATGGAGAGTACTAGAAATGGGAATCAAATACTGGCTAATGAAGTCGGAACCCTCAGATTATTCTTTTGAAGATTTGAAGGGAGAAGAGGATTCTATTGCCGAATGGGATGGGGTACGGAACTACCAGGCGAGAAACTTACTTAGAGATGAAATCGAGTCTGGGGACAGAGTGATATTTTACCACTCAAATTCGAAGCCTTCGGGTGCAGTTGGTACGGCTTTTGTTGTGAAAAATGGTTACCCCGACCACACGGCATGGGATCCAAAATCTGACCATCCTGATCCTAGAAGTACTGAAGAAAGCCCCATTTGGTACATGGTGGATATAAAAGCGGATCTTACCTTTGGAAGAGTAGTTTCTCTAAAGGAAATTAAATCTACGTCCGAACTGTCTGAAATGGTCTTGGTAAAGAATTCACGGCTTTCCGTACAACCGGTGACTCAGGGCGAATTCGATCTCATAGTCGCGATGGGAATGGAGTAGGGCAAGTGACTTCTTTGGTAGACGATAGGGAGTCACTAATTTGCCTACAAACAGAGGTTTGGGATTCGATTGATAATTTGTGTCAGTCACTTAAGCCTGAGGAGTGGGATATCACGACAGATTGTCCCGGTTGGTCAGTTAAGGATTGTGTATCTCATCTGATAGGTATAGAACATAGGCTTCTTGGCAGACCGGTACCAGATCATGCCCCTAAGAATACGACACATGTTAATAATGATCTAGGACTGAGGAATGAAATAGATGTCGATTTGAGGCGTAGTTTTTCAATCAATACGATTCTCGGTGAATTTAGGGAAGTTACATCTGAACGTGTCAAAATACTTCATCGGCAGCAAGACTTTTCGAAAAAGGCCGATTCCCCGATTGGAACAGGCAGTATTACAGATCTTATCTCAATAAGGATTTTCGATTGCTGGATACATGAGCAAGATATCCGCCGTGCGGTAAGAAAGCCCGGGAATCTATCAGGAAATGCTGCGACTCACTCTTTCAGGCGAATAGATCAAACTATGCCATATGTTGTAGGCAAAAAAGCAATGGTAGAGGAGGGAAAATCAGTCAACTTTATCATAACGGGATATACCGCAAACGATTTTGTCGTGGCGGTTGAGTCTGGCCGGGCTAAAGTCACAAAAGGCGTTGTCTCGCCGACAGTTTCCCTTTCGATGGAATGCGAGGATTACCTGATTCTTACCTGTGGTCGTGAACATTCAAGCAATTTAATTAACTCTGAGAGGGTATCTATAAGGGGCGACGTCCACTTGGGTGAAATCATAGTTCAACAGATGAATTTTATGATTTGAAATATGTAAACGTATTTTAATGTTCATTCCCCTTTGAGAAGTATCTCTATGATTCTCGGTGCGAGTTCTCTGGCACGGGTTTTAAGAGTTTCTTGATCTAAGCTACCCAGAGGATGATTGGTGACAGCGAACGGGTACTCGGGGATGCCACCCAATTTCGCCATGGCGGCTCCGCTGGTGATGAAGGGTTCGGTACATATTACTGCCGCGGGAACACCATTTTTTTCGAATTTGATTCCGTCGTGCACACTGCACGATGAACATGACCCTCAATCACCTGAAGCTGTGATTATGACATCACAGCTTTCCGAAAGTTCTTCCAGTAAGTCTGGTGGGCAAGGTCGGGACGCATTTCCTTTGTTATCGGCTACTGACCGCTCAATGTCAAAAGTCTCCGACAGTACTTCACAAATATAATGAAGTAATTCTTCAGAGTTTTTCTTCCCGTTGGCCAATAGACCTATTACTGAGCCATCAAGAGATTCTGGCCGGTCCGCCAAAATGCTGTTATGAACCTCGGGCTCCACAGTGGGATCCAGTACCTGTATTTCACTGGTGGTTTGCATATTGTTCCTCCGGCCCCTAATAGACTTCTATAATTATTATTTTCTTTACTGAGATGTTAACAGATAAGAATCCTTATACTCAGTTGATTGGCTTCGTAACAGATCGCGAATTGCTCCCTCCACCCCATAGTGGTATGACGTTGGAGAAAGCTCCCGCGGTTCCTCCGGCTACAAGAATAGTGAAGCTGTCAGGGCTTTCTGTTGAATGAGTGTTGCTTTTACCTTGCGGTTTGGGGCCAGGTGGAATTGAACCTACTCCCCACTCATCATCTGTCCTAACTGCGATTTCATATAGATAGTCCTTAACTTGTATCTTTCCCCAACCTGCATCGTTAAGGTGTTTTGCATGCTCAGGACAAAGCGTTATTACAATTTCTCCTTGGGATGGTCCGGTAGCAAACAAGGCATCTCTGAAACTATTCAAAATGGTCTTTGGATCGGTGCTTGTATGATTACTTACCTGGGTAGGTGATAGCCCTGCGAACAATGTTACAGAGCTCGAATCGCTAGCAATCCCCCTGTCTTCTCCTAAACTACTCCATGGTGACGACTCCATGTTCTCAGTCATGCACCAAGTATATTTGCCAGCGTGTCCTAGAGTGGCTTTGTCAATTTCACCTGATTTTGAACCCGTGGTATTTATGAGACAAAGCCGAATAGCACGACCAATAGTTGCGTTTGAGCGATGACCGGGTCCAAATACGCTGGTGCTCCCGTTGATTGAGACCTTCTTTGCTATGGGACCGTTTACGACTGAGAGAACACCTGCGCCCATGGTGCTTGCAGTTATTGCATGTAGATTGAACTCTGACTCGAGCACCGCTTCCATTGAGGCCAGTACTATAGGAAAGTATTCCGGTAAACATCCAGCCATCACGGAGTTGATCGCGACTTTTTGAACGGTGATCGTACGACCTTTTACAGGCTCAACTCCCAGCTTCTCATCGGGTTTTCGACCGCAATAATCTATGAACTGCTCCACCCTCAGTTTGGTCGGCGGTATGATCGGCATGCCGTCTGTCCAACCCTTATCGATAAAAGCCTGAATCGCTTCATATTCTCCGGGAAATCGCAAAATGTCAGGGTTCACTGCCTGCTCCTAATCTTCATTCCTACATTGACCTTTAACGTCAAAGATTCAAGTTTCCACAGAATCTTTAATAAATGGTTGTTTTTTTGTTTTAGGCTGTCAAGGAGATTGAACAACAAGGCAATAAATATGTATCATCTGTGGGTGACAAACTTTTATAATGTCGTTAGTGCATAATTTTTGTTATTTAAGCGGGATTGAATGGGAGAGTATTGAATATGGTTACTTCTAAAGAGAAATCTATTGTTGTAGTGCAACTTAGTGGTGGTAATGACTATCTTAATACGGTTATTCCTTATGGAGATGACGAATATTATGATTTTAGGAAGACCGTTCATATAACGCAAGACTCGGTTCTTCCAATAGACTCTACGTATGGGTTTAGCCCCCATTTGGGACCTATAAAACGTTTATTTGATGACGGAAAGGTAGCTGTCATTAACGGAATCGGATACGACAACCCAAACAGATCACATTTCAGGTCAATGGATATTTGGCATACAGCGCTTCCTGATGAGATTGGTACGGAAGGTTGGTTGGGAAGAGTAATTCGTGAAATTGATCCCAAGGGAGAGAATGTCCTGACCGGAGTAAATTTTGGGAGAGGCCTTCCTCGCGCCCTTGGCGTACGTGGTGTTCCTGTTGCTTCAGTGGGTAACCTTGAGACTTACGGTCTATTCACAGATATAGAGGACGAAGAAACTAGAAACTTGGCTCTTCGGGCGTTTGCTCATATGTACGGTGGTGTGCAGGGAAAGGATCCTGTGTTGGATTTCCTCGGTCAGACAGGAACGGATGCACTCAAAGGTGCCGATATTTTACGGACCGCGCCACAACAATATACGTCAACTATTGAATATGCCTCAAATCCTATAGCTCAAAGTTTAAGAAGTGTTGCCCAAGTGTTACTCGCAGATTTTGGTACACGTGTTTTCTACACCCAGCATGGTAGTTTTGATACTCATTCTGGGGAACTTATATCCCACGCCAAACTTTGGGACGAAGTTTCCAGTGGTATTGGCGACTTTTATGATGATCTTAAGGAACACGGTAGGGAAGACGAGGTGATAATCCTTGTTTTCTCAGAGTTCGGTAGAAGAATCAAAGACAATGGTTCAGGGACTGACCACGGCTCCGGAGGTGTCGCCTTTATCATAGGAAGCGAGATTAAGGGTGGAATGTATGGTCAGTATCCGTCAATTAAAGAAGCTGATCAGCTGGAAGGAGATCTCCACTTTAATAACGATTTTAGGTCGACATACTCCACGATCATAGAAAACTGGTTTGGAATGGACGCTGTCCCTATTGTGAACGGGAGTTTTGAGAAATTTGATTTCGTGTCGAATTAACTTGTCTGTCGAAGATGAAAGGTAAATTTTAGCCACGAGTAAAGTCTGGGAGGCCACCTAATAGTAATGAGCGATCTTGCACTTATGGCACATTTGATGAGGCGTGCAGGTTTTACGGCGACGAGGGATGAACTAGAAGAATATCTCACCGAGGGATATGAGGCTACTGTTGAGAAGCTGCTCAATCCTGGCGAGCCTGGCAACATGCCGGATGACTTGATCAGGAGATATCATGTCGATCAATCTGAGCTTCGGCAACTTGATGGAGCTGGCGCATACTGGCTCTATCGAATGATCACTACTCAGAACCCGCTAGAGGAAAAAATTGCGCTATTCTGGCATGGTTTATTTGCGACGGGGTACTCAAAGCTAAACCAGGCAAGGGCACTCCTTAACCAAATAGATATGTTCAGAACTTACGGTCTGGGTAGCTTCAAAACACTTCTCGTGGAGCTCTCAAAAGATCCGGCTATGATCATATGGTTGGATAACAATGACAACCATAAAGATGCTATTAATGAGAACTATGGTAGAGAACTTCTAGAACTATTTTCTATGGGCATTGGATCCTACACAGAAGACGACATAAAAGAGTGTGCCAAGGCTTTTACTGGCTGGACCGTGAAGAATTCAGAATACATGGCTATGCGGGCTAGCAAGGATTCGATTTGGCCTTATGGACGTATAGCTTGGCACTATGAGTACCGAGAAGACGACCATGATACTTCGACGAAATCCTTCCTTGGGGAAGAAGGGAGTTTCGATGGGGAAGATGTAATTGAAATTATCGTACGTCAAGAAGCAGCAGCACGATTTCTCTCGACCCGTCTGTTTCAATTCTTTGTTGCCGACGTCGTCACTTCAGAAGGTGAATTAGTCATTGATGAAATGGTTCGAGAATATTTTGAATCAGAATATGAAGTATCCTCAGTTTTACGTGTGATGTTCAATTCTGAATATTTTAAGTCAGATACCGCGAGATATGCTCGAGTGAAAGGCCCTGTTGAGTCTGTAGTAGGAACTGCGCGAATAGCAGGCAGTTATTCAGAACCCACTATTGCTGTTACAGAATTATGGGCACAGACGATGTATATGGGGCAAGGGCTTCTCGCCCCACCTACGGTGGAAGGGTGGCATGAGGGAACGGAGTGGATAGACAGTGGTGCACTTGTTGAAAGAGTAAATTTTGCTGCGAAAGAACTGGGAAACCCTGACAAACCCGGGGTGCGATCGTTAATTAATCGTCTAAGAGAACAATACGAAGGTTCGCTTTCACCTGAGGAAATGGTCGATGGATGCCTTGATTTGGTCGGTCCAATAGAAGTAGACGATAGAACTAGAGACGGATTGATCCAATTTGCGACCTCCCTTGGGGAAGCAAAGATAGAGATAGAAGGTCCTTCGTCAGATGGTCAGAAGAAGGTCGCAGATACTCTGAGCATGATAGCGTCCACTCGTGAATATCAGCTTGCATGACGAAAGTTGGTCTTCTGGACTGTTTCACAGAAGCCATCTGGAATTATTCAAGAAAAGGCTTTAAGAAATTATGAGCTTAAAGATCCCGGAAAGATTGCGATACTTAAAAACTATTGGAATAGTTAACAATGGATTCAATGGGCGAGGATTCGCGAATCCATACGACATCGTGGTTTCCCGAGAAGGGAATATGTTTGTGCTGAATAGATGTGATCCAGCTAGGCGCTCCGCCATAAGAATTGGTGTATGTAACTTAGATGAAGATTATCTTTACGAATTCGGCTATGGTTTTGGTGATGGTCCAGGCCAAATGGTGTGGCCTGTATCATTAGCTTTCGACTCTCTATCTAGGATGTTGGTCACGGATGAACATAACAACAGAGTGACCTTGTTTACCTTAGAAGGGGACTACGTGTCTCACTGGGGTGAGGGTGGTACTGGACCAGGGCAATTTGATGGGCCCGCTGGAATAGTAATAGATGAAGAAGATATCGTATTTGTCGCAGATCAGAAAAATCACAGGATACAGAAATACTCGACAGACGGGGAATTTATTGGCCAGTGGGGAGGACAAGGGCCTAATCAAGGGCAATTTGATCTTCCTTGGGGTATTACCATTGACCGACAAGGAAAGGTATATGTCGCCGACTGGCGTAATGATCGTGTTCTGGTGTTTGATAAAAACTGAGAGCTAAAGTTGGTGATTGGGTCTTCGGGCGACGGAGAAGAAAATCTTAGCAGGCCTTCAGGTGTGTCCGTAGACAGTAGCGGTGATGTCTATGTCGCAGATTGGGGCAATGAAAGAATCCAGGTATTCGGTCCTAATGGAGAATTCAAATACACATTGAGGGGCGAGGCCACATTGTCCCAGTGGGCTATTGATTTCTTTGATTCAAATCCAGACGAGATGGAACAAAGGGAGACATCCGATTTAGAACCTGAGCTTCCAGATCATCTGGCGACTCCATACCATATATCTTCACAGGTCGAGCCATTTTTCTGGGGTCCGGTTTCTGTTCACGTGGATAGTGAAGACAAGCTCTATGTCGTGGAATCTAATAGGCATCGGATTCAAGTCTACGAACCTGCTTAATTTGGCTTGTAGGGCCCTATTAATTCCAATTGTTTATCTTTAGGGTCGCGCCCACACCAGATTCCTCGGCGCCTGATATTCACACTGTCAGTAAAGATGAGGTCAGCTACGGATTTCACGCCTATGTCACTTAATCGCTCGTGAGGCTGTCTGAGTCTTCAACGTCAAAAAAATGTGGGTATATCCCAGGTGATTTCTTTACAAATGACCTACTGCATGCACGAATTCGAGAAAATGTTCGTCTCTGGTAGCTACAAAAAACGGGGATATAATGCGCATCGACTACGCCTTTGCGGGTTCGGAGGTTCCTTGATACCGGGCTCACGTTCCATCTTTGACCCAGGATCGGACCTGTGAAACGCTACTGGTTCTCTTTGCCTTTTACCACATATCCCCAATGATCAGAGCCTGTAATCATTCTAGTACTTCTAGTTTGCGGTTTTCTGTATCCTTGTTTAGATTGCAAACGTCTAAATCCCGGTGTATCGTTCGAATCCAGTTCATATGTCTCTTGTAACCATTCTTAGAATCCCGTTCATATGGGGCTTTTTCGGCCTTGTTATAGGCGCTGTACTGGGCGCGAATGATTTAGCTATTTGGCTTGTCGCCATTTTATTGATCTCGTTTCTTGTGTTTATGAAATTTAGCGGTCCATCAAAGGATGACGGAGAGGGGTCTTTATTTGCCGGCGGCAGTGCCATCATGCTGGCTTGGATCGTCGGATTCATTATTAGAGGAGTCCTACTTTAATAAATTTTAATGGAGGTTTTTCTCCGCCCGCTCCTTCACGATTTGGAGAGGCTAACTGATGTCTAATTGTAAAGAGTTTGGGCGCGTCAGCATTTTTGCTACATGTGTTGTCAACCATTTGTTTCCCAATGTCGCTTTTAGTGTGGCAAGGGTGCTTGAAAGATGCGACATTACTGTGGATGTCGAGGAAACTCAAGCCTGCTGTGGTCAACCATTCTTTAATACGGGTTACTGGAGCGATGCGGGTAAACTTGCCAGGAAATTTCTTACCTCATACGGTAATAGGACCGAAAAAATAGTTGTCCCGTCGGGTTCTTGCGTCAGCATGATAAGGAACCATTATCCTCAACTGTTTGCTGAAGAGACGGAGCTCCTCAGTCAGGCTAAAGAAATAGCTTCTCGAACATACGAGTTTACAGAGTATCTAGAAGTTTTATTTGAAAACAATTGCATTCACAACACAGATTCTTCCGGAGAAGAATTACACCGATACAGGGTAACTTATCATGAAGCTTGCCACCTCAGCCGCGAACTTGGTATAACAAATTCACCACGCAAGATTCTAGAAGCCTTTCCTCGCGTAGATCTCGTCGAAATGGATAAGGCCGAAGTTTGCTGCGGTTTTGGCGGCACGTTTTCAGTCAAGTATCCTGAAATATCTTCTGCAATGCTTGACGATAAATTTGATTCGATTCTCGAAACAAATGCTTCGGCGGTAACGGCTTGCGACTCGAGTTGCTTGATGAATATAGAAGGTGGGCTTAAAAAGAAGGGAGCACAGATTACGACGATGCACATTGCGGAAGTAGTTGATGCTGTCATGTCGGGAGAAGTTCAAGCATGAAAGTAAACACCCAAGATTTTAGGAAGAAGTCGACAGAGACACTTCATGATCTGAAGATTCAGGAGAACTTAGCTGGATTATATCCTGGGTTTCATGAAGCTCGGATAAAAGCCTCTATCGACACGGACGACTGGGACCAATTACAGGAACGGGGGAGGCGAATTAAGGCGTACACCCTCGATCATTTAGATTATTATCTCGAATTACTTGAAAAAAACGTCACCAATACAGGAGGTGTAGTGGCTTTTGCCGACACAGCAAGAGACGCAGCCGATTATGTGACCAAGTTGGCTAAAAGTAGAGGGGTCAAATCTGTAGTTAAGAGTAAATCTATGCTTTCAGAGGAGATGTCACTTAATCATCACCTTGAAGTTCAAGGTATAGAGCCAATCGAAACAGATCTCGGAGAATATATAGTACAACTAGCTGGGGAAAGTCCATATCACATAATAGCTCCAGCTATTCACAAATCGAGTGAGGAAGTCTCCACACTTTTCAGCGAAAAAATAGGCACCGAAGATACTCTCGGAATAGAAGACTTAACAGAAGTTGCGAGGAAGCAACTAAGGGAAAAGTTCATCTCTGCTGACATGGGCATCACGGGAGGTAATTTCATGGTTGCAGATACTGGGACCCTGGCTCTCGTTACCAACGAGGGGAATGGAAGGATGTGCACGTCCATGCCGCGAATACATGTGGCAATAGTTGGGATGGAGAAAGTGATTCCTTCCATAACGGATCTCGGACTATTCTTAAGGCTCTTGATCCGTTCTGCTACCGGTCAATGGATTTCAAGTTATGTGACTACGGTGTCTGGACCCAAACGATCCAGTGATATTGACGGTCCTGAAGAATTCCATCTTGTTATTGTTGACAACGGTAGATCTAAGATCTTGGCTGACCCGGTATTGAGAGAATCGCTCTATTGTCTTCGTTGCGGTGCCTGCTTGAACGCTTGCCCTGTCTATCGAAAAGTTGGTGGACATTCGTATGGATGGGTTTATCCAGGTCCTATAGGTGCGGTGGTATCTCCTATGCTCACTGGATTGTCGAGAGGAAAAGATTTGCCATTTGCGTCGACTCTTTGCGGATCGTGTAAAGAGGCTTGCCCTGTGAAGATTGATATTCCTAAAATGTTGCTTTATCTTCGCAACCAGCTTTCTGAAGGTACACGTTATAAAAGTGAAAGAACGTCCGGTTCACTAGAAAGAACTATTTCAATGCTATGTGGACGATTGTTGGGGAATCAGAATGCTACGGCAAACGCTGTAAAATTCTTTGGGAAGGTTTTGAATATTCTTCCAGAAAGGATATTTCCATTCCTGGAGGGATGGACACGGTCTAGAGATTTACCAGAATTTCCAAAACAAAGTTTTATAGAAGGTTGGCGAAATTCTAGACATCCAGATAAAGCAGGTGGGAGGTCTGATGGGAATAGTGAGAAATAATAATAAATTTTTAAAAAGAGTTAGATCTGCTGTCGTTGAGGGCAAGGCAGGGGCCGACAATAATACTGAATCATGGTTTTCAGAATCAGATGATTCCGTCAGGAAGAGAGTATCTTCGATCTTAGCTGATGCTGAGTTGATTTGGGAAACTATGTTTGAAAATTTGTACCCTATTGCTGAGAGGGCAGGGTGGCATGTTTCGCGGGTGTCTGGCCCTGAAGATATTTTGACATATGTAGAGTCTTTGGCGGTCAAGGCAAGAGCGAAAAAGATCGTTACAACCACACAGAAAGCTGTTACCGAAATTAATTTTAGCCACCTTTTGGGTCATCTTGAACTATCCATAACGGAAGTCAAGAATACCGGAGAGATTGCACCCTCTGACCTTCGTGCTCGCGCTATAGCTGCGGATATAGGAATAACGGGAGTGGAATATGCCATAGCAGAAACAGGCACGTGCGTTCTCTCGGCGGACGATGAGACCGGTAGGTTAGTCGGTCTTGCCCCTCCTATTCATATCGTACTGGTCAAGAAAGGACAAGTTCTTCCCACATTGGATGATCTCTTCACTATACGCAAGTTACAATTTCTTGACGAGAATTTTCCCACGTACACAAACCTTATCTCAGGTCCTAGTAGGTCGGCTGATATCGAATACACTCTGGTGACTGGAGTACATGGCCCTGGCGACGTTCATATGCTTCTGATTGGGTAATTACTTTCTTAGTCTCATTCCCACAGAAATTAATCTAAGACTTTCTTCTACTGCCTCAGAAATCAGGCTTGGCGCATTCCGCAAAGCCTTTTCCAGGCTGATGGGTCCATTGGTTATAGACAGAGCTGCATCAATGCCATGGTCGTGCACAATTTGGTAGTTTTCACCCAACATACCGGATATCCCAATTGTAGGAATCCCTCGTTCCTTAGCCATCCTAGCTACCCCTATAGGTGCCTTGTTGTATACGGTCTGGAAGTCTATGCTTCCCTCACCAGTGATTACCAGGTCGGCGTATTCTAGCTTTTCAGCTAGATTGACAGTGTCAAGAACTATATCAACTCCTGCTCGTAGATGACCTTCAATGAAGGCAATCATTCCAGCACCAAGCCCACCCGCGGCTCCTGCTCCTTCTAAATTAGATATATCTTTGCCAAGGTCTCTTTTCGCTACTTCGGCAAATACGCCCAACGCTGAATCTAGCTGTCTAACGTTTTCTTCTGTAGCTCCCTTCTGTGGGCCATACACAGCAGAGGCACCTTCGGGGCCTGTAAGAGGATTGTTGACATCACATGCGATTTGAAAATTGGATTCGAGAACCCTTTGGTCAAGACTGGAAGTTTCTATAGACGAAAGGTTTTGAAGAGCCGCTCCTCCGAACGGCACATTCCTTCCTTCTCGATCAATCAACTTTATTCCTAGTGCTTGTGCCATTCCTGCTCCGGCATCGTTGGTCGCGCTACCTCCAATACCAACGATGAATTTTCGAAAGCCCCTGTTTAAAGCCGAAACGATAATTTCACCAAGTCCGTAAGTAGTAGCATTTAATGGATCTCTTTCCTCTAGTGTTAGAAGTGCGAGTCCGGATGTTCTTGCCATTTCTATTACTGCTGTATTTCCGTCGCCCATTGCTCCCCATTGAGCAGCAATAGGTTTTCCTATGGGATCTGTCACGTTGGCTTCCATTATCTTGCCGCCGGAACTTTCGACCAATGTTTCCAGAGTTCCATCGCCACCGTCCGCAACTGGACAGATTAGTATTTGAGCATCAGGGAAAATTCGTCGTATCCCTTCCTGAACCGCGTTTGCGACATTAAGAGCGCTCAAACTTCCTTTAAAAGCTTGTGGAGCTATTACAATTTTCACTTTAAGAGTCCTCTAATTTATTCAATAATCTACAATCGGTAGTGTAATAGTCTTCCACCGAACAATACATATTGTTATATTGTCATTGGTAGTTTCAAACGTGAGTTCTGATTCCTATTACTAAACGAGAGAAATAAAGGTAGCACATTGGCACGAAAAAAAACTGATGGTCCGACCCGACAATTATTTGCAACTATACGAGAAGATATTTACCTATTAGCTAAGGCTAAATCTGCAGAAAGTAGATTGTCGATGCGATCCCTATTAGAACAGGCGCTACTCATGTATCTAGAGACCAAAGATGAAATTCGTAAAGAAGAAACAGAATCTGAAGAATCGAGTTCTGTATGGGAAGATGAGTACTTAGGAATGCAAGCTGATAGGCCAATGGGCACGCCAGTAGAATTAAGTGACAAGGAAGCTAGAAAAATTGCCAGGGAGGCTTTCCTGTGAATGAATCGATCGAAATATTGATAGGTTCCACAATAATGGAGGCCTATAGGGTAGGGGACAAGGATGCGAAGAGATTGATGTATAGGGCAATAGATGGTGATATTTCCATAGGTATTTGTTCATATTCAGTGGCGCTTTTATGGGCAAACCCCCAGTTTGATCGAAAATCGGAGATAGGTTTCACCGGATTGCTTGGATTCTTAAAAGTGGTCGACTTTGATATTAAAGTCGCACAACTTGCCGGTCACATATTAAGGGAAGCGCATAGTACTAGTGTAGAGACCTGCCTTGAAAGGACAACGGAGAACGCAATCCTAGAAGCACTAGCAGATAGTCTCGGTTGCCCTGTAGCAACCACTTCAGATTCTATGAACGGCTTTTCAAATATTGAATATGTGAGAATAGATGCTGTGGAATTTAATTAAGCCAAAACCAAAAACATAGCTATAGATACGATTTAATTTTCTCCGCTAACTTCAAGGTTATTCCTGGCGTTGACGCGATTTCAGTGGCGCGCGCTGATCTAAGGTTTTTCACAGATCCGAATTTGAGAAGTAGATGCTTTCTCCTTTTGGGCCCCACTCCCGGAATCATGTCTAATGAGGATCGTATGGTGGTCTTAGTGCGCTTTTTTCTGTGATAGGTTATAGCGAACCTATGAGCTTCGTCCCTAGCTCTCTGGACAAGAAACAATCCATTTGAGTTTCTTGGTAAAACGATTGGTTCAGGGGTCTGTGGTACGAAAAGCTCTTCATTTTCTTTTGCTAAGCTTGCAAGTGCTATGTCTTGAATACCTAAGTCAAGGAACACTTGTAATGCTGAACTCAAATGACCCTTTCCGCCATCAATAAGAACCAGATCTGGCTGTTCGATCCAGCTAGAATTTTTTGATGATGGAGACGTATCGGTTGCAGATTGTTTATCAGGATTTACAAGGCGTCTAAATCGGCGGAGTAACATTTCTCTCATCATTGAATAGTCGTCGACACCTTGTACTGTCTTAATCTGGAACCGCCGGTAATCTCTGTTCTTTGGGCTGCCGTCTTCAAACACCACCATGCTCCCAACGGCGTTGGTGCCTTGTATATTAGAAATGTCGTAGCATTCGATTCTTCTAGGAATTGCCGGAAGATTCAATGCTTCTTGTAGTTCGTTCATTGCCCTATCATCTCTGCCTGACTCGGAGAAGCGAGCGAATTTCAGCTGATCCATTCCTCGGGAAGCATTGTCCACCACCATATCTACTAACTTTTTTCGCTCTCCTCGCTTGGGTGCGGTAAAACGAACGGTTGCTTGGCGTTTCTGTGATAGAAATGTCAATAGAGAGTCATTATCTTGATTAACTGGATATTGAGTGACTATCAAAGGAGGTACGTATGGTGTTACTCCGTAAAACTGTTCGATGAAGGCAGTTTGGATTGAAGGCATATCATCTTTTTCCCCCACATGCATTAAATAATTATCTCTGCCAATCATCTTTCCTTTTCTTATGAAAAATACTTCTACCCAGGCCTCTGACAACCATTGGGCGCACCCGATGATGTCCATGTTCTTGGAATTCAAGGATAGGACTTTCTGACCTTCGTTGACTTTATCAATAGCCGTAATCTGATCTCTCAGTGCGGCGGCCTTTTCGAATTCCAGGTTCTCAGCAGATTCCTTCATTCTTGTACGCAGCGCTTTTACGATCTGTCCGGTATTACCTTCAAGGAAGAGAGCCACTTGATCGATAATTTCTGAATATTCATTCTTATCTGCAGCGCCTATACATGGGCCAACACATCGTTTGATGTGGTAGTCGAGACAAGCCCTACTGTCATTCCCAGTAATGGTTTTAGTACATGATCTGTAGGGGAACAATTTCTTTAAAAGGGAGAGAGTTCTTCTTACGCTTCCCGCGCTTGCAAAAGGACCGAAATATCTGGCCCCTGAGTCTTTCTGTACATTTCTTGTGATATAGACCTGAGGGAAGTCTTCGGTGGTATCTATTTTTATGAATGGGTAACTCTTATCGTCCTTTAGTCTAGAGTTAAATCTAGGCTGGTGTTCCTTTATCAGGTTACATTCTAGGATCAAAGCCTCTTGCTCAGATTCAGTCACTATAAAATCAAAGTCCGATAATATTTTTACGAGAGTTTTCACTTTCGGAGCTATGTGGGAAGATTTTGCAAAATAGGAACGGAGTCTGTTACGAAGATTCGAGGCCTTGCCTACGTACAAGACCTCGCCTGAGTCACTGCGCATCCGATATACCCCTGGAGAGGTTGGAATTCTCTTTAACCTTTCAGAAAAACGTCTCTCCGTCATCGATTGTCACAGTTGCCCAGCATAAATTCGACTTTAATCTTCTGAACTGGGGGGTGTCACTTCAGTGTTTACAGTGGCGCGAAAGTGAACGCAATCAATAGTACGACTATTACAGAACAAACTAACCCTATCTGTCTAATCTCACTGCCTAGGTACCGGTATGTTAAAGCTCCGGCATTGCTTTTAGATGTTGCTTGGGCGGACTTTACTGATACAGCTACATTTTGTACAGAATGAGAGTCGGAATGGATTGTGTTAGTCGAATCAGATTTGGAATCCGTTGAAGTATTTTCCGACACTTCCCGTCGTGAATCTACAACTTGAGTTCTCCCTTTTCTACGCCGACCTTTAAGTTGTGCTTGCCTAGAGGCTCGCTGTCTGCCTTTACTCGGCATGGGATACTCCTGTTTTTTTTTCTTTCTCTGGGATATTTATAAACGCTATTTTGATCGTTCTATTCAATTTAGTTGTGGGGGAATCTCGCTCGTGGATGAGCTGTTTCATATTCTTCTCTTAGAAAGTCTCTAGTGAGGTGAGTGTAAATCTGGGTTGTAGAAATACTAGCATGACCTAGAAGTTCTTGTACGTGCCTTAAGGGCGCACCTCCTTGAAGAAGATGGGTGGCGAAACTATGTCTCAGCGTGTGAGGGGTAATTGTATTAGATAGACCGTTAGTTTCGGCGTATTTTTTTAGGATCGCCCAGAAACTCTGTCGGGTTATTTGTCCCCCCTTTTGGTTAAGGAACAAAGCTTCAGCAGATCCATTTTTGTCAAAAGCAGGACGAGCATTATCCAAATACTGTTGTATTCTCTCCGATGCTTGACCATGGAATGGCACAATACGTTCTTTTTGACCTTTTCCCCTGCATCTGACTCTCTGTGACGTAATATCGATGTTCTCTAAATTAAGACTCACCAATTCTGTCACCCTCAAACCGCTTGCGTAGGACAACTGTAACATTGCTTCGTCTCTAAACGCAGAGTGCGAAGTCGAGATTTTCAAAGGTGTTGTGACCAGATTCCGAACTTGTTCAATCGTAAGAACATTAGGTAGTGACTTGCCGAGTTTTGGGAGCGGGACCTCCTGAGATGGATCTTTAGCTATTAGTCCCTCATTATGCAAGTAAGCGAAAAAAGATCTAATAGCTGCGATTTTTCTGGACGTACTTTTCGGCTTCAGGCCATTATTTCTCAGGTTTACAGCAAATTCTGCGATGATGGTAGGCGTTATTTCGTCTAAAGTTACGGTAGTTATCTCGTCAACATCTTTTGAAAAATAGACTGCGAACTGTGATAGATCTGTTCTGTAGGAGGAAATAGTATTAGTGGAGGAACCTCTCTCCACGGAAAGGTAATCCAAAAATTGTTCAACTCTATCCAATATTAGTGTAGAGGGCATTTGCGTACTCTCACGTTCTGACATTTTTGAATCTATATCGCTTCAATCTTACCTTGACACCTATAGTGGTGTGGATAAGATTTGGTTAGTTATTTCAATTGATTATGAGGCGACTTAATTACTATGGTAGAAATTGACAGCGGGCCCTTTCTTCTAAATCTAGGCTCATTGGTTCTGAGCTGGCACGGTGTATTCAGTTTTATTGCTGTCGCTTCAGCCGTCTTTCTTGTAGGGCGGTGGGCTCCTATGAGAGGGCTGGATCCAGACGACATATACTCAATAGCAGTCTGGGGCATTATTGGCGGGATTATAGGCGCAAGGCTTGTGCATGTAATTGATAACTTGGATATTTATCTGGATAACCCGACCCAGATAATTGCGATTTGGACTGGTGGTATAGGTGTTTGGGGTGGAATTCTAGGAGGGTTTATTGGGGGAGCCGGATACGCCGCTCTTACAAAATACCCCGTTGGCGTTGTAGCTGATCTGACAGCACCAGCAATGCTCTTCGCCCAATCAATAGGCCGGTTGGGCGATATAGTCAACGGAGAACACTGTTCAAAAGCAACAAGTCAGTTCTTTGGATTCATATGGACTCACGGTGAAAGTGCTGCTAAATACTGTGCCAATGGTATCGGGGTTCCAGTTCAGCCGGTTATAGGTCTTGAAATACTGTGGAACCTAGCCTGTCTTCTTGTAATCTGGAAGCTACGCAATCGCCTGAGACCTGCAGGAATGCTGTTCGCAATGTATCTGGCGTTATATTCGGTCGGAAGATTTTTAGTTACCTTTCTTAGAGAGGACCGAATCTGGGCAGTGGGATTACAGGAAGCCCACTTCATTGCTATATTAGTCCTTGTTATAACGGTTCCCGTTCTTGCTTTTAGAGCTCGAATCGGAAGTCCTGAGGCTGTTATAGAGGAGTTTGCGCAATTGGCTCCGCGGGGAAGCAGAGCGGAACGAAGAAGAAGTGATAATTAATAACGTCAGAGTCTAGAAAAAACGTGAAGCCTGCTTAGACTTTCTGAAGTCTTGTATAGTCAATTGGACTGATTCTCGACCTTTCCAGTAATTAATTCCTCCAGTATAAGCGATGTCCAAGTCCCCTCGCGCTTCTTTAAGACGATTCCCTTGTCTGAATGCAATTGCCCCGAACACGGTGCCCTTATGTTCGACTGTGAGCTTGAGATGATCGCGTTTTTTGCCGATTGTGCGAGCGTCTAAAACATTGACTCCTGTAGTCATGAAAACTGGAGTTGCATTACTGTCACCATAAGGTTCGAGATCAGATAGGAATTTCAGAGATCCACTATTTAGCCAGCTCGGTGTTATTTCGTGTTCTATTTCCAACACTGACCCGACGCACAGTGGGCCGAGGAGTTCATCAGCGATTGATGACATTTGCTGTCTGAATTCGCGAAGATTATCTTTGTGAATAGTAAATCCCGCGGCCATAGGATGTCCGCCGTATTTTTCGAAAACTGAGTCGCAGGTTCTTAGAGCCTCGATCATATTGAATTCAGGAATGCTTCTGGCACTCGCTCGCAGATATTCTCCTTCACCAGATACAGCGATAGCAGGCCTGTGGTATTCCTCTGAAAGCCGACCAGCTACCAAGCCTAATATTCCGGCCGGCCAGGTTTTGTTTCCCGAAAAGATCATTGACGGCATTTTTTCAGAATTGTTCCTGATTAATCGATTACGAGCTTCTGACACAGCCTTCTCGGTAATTACCTGACGTTTTTTATTCAAGTATTCTAGTTTATTAGCAATTTCAGTTGATTCTTTTGAATCCGTACTCATAAGCAATCGCAGGCTTAGGTTCGCATGTTCAAGCCTGCCCGCAACGTTAATTCGGGGAATAATGCCAAAGGAAAGGTTTTCAGAGGAAATTCGGTTCTTAGAAAATCCAGCTTTCTGAATCAATGAATCGATACCAGGCATCTGGAGACTCTTCATGACTGCTATCCCCTTTCTGGCCAAATAGCGGTTTTCATCTCGCATCCTTCCAACATCCGAAATAGTTCCAAGAGCGACGAGGGCATACAAATATTCTGGAATGGATTTTTCATAGGTTTGGAATAAGGCCTCCATAACTTTAAAGGCAGTCCCTACTCCGGTTAGGCCGTCAAAAGGGTAATTAGAATCTTGTAGCGCGGGGTTAACTATAGCGACCGCATTTGGGAGCCTTTCAGAGGGGGAATGATGATCCGTAATTATTGTCTGTATCCCAACGTCACCAGCTAACGAGATTTCCTCGAATGATGTTACCCCACAGTCAACAGTAACCAATAAAGTCACGTTTTTATCCTTGAAAAACTCTATTGATTCGGGACTGATCCCGTGCCCTTCCCGGACTCTGTGAGGAACGTATGGAAAAACTGTGCCCCCAAGCTCTCTCAATCCTTTAGAGAGAACGACAGTCCCAGTTAGTCCGTCAGTATCGAAATCACCAAATATGCCGATGTATTCGTTATTCTTAAGGGCTAATTGAAGCCTACTTACGCATGCCGTCATTCCTGGTAATAGATAGGGGTCGTTGAGGGCCGAGGATGACGGATTTAAGAATGATTCAGCATCTTTCTTAGTGGTAATTCCTCGGTGAAACAAAAGAGCTGACTCAACAGTTGGGAGACCAAAATCTATGTTTGTATTAGTTGTATCACTGGGCAACAATCGCCATTCACTATAATTCAAAAGGGTATCAGAGCCGACTTAACAAACTTATGTAAACTACGTAACTTTCTGAAATATGAGAGAAGCATTGTGCCCACCAAAACCGAAGGAATTGCTCATTGCAGCCGGTATATCCGTTTCATTCTTTATATTGGGAGTGTAGTTTAGATCGCAATCTGGATCAGGGTTGTGCAAATTAATGGTCGGCGGAATCAATGATTTTTGAATGGCCATTACCGATACCACTGCCTCCAGTGCGCCGCTGGCTCCGAGGAGGTGGCCTGTCATTGATTTCGTAGAACTAATAGGAATCTCATAAGCAAGTTTTCCAAATACGGTTTTCATTGCCATTGTTTCGAATCTGTCATTAAGTGGGGTGGAAGTTCCATGAGCGTTAATGTAACCAATGTCCTCCGGTTGTAGTTCTGCCTGTTTCAGAGCGAGTCGCATGGCTCTAGCGCCGCCTTCTCCCTCTGGCCCTGGTTGAGTGATGTGATTGGCATCCGCGGTTGCCCCGTATCCTACTAGCTCGGCTATTGGCTTAGCACCTCTACTCTCCATTGAAAACAAGTTTTCCATTATTAGAATTCCGGCTCCTTCACCCAGTACAAATCCATCTCTAGTGGCGTCAAACGGTCTCGAGGCTTGTTTTGGGGCGTCATTTCTCTTTGAAAGAGCCTGACAAGCATTGAATCCCGCAACGCCAACAGGACATATTGCCGCTTCTGCGGCCCCGGCAATCGCCGCATCTACATCACCGCGGCGAATTGCTTCAAACGCTATACCTATTGAATCTGCTCCACTAGCACACGCTGAGACAGTACTGTAATTTGCTCCTTTAGCTCCCGTGAGTATGGATACCTGTCCCGAGGCCATATCTGGAAGCATCATAGGTACGAGAAACGGGCTTATTCGCGAAGGCCCTCTGTCTTTGAGTACTCCTATTTGTTCGGATAGAGTTGTTATTCCTCCGATTCCGCTTGCTATCATCACCGAAACCCGTTCACTATTAATAGGAGTAATATCAAGTCCGCTATTTTCGAGAGCCTCAAGCGAAGCGGCTGATGCTAATTGAACAAACCTATCCATTCTCCTGGCTTGTTTTTTACCTACATATATTTCCGGATCGAATTCAGTGATTTCTGCCGCGAAGGTTGTGTCATAACCCTCAGAATCGAATGACGTGATTGTGTCGACGCCGGATTCTCCATTGCGAAGACCATTCCAGGTTTCACTGCTTGTTAATCCGACAGGGCTTACTGCACCGCAACCGGTAATGAAGACTCTTTCTGGCATTAGATACTCCCTACGTCAATGGAAGGAACGAATCGAATTAAATCGAAAGTAGCTTCGGAAGGTACTCCTTCATGACGGAAGCAGCGGGGAGCAACCCAAAACCACTCGTGCCTGATACAAGCCGGATTATAACAACAGAACATTTTCTTCTGTAGGGTAAACGTGGGTCATATGCAGGCAATTTATGTTAAGGAATAAATAATTGTTGAGATTTAGGACATTCATTCTTGGATCAGGATAGCCCGTACGGGTGCACCATCGCCAGCAGAGGTTTTTAACGGCAACATAATATATTTATAGTCACCATTTTCAACATTGTCCAAGCAAAGATTCTCTAGAATCCAGATGCCTGATTTGAGAAATCCCCTATGATTGGGAAGGGACTTACTAGCTACTTTGTCAACCGATATGTAATCTGTTCCGACAATGTTAATCTCACAGTTCTCAATAGAAACGAAGTCTTGAGGAGATAAATCCGGGAACTCTGCTATTGCTGGCATCTTCTTGAAAATAAGTAGACGGGCCTCGGATTGTCTTAAACTCTTAATTACATTTTTCAGATCCGCATTCGCATCTTGTACGATTGCTTTTCCTGTCATTAACTTAAGAGGAAAGGAACTAATTGTGTCCGCGCCATCAAATAAGTGGGATGGGGCGTCTATATGAGTTCCTGTGTGTGTCGTAAGAACAATTTCTGAAATTACCGGACCTTTTTGACCATTTTCTATTTGGGAGCGATATGTTGTAAGTTTTACAGGAGGATCCCCTGGGAATATGTCCATTTTAGAATGGATGGTTTTAGTTATATCTATGTAGTTTGCCAATTGACCTAAAATTCTTTGTGTGTGTGAATCTTACTTTGTGTGAAATCATACAAAGAAGCAATATAATCTCACGAATAGGTTAGCATCCAAGATTTCAAGTTATAAGAGGTAAACGTGTAAGTGCGATCGGTTTTTATAGAAACATTGGGATGTAAGTTGAACCAAGCGGATTCATCGGAGCTGGCTCATGAGTTTAGAGCCGCAGGATTTCATATGGTGGATGCTGGTTCGAAATGCGATGTATATGTAATAAATACTTGCACAGTTACTCACGTTGCAGACCGGAAAGGTAGACAAGCTGTTCGTTCTGCCAGAAGAAATCATCCTAAGTCAACTATAGTAGTGACCGGTTGTTACGTTGAAAGGGATAAAACTTCGATTGAGGCTCTCTCAGAAGTTGACATTGTGCTGGGCAATACACGTAAACCAGACATCGTCAGTGAAGTTCTAAAGCAATTTAATGGTGAGGAAGTACCAAACAATAATTATTACGATTATGAAATGCCGGACGTCTCAAATCGTAGCCGGGCTATGCTAAAGATCCAGGAGGGCTGTGACCAGCTTTGCTCATATTGCATAGTGCCTAAAGTAAGAGGTCGGGAAAAGAGCGTACCCGCCGATATTTTGGTAAACAGTGTCAACAGATTAGTTGAGGGCGGCTACATGGAAGTTGTACTCACCGGGACGCAACTTGGCAGTTACGGATTTGATCTAGACAATACCTCTCTGACAAGTATGATTACGGACATACTTAACAAAACTTCCGTGGCTCGCTTGAGAATTTCATCCCTTCAGCCCCAGGAGCTGTCGAGAGAACTTCTCGAACTTTGGCATGATATAAGACTTTGTCCTCATTTCCATATCCCTCTGCAAAGTGGGAGTGATTCAATTCTCGCTAAGATGAGAAGAAGGTATGATTCATCGCAGTTTATGAAATCGGTTGACGCCGTGAGAAAGAATGTTGAAGGAGCTTCAATTACAACAGATTTGATTGCCGGATTCCCTGGAGAAACCAAACAAGATCACCTAGACACAAAAAAAATATGCGAAGCGGTCGAGTTTACAGATTTACACGTATTTCGTTTCTCAAGTCGGCCGGGAACAATAGCGTTTCATATGGATGATGATGTCAATGATTCCAAAAAAGCTTACAGGTCTAATGAACTAATAGAAATTGGGCGACGGTCGTTTTCCAAGTTTCGACGAAACTTAGACGGCACCGTTGCAAACGTGCTTTGGGAATCGGAACTTAAAGACAGGTCAAATAGTGGCCAATTTTTTGGACTGACAGAGAATTATATAAGAGTTTCTTCGGAGAAATATCGTAGCGAAATGCCTATTGAAGAGGTAACCCTAGTATTTAATCCCAATGACCCAAATGGCCCTATGCAGTGCCTTGGATGATTAAACTTCCTTAGGGAGGAGATAAGGCTTTCCGTTCCATTCTTCCACGTAGCCAGACCGATGCTCCTGTCCGTGCCCGAATACGATAATCCATCCTTCCTTCATGGCCATATCGATGAGCTCTTTTTTTTGCACCAGAGTTTCATTGGGAAATTCGTCGGCGGCGGCGATGAAATTAGCTTGTAGATGGTGGGAGGTAGGGATTAAGTCGCTAGCGAAAACGACCCGTTCACTTCCCATATCTACTAGTACCATCTGATGCCCCTTGGAAGGCCCATCTGCTACTTTCAATGTTACTCCAGGGGCAATTTCACTATCGCCGTCTACTAATTCAATTAAACTTTTCTCTTCTAACGGCATGAAGTCATCTTTGTGAAATATAGTTTGGAATCGTTCATTCGGGGATACGGCCTCAATCCAACACTTTTCTTGAATGATGTGGCGAGCCTTTGGGTAAATAGGGACGGCATCACCTGATCGATTTAACTTAGTGCATCCACCTGAGTGATCAAAATGAAGGTGAGTTAAGACCACTATGTCTATGTCTCTAGCGTTGAGGCCGACTTCCTTTAGGCTTCTCGTGAGCTTGTTCCCGTTAATATGGTGCGATTCTTTCAGTTGGTCGGTTCTTTTATTCCCAGCACCTGTGTCAACAAGTATATTGGTATCGGGAGTTTTTATTACCATGCTGTTCATGGCAAAACGAACTCGGTTCCGACGGTCAGGCTTTATCTGTGTTTCCCATTCAGTTCTTGGTACCTGTCCAAAAGCATACCCGCCATCCACCATCAACGTTCCATCAGATAGTATGTTTACTGAATTACCACCATAGTTCATGTAGGTCCATCCTTGCTTCGCGAGCCTGAAAAAATCTTTCGCCCGTAGGGCCTATTGTTATCAGACACAATCAAGTAGCCATATCTGTCCTCGCACCTAGTACCATTCTCTAACACGCCCCGAGGATAAAACGCTGGCAACTGATGCCAGAGGGCTTCGACTCTGTCTAAGAGCAACTTCCCATAAAGAGAAATTAGAGAATTGGATAGGGTGTAGTCAATTGATTTAAGGGGTAGTTTTTGGCCATTATTTAAGATTAAGCCAAGACTTTTTACTAAAATTGCTCTTCTGCTAGGCGCCCTGATGCTGACTGAAAGCTTTTAATCGTTGCCTGGATGTCAGATTGACTATGTTCGGTTGAGAAGTAGAATTTGCTAGCTCCTTTGAAGATTCCATTAGCTAACATCAGGCTGTTGAATCGCTTTAGCATTTCACGATCGCCTCTGATACTAGTCCTATAGTCATAAATCTCTTCTCTAGTAAAAAAGACATCAAAAAGAACTGGTTCTCCAATTACTTTGGCTGGAACCTTGGCTTGATCGAACGCTTCTTGGAGACCCGTCATAAGTTCTTTTCCGATCTCGAACATTTTTTCATATGCTCCTGGTCTTCTTAGAATTTCTAACACCGCTAACCCTGCCGCGCAGGCCACTGGATTTCCACTTAAAGTACCCATGTGAGGCATGAAATCTTCTTGAACGACTCTGTCAGAGTCGAAATGATTCATCAAGTCACTTTTTCCTGCTACAGCTGTTAAAGGAAAGCCTCCAGCTACTGCTTTACCAAGTGTACAGATGTCGGGGATTACTCCGTAATATTCCTGGGCTCCTCCATAGGCAAAACGAAACCCTGTTACCACCTCGTCAAAAATGAGAGGGATTTCGTAATGAGTAGTTACTTCCCGTAATCCCTCTAAAAATCCCGCATTTGGAGGTATTAATCGCTGGAACGGTTCAACAATAACTCCGCCGATTTCGTTGTGATGGCCTTCAATTATCGCAGTAGTGATTTCAATGTTGTTGTACGGTGCGATTAGAACTTCTGAAGCAATCGATTCAGGGATCCCTGCGGAGTCTGGCTCCGGCTGAGGGAATTCCAATAGCTTTTTTGGTGACATGCTCATAAGGGCATAGTCGTTCATACCATGAAAGCCCCCTTCAAATTTGAGTATCTTGTCTTTTCCCCGGAAAGCCCTTGCAGTTCTCATCGCATAAAGCGTAGCCTCGGTTCCAGTACTGCAAAACCGTACCTTCTCAGCACACGGAACGGCTTGAACTATCTCTTCTGCGAGGGCCACTGATTTTTCGTTGGTTGCAAAAAATGTAGTTCCGCTCTCAATTTGGCCAATGACAGCCTCAGTAACTGAGGGATGGGCATGACCGACTATCATAGGACCAGAACCCAATAGATAGTCGATGTATTCGTTTCCGCTTTCGTCCCAAACGTGGCTCCCTTTGCCACGACTGGCAATTAAATCGTAATCAAGGTTTCCTAAAGATCCCTGGGGCATCACGGAATTTGCCCTATTGAGTATTTCCCTTTCATGTTCAGTGCTGTTTCTGTCAGGCATGTGCTCTCCCTAAATAAATAGATTGATCCGTTCGTTACGGGCAGACGTAAAAGCCTCTACTATTACACTGTAGGTTCGGGCATAGAAATAATTAACAGTATGTGGGATTTCGATTATAACAATGAATCAGCGGATTTTAGTATAAGTTGCCTAACGGCTTGCGGGTATACGGGGGAAATTTATTCTTGCTTAATAAATCGTGGTGGCTAACTGAACAGATGATTCTTGAGGTGGTTGAAAAAATATTCATTTAGTTAAGAAAGGAGACTGATATGAGTACAGAGGTGAGAATTAGCTTTGGTGATAGTTTGCGATCGGCTTCCGATTGTCTACTGATTGGAGTGTTCGACGGTGAGGAAGATAAGAGTGAACTAATTCAATCGTGTAATAGGAGCTTAAATAACGGCCTGGAAGCTATCATTAATTCTGGCGAACTTTCTGGCGATATCTCAAACCTCATACTTCTACACTCGTTGTGCGGGGTCACTCCAGACAGATTGATTTTTTGTGGCCTAGGAGACAAAGAATCAATATCGGGCTCTTTGTTACGTGACATTTTCTCATCAGCACTTAGACGGGCAAGAGGGGCATGTTCTGGCTCCGTATCTATAGCAGTCAATTCTTTTGTTGGCTCTCAAATTACGCAAAACGATGTTGTGGAATGCGCGGCTGAGTCATCACAGACGGGATTATATAGATACGAACGGTTCAAGTCGGTTCCATCAACGAAAAACATTAAATTATTGAATCTTGTTGTCAGTGGTTCTGCTACAGATAAAACTATGGATGACTCTATGTCACGGGGAATATCCATAGGGAATTCTGTAAATATCGCCAGAGATTTAGCTAATGCTCCTCCAAACTTCATGACTCCCACCGAACTTTCTAATGCCGCCAGTGTCGTTGCTAGAGAAACGGGCGCCCGTATCGAAATTATTGAGCATGAAGAATTTCTTAAATTGGGTATGGGAGCTTTGATAGGCGTCTCCCAAGGGAGCACAGAACCTCCCAAATTCATAGTACTTCGGTATGAAGGTGATCAGAGTAACCCTGATAATTCTATAGCTTTATTGGGTAAGGGAATTACGTTTGACAGTGGGGGGTTGGATCTGAAATCCGCAAGCGGAATGAGGACTATGAAAGGTGATATGGCCGGTGGAGCTGCAGTGATCGGAGCTATGAAGGCGATCTCAGATTTAAGACCAACGTTGAACGTATTTGGCATTGTGCCTGCTACCGAGAACATGCCAGGGGGCGGGGCACAACGCCCAGGAGATGTTGTTTCCACGATGGATGGCACCACTTTAGAGATCGACAATACTGACGCAGAAGGAAGATTGGTACTTGCAGATGCAGTTTGCTATGCAAGGTCCCTAGGTATTACCAAGATTGTAGATGTCGCTACGTTAACTGGTGCTGTAGGGGCTGCACTGGGACAACAATGCATTGGAGCGTTCGGTAATGACTCGTCGTTCACTAGAAAAGTTATAGATGCAGGAAGTGAGGTTGGGGAGAGAATTTGGGAACTTCCAACCTACGAGGAATATGCAAATCAGTACGACAGTGACATTGCGGACATAAAAAATGCAGGAGGCGCAGGCGCAGGAGCCATTATTGGCGCGATGATTATAGGCAGATTTGCTGGCGAAGCTTCATGGGTTCATTTAGATATTGCTGCCATGAGCCTCACGAATGTAACAAAAGGTGACCAAGTGAAAGGCGCAACTGGTTCTGGCGTCAGAACTCTGATATCACTGTGTGAATCACTCTCTTCGTAAACACAATTCAAGCAAATTGGTTTTTTTAATGTTGTCACACGTGGAAACATTGTGTTAGATTCAAAACCTAGAAAATTTTTCCCGCACTGAGGTGAATAGTTGGTGCAGTCTCCAACTCCCAAATGGACGTTTATAACTAACCATGGGTTGGTTCTTAGTTACATATTTCACAATACCACTAGTACTGCTAGGGAAATCGCGAACTATATCGGTGTGACTGAGCGTACTACTCACAAGATAATCTCGGATCTTGAAAGCGCCGGGTATATCAAGCGCCGTAAGATTGGTAGAAGGAATCTCTATAATGTCGACCCTCAGTTGCCACTCCGGCATCATACGAAAGCCGATATTATGGTTGAGGATTTGCTCGAATCTTTAACCTCTGACGTAGAGGACTAGGAATCCAGAAATAGAAAACTGGAATTCGTAACATTCGGTGTAGTCTAACCAAATTTCTGTGCTTTGGATGATCGTTGACCCTGTTTCTTGCCTAATGCTAGACTTTTCTCAGTTGTGGTGAGCGTGGCCAAGTTGGTTAAGGCGCCAGGTTGTGGCCCTGGAGATCGA
>CAZZBP010000022.1:0-374 GCA_964652755.1 uncultured Dehalococcoidia bacterium
CGAAATCTGGTCTAGCGACCTCTAGCACTATGACACCGACTTTTGGATCCCTTGCCGCTATTTCCGCCGCGGCAAGATAGCCAGGAGTCACGTCGTTATAATCCCAGAAACTCAAATTAATGACATGATCTCTGGGGAATAATTTCCATACTTGAGGCGAGAATATTCCAAAGTGTGTCCTGGCATCGGCCGCGGTTTCAGGTCCAGAATGACCGGCCAACACGTTGAGGACTCCCAACCTGAAAGGGCTATCCTGATTTTGCTGGCTCCACACCCTAACTGGTAAATACATGAGGGGCGTGAAAGCTCCGTACGACCCGCTCAGCGCCCATACGCCAGAGTGCCGTTCCGGATCAAGGGACGCACTTTGACTC
>CAZZBP010000022.1:384-15050 GCA_964652755.1 uncultured Dehalococcoidia bacterium
TATCGCCGACCGTAGCCGGTTACCGGCGGGATTTTTTACAGGGTCAAACTCACCCCAAAGTGCCCCCTTTTCTACATTTATCGAGTCAGATAGGTCCGCTGCTAAAAGCATCAATCTGTTGTCTGTGACGTAATTAACCCACTTAGTGATCTCCGAGATTGCACGACGACTTCCTTGTGTTACACCGGGTTTTTCGAATAGTTTAATGTCGATGTCTTTAGTTTCGCCGGATATTGAATTGGTGACGGAAACTGAAACTGGTTCCCTAGGTGCATTTTCGGGTTTTAATCTGTCATCAAGGAAAGGGTCTATACCGTTGTTGATTCTTAATTTAGGCTTATCAGATACCGAATCTCCAATTTCTGCCAACTTATCCCCTATCCATTTCCCAAGCCCGTTTTTTTCTAACACTGACATTACAACATCAATATTCTGTTTGTACTGAAGGATTCTTCCCCTTTCGTCACTTGGGGCTCCGTCTTCGATTCCCTGGAAGGTAACGCCATACCTGTTTTCAAAGGTCTTTGCTAGAGCCACAAAATATTCGGAGTTCATGGCGAAAGTGTAGGGATGGCTCTGGTAACTTACTATCTGTTCACCGTACCCAGGAATTTGTCCATTTACTGCACCTGGCCACCATCCTTTGGTGGTGTTTCCCACAACTATCATGGGACGCCTATCGGATTCATCCCAGTCTTCCATTGTTTTGAGGACACCAACAACTTGGTCTATTTCGTTTGCATTTTCAAGTTTAAAAACGTTCCATCCGTAGGAAGACCACTGGTCTTCGATCTTGTATGAACTAAACTGAGGCTGTATGACCCCTCCTACTAGTTCCGCATCGATCCCCGCGTTGTTATAAGAAAGAAGAATCCGTAGCCTCTTACCGACTTGCTGAGCGACAGCCTGTGTTTTCATCTCTTGAGAGTGGCCTGATGTCATAGCGAATTCGCCCTCAATGGCTATGATTTTTGGCGATTCACCGGCCCCTACTAGTTCCCAGAATGCAGCTTTGCCAGCAGCCGTCGCGATCCCAATTCCAGAGGGTCCTCCATTTACGTCGTTTGTGAGATCAGTACTTTCAGAGTGCCCTGCTAAGGCCCTAATTCCCCTAATCTTCGCTTGTGCGAGAAGTGGATGATTCTCAAGACGATTATCTCGAAGGATGGTAGAAAGTCCATCCTGGCCTCTTCGAAAACCAAGACAGTCGACTGATAGCAAACTAGTTTTAGGGTCAGCAAAATATTTTTTTAGGCCTGTGGATTCGTACATTCTGGAAAGAGCCTCTCCAAGAACCATCCAAAGAGCATAAGTAACGGGTGCATTATGCCCGCCTGCCAGCATGAATTTGTCTGAAAACGGATGTTTTGGTCTCCGGTAGTCATATTTCAGACCTCCTAACTCAGGCCCAATAAGATGAGAAGCCACCGTATACGGGGTGTAAGCGAGCGGACCACCAAAATGACCAGTTTGAGAGTAGTTACCCATTAAAACCAATGTCATTGCTGTCATGTAGGCGACGTCGTCAAGGCGCCCCCGGTTATAGTCGGGTAGCTGCACCTCAGAAGTCTCGATGACTGGATTGAGAGATACGTTAGTAATTGTTGGCATCGTTTTAATCAAACCCCTTGGTACGGTTAGTTAACGGCCTGAAAAGGCGTTTTATCAGTTTCCCAGACACCATATCTTAGGCCTTTATCGGTGGAAACTAAATTGACCTTCCTAAGCGTATTTGAATCTTATTGGAGCGTGCCTATACAGTCAACCGATCGGGACAGGGAAATTTAAAAATGATCTCTGCTATTCCGGTGGATGATGGCTGCTCCATTCGGTGGCACTTTCGTAAGCATTAGCGATCTTGCAGATCGTAGATTCTCCCATAGGTTTGCCAACCACTTGTAAACTGCCTGGCATGCCTTCTGAACTGAAACCACATGGCACTGACACTGTCGGATACCCATTGTAGTCGTAGGGGACAGTAAACCTTTGAAAGGACGTTCCTCGGCGGTCGTCCATAGGACCGTAATTGATTGAATCATCAACGTAGTGTGGAAAGCTCATCGTTGTAGGACATATGAGGGCATCCGTCTCTTCCATAGCTTTTCGAACCAGACCGTTACATGCAGATCTAACCTTTGAAGCATCAATATAGTCGTTGGCTGTCACTGAGTATCCAGTTTCGAGCCATTCTCGAAACCATGGTCCGTATTCTTCTCTCCTGTCTGGAAAAAACTCCTTATGCGCGTTGTACGCTTCCGCGCTGCATATAGTCTTCCACGCAGGGAGGAATTCATCTATGTTCGGCATAGACACTGGTTTGATGTTCGCACCAAGGGATTCAAAGACATCCAAACTGCCTTGGACTAGTGCTGCTAATTCTCCATCGACCTCGTTTGATGCGTAATCCTTATCGTAACCCAGAGATACACCGCCTAGTTCTGTGTTTCTTATTTCCGACAAATCCAACGGATCACTGTGTAGAGTGGTTGGATCGTATACGTCATGACCTGATATCGCTTGTAAAATCAAGGCTGCGTCGATAACTGAACGAGTCATCGGACCTACATGATCAAGTGATTCGGCGAGATCAAGAACTCCGTGCCGGCTGACTCTTCCGTATGTTGGTTTGAGACCAACGATTCCGCATGCAGCTGAAGGAAACCGAATTGACCCGCCAGTATCACTGCCAAGTGAACCTGCGCAAAGTCCCATTGCAGTAGCAGCTCCTGATCCGCTTGAAGAAGAGCCTGCCCATCTATTGTTGTTCCATGGATTCCTGGGTACCTGTCTTTTCGGGTTATACCCGCCCATAGCCCCTTCTGTCAGGTTTAGCTTTCCTAGAATTACTGCACCAGAATCTCGTAATCTGTTTACTACTGTGGAGTCATAGCTTGGGACGAAATCCTGAAGGACAGCAGTACCCCCCATCGTTTCTATACCTTTTGTGTAGCAAAGGTCTTTAACGGCGATTGGTATTCCGTGGAGTGGTCCTCTATCAACCCCGGATTCTAGTTCCTTGGTTAATTCTTCGGCAGATTTCTTAGCAGTATCGCTCATGATAGTAGCGTAACTTTTAAGTTGTGAATCTACCTCGTTCACCCTCTTCAGAAAATGATTAATCACTTCAACGGGGCTGAATTCGTGAGTTCTGTAAGCTCTTCCAAGAGAATCGATGTTCAGGTAGTGAGTGAGGTCATTCAAATTTCTAGCCGCAATGCCTGCATCTCATGTTTTCGGGAGCAAAAATGTCTTCTGCCTCCATTTCTTCCATGGCAAAGTCGATTAAAACTCTGATTGCCTTGGATTCATCGTCTAGTCCGAACTCAGTGATATTTTCCGCTAGCCACTCAACATGGTCTTCCTCAATCTCGAAAGATATCTCAGTCTTATTCTTTGCCATTTTAATATGCTCCTAACGTTCCTTCGGTTGTACTGTAAGGTTATCAAGGGGAGATGAAGATCATTTACCCCACAACGAGGCCGATTATACAGCCTACAATCTTGATCGGGGCTGGTTTCAACAAACTTGACAAGTGGGAGATAAGCTAAGGAAGATTGGCTGGGTCTTGTTTCATACGTCGTATTGATAGGAATAATAAGGAGTTATCAGATGCCGGATAAAGAAGAGAACTGGGAATTTGGGATACGTGAGGAAGGTCATACGGCCGCTGAAGAAACGTCTTCTGGTGATGTCGTTCTGGGAGAGAATGGCTTTCGATATCAGCTGAGCGGCACCGACTGGGGAAACATCCCCGACGGTTGGACTTATAAGGAAGCGACTGCGGTGGATGTTGATTCCAAAGATCGTGTTTATGTATTTAATCGGGGTACGATGCCAATGATTGTTTTTGATTCCGACGGGGAGATAGTGGACACTTGGGGTGAGGGTGTTTTTGCTAATCCCCATGGGGTAACTATCGGACCTGATGACGAGGTCTTTTGCGTTGATAATGGAGACCATACCGTTAGAAAATTTACTTCCGATGGGAAGTTACTTATGACCCTAGGAAGAGCAGGGGAGCCGTCGGCTCCTATGAGTGGCAAGCCTTTTAATCGACCTACACACGTGGCTATCGAGGCAGGAACAGGGAACTTCTACGTTGCCGACGGTTATACCAACGCTAGCGTTCACAAATACTCCCCGGACGGAAATCTCATTCTCAGCTGGGGAGAATCCGGAACGGGGCTTGGGCAGTTCAATATAGTTCATAACATTACCGTGGATTCACAAGGTTGGGTGTATGTAGCTGACCGAGAAAACCATCGAATACAGGTGTTTGACTCAACCGGCAAATTCGAAACTCAGATGGTGAATCTTTCGAGGGCTGCGGCAATTTGCATTGACAATGGATCCGGTGACGAACTTATGTATGTCGGTGAATACTTTGCCGGTATTGGTTCCAATAATATGGGAACTGATCTAGGTCCCAGAGTAACGATCATGAACCTTGAGGGGGACACATTAGCCAGGATTGGCCGGGAAAGCTATGGAGACCAGAAGGGTAGGTTTTATACCCCTCACGGTATTGCTGTTGATTCAAAAGGTGATATCTATGTGGCTGAAGTGTCGTGGAGCGATTACGGCAGTCATATGGATCCCCCTAGAGAACTTCGGTCCATGCAGAAACTCGTAAGACTATCCTAGAACAAGTCAAACTCCTTAACTAAATTTCATTTTAGGGCTGGCGAACCTTTTTGCCAGCCTCAAGGGTAAGAATTATTTCGTCGACGTCGAAGACGCAGCCACCCCAGGTTCCTCCGGAAACATCCTGGAGAGCGGCCCACAGTCTGGAATCGTCAGGGATCATTGGATGGGGGCTTAAGGAATCCGGAGAGATTCTCTGAGTGAGCATGTTCGAACCCCAATCGGCGCCGCGATTGGTATCACCTGTTCCTACCAGATTAATAGTTCCCTCTAGGTTAATTGTATCTATCAATATCTCGATGAGATCCCCTTCTTGGACTCTTCCAATCGGACCACCAGCTAAAGCTTCCGGGCCGACGTGCCCAACGCATGCTCCTGTGGAGACACCTGAAAATCGAGCATCAGTTATAAGAGCAATTTGTTTTCCGTAGGAAAGATGTTTCAAGGCTGCCGTAATCTGGTATACCTCCTCCATTCCGGTGCCCAGAGGTCCTCCGCACTTCAGTATTAATATTTCGCCCTCTTTTACCCTGTGAGACTCATCATTGCTCTTGATTGCTGTAATCGCTTCTTTTTCAGTATTAAATACTCTGGCCAAACCTGTATTCCGGTAAACGCCATCCTGATCAACTACGGAAGGATCAATGGCTGTGCTTTTTATGACTGAACCTTGAGGTGCTAGGTTCCCCGATGGAAATGTCACTGTACTGGTTAGGCCCCTGGCCTTTGCCCTGTCTGGATTCATGATAACGTCATCTGGATCGACTCCGTTTTCATTTTCCAGTCTCGATCTCACCTCTGTTCTTCTTTTAGATTGCTCCCACCAATCGAGATTTTCGCCTAGAGTCTGACCTGTGACGGTGGAAACGGTCGTGTCGAGAAGGCCCATTCTCCGAAGTTGGAGCATCACCTCAGGGACTCCTCCGGCGGCGTACAACTCCGATGTTGGGTAACCGACTGGTCCATTCGGTAAGACATCAACGATACGTGGGGTCTCCTTGTTTACTTGATTCCAGTCTTCTACCATCATTCTTTGTCGGCCAGCTGCGTGTGCAATTGCAGGAAGGTGCAAGAGCAAATTTGTTGACCCGCCGCAGGCTGCGTGAACGATCATGGCGTTTCTAAAAGCCGAATCTGTAAAGACCGATCTTGAAGTTAACCCATTACTTTCGCAAAAAACCAAAGCCCTCGCTGACCTTCTAGCAACATCTTTCCATGCTTCTGTGCCGGAAGGGCATAATGCACTGTGGGTTATAGCTATTCCCAGAGATTCCGCAATGACCTGAGAAGTTCCCGCGGTTCCAAGAAAGTGGCATCCACCCCCGGGCGACGCACATGTCCTGCAACCAACATCTTGGGCATACTCTAATGTGACTTCGCCTTGTGCAAATCGCGCTCCAATGGATTGGATCATTCCTGTGTCTTCGCCATCTCTTACAGCTAAGGTTGAACCACCTGGTAAAGCAACTATTGGAAGATCCTTCAGTCCTGCGAGTGCCATCATCATGGCTGGAAGTCCTTTGTCACATGATGCTACGCCAAGGATCCCCTTGGCTGTTGGCAATGACCGGGCCTGCCTCCGGAAAACTTGGGCAGCATCATTTCTATAAGGGAGGGAATCCATCATACCGGTTGTTCCCTGAGTTCTACCGTCGCAGGGATCGGAACAATATAAGGAGAAGGGGATGTTACGTAGCTTCTTTAATTCTTTCGAGGCTGCCTCTACCTGTAAAGCCAACTCATAATGTCCTGTATGCAATCCTAGAGCCACTGGTGATCCATCCTTGTCGCGCAAACCTCCTGAAGTTGAAAGTATCAAGAAATGTTTTCTGAGAAGTTCTTGCGGATTCCATCCCATCCCAGCATTCTGGCTCATACCAAAATGATTTCCGCTGGGTTGATCGACTAAAATTTCGGCAGTGAAAGGCAACGTACCCGAAGGCCCGTCGGAGTGTGTATCAAAGCTGTGAGATATGTCATCCGGAGAGAGAATGTCACTAACAGTTAATACGCTGGATTTTTCCAAAATGATCACCTTATTAAAACTATATTCATCATTGGACCCGCTATTATCCTTGTGGAAAAGCTGCGGTACAAGGT
This sequence comes from uncultured Dehalococcoidia bacterium, assembly GCA_964652755.1. GTDB lineage: Bacteria > Chloroflexota > Dehalococcoidia > Lucifugimonadales > UBA826 > UBA11795. The sequence continues at coordinate 7,130 of CAZZBP010000022.1, forward strand.
TAGGCAGAAATTATGAACATGGAAAAGAGAAATATATCTGGTTGGTCCGGAATGTCGGATGAATATCAAAAGCAAAGTTTTATTTCTTTAACTGATATTCATCTTGCCCCACTAAGCCTGGGCGAAGAAGAAGTCGCCCTCATAGATAAATTCGTCGGAAAACGGTTTCTAGAACTGGGATGCGGAGCAGCCCAAAACTCAATAGTCGCTGACAGCAAGGGTGCTTGTGCGATAGCTGTGGATGGTTCGTCGCGACAGCTTTATCACGCGCTTAAATTGAGAATGGAATCTAATTCAAAAGTCGAACTTATAAAGGCGGATTTGGAAAATCTTGATTGGCTCAAAAGTGAAAGTTTCGATTATGTAATTTCTATGTTCGCATTGGAATTTGTCGAAGATATAGAACGATTTATCAGACAATGTTTCAGGGTTCTCCGATCAGGTGGAACTTTCATATTGAGCACTGCCCATCCCTTATCGGCTTTCGAATGGGATCATGAAAAATCTCAACTGGTCGTTAATGATTATTTCAATCCGCCGTTGGAAATATGGGAGGCTTCAAAAAGTGTAGGTAGCTCTCCGAACTTCACACTATTTCGCACGATATCGGAGGTATTTACGACGATCTCCAACGCTGGGTTTGTGGTCGAAAGGTTGTTAGAGCCCGTGGCTGAACGTAAAGCGGATCACGCTAAAATACCCTATGGAGGCCATTATTGGGAGCCTTTCCGAGATCGTCTAGAGAGGATCCCGTTTGCGATAGTTATCAAAGCTGTGAAATATTGATGCTGATAAAAAGAGATCAGACCCCTCCCCCGATAGCTCTCACTATTTCAAGAGTATCCTTGTTATGAACCCTAGTGCGGTCATACTGATCTCTAGGGATAACTGTTCCATTCAAAGCAACGGCTATTGCTTTCCGATCACCTAATCCCAAGTCCTTTAAAAAATCGTTAATGGAGCAAGAAGAATTCAGCGATTTTGCCTCGCCGTTTACTTTGACAGTAATAGCCATGTGACCCCCTGCTCAGTTGACCTTGTCCAGATTCATGGAGAGAATTAACTCAGCTGCCGCTTGCTCTGGATCTGAAGAACCCAAAATGGCTGATACTACCGCAATGCCTGCAGCTCCGACTGCTATAATCTGTCGAGCTCTTGAAGCATTGATACCTCCAATCGCTATAACCGGGGTGCAAACAGTTTGCACAACTGTTCGAATAAAGCCTATACCTTGGCCTTTTTCTCCTGGATGTGATCCCGTTTCAAATACGGATCCTGCAATTAAATAGTCCGCCCCGCATTTTTCGGCCCGAATTGCTGCCTGTACAGAGTGGACGGATCTGCCGATTCCCTTGATGTTTGGCGTCGGTAATCTTAAGCTGTTTTCTGCCCGATGAATTATATCTACTCCTTCATATACATGATCTGAGTGATCAGTGTTTACAGCCACGAGGGCCCTATCTTGGACAATGTTTACGATATTGCCGACAAGTTTCGCCAGGGCGTCGTGTGACAGGTCTTTTTCACGTATTTGAACCATATTAACTCCCCCGGATACGGCCTTGCCAATTACCTTGGGGAGTGATTCCTCACTTAGCATTTTCCTGTTAGTAATCAGGCATAAAACAGGAGATGGAAAAACCAGAGCCATGTCTTAGTTCCCTTAGTTTGCCCCTGCTCCTGGACTGCTCGACACGGCGGTTCTTCTGCTCGGTATCCTGCCAGCTAGATAGGCTTTTCTGCCTGCCAGAACGCCCAGTTTGAATGCTTCCCCCATGGATTCTGGATCGGGAGATTGTGCGATGGCTGTATTCACCAATACGGCATCGGCTCCCGCTTCCAACGCCTCGGAAGCATCTGAGGGGACTGCAAGCCCGGCGTCTATAACGACAGGTACGCTGGCATCATCGATGATGAGCCGGATCTCTTCCATCGTCAGAATGCCTTGGCCGGAGCCTATAGCAGATCCTAGAGGCATTACGGTGGAACATCCCATGTCACATAACCGAGTGGCTAAAACAGGATCTGCATGAATGTACGGAAGCACTGAGAACCCATCGGCGATCAATTCCTTTGCTGCCTCATAGGTACCTACCGGGTCAGGTAGTAGGTGGCTTGGCTCAGGTATAACTTCAAGTTTCACCCAGTTTGTACCGGTGACTTCCCTGCCAAGCCTTGCGGTGAGAACAGCTTGCTCTGCAGTTTTACTACCGGCTGTGTTGGGAAGGATGGTGTATTTATCCCAATCAAAAAAATCTAGAATAGTTTTCTCTTGCGGGTTCGAAAGATCCAGCCTGCCAATTGCAACGGTGACGATCTGTGCCCCGGAAGCCTCGATGGAACTAACCATCTCAGCCATACTCCTGTGCCTACCGGTTCCCACCATAAGCCTCGAATCAAAATTCTTTCCGGCGATCGTCAGCTGGTCACTCATTACCGTAAACCCCCCGGTATCCTTTATGAAAATTCCATCACGGACAAAAAGCCACCCGATTAGGTGGCCTGTAGGTGGAATTTGTCAATGTTCCCTACGCTGGCATTACCCAGATCAGGTGTCGGGTCGGCAAGGCGTCTCACCCTCTCAGCAATGTTGAGCTCCCCGATAACTTTGCCCATTATATACAAAACTTGAGTTGATCGTAGCTTTACAATGACAGTTCTCTAAAGAAAGATATTAATTAGAAACTACTCTAGGGGTATTATCAGTGATCAAAGGAGCTATTGGATTCCTCAGGTTTATGTCCGAGAGTTCTATGTTTTCGTGCGCTGCTATTTTCTTATTCCTCTTTCTAATGACATTTTCGGGCTGCACTCCCGCTACTGGCTCTGACAACTATGCTTCTGGTCGTATGGCGAAAACAGACTGGGAGAGTGGGGACTTCCCACAAAACATGGAAGGCGCTGGTGTTGTTTCTTCGATCCCGCTACCGCAGGTTTTTCCTGTGCACCCCGATTTATCTGATCAAGAACCAACACAGAAATCCCGACAAAAGGCCACCGCGTCGCAGATGTTCAATGATCAAAACGGATTAAATGTCTCCACACAAGCCAGTGTTAATTTTGCGGAAGCATCTCCAAACGAAAGGATCGTAATAGCTAATTCGACTTTGACCATGACCGTAACGGATCTAAATCAGACAATCTCCCGTTTAACTGAGATAGTTATGGGGTCTGGAGGCTGGGTAGTTTCCTCAGACATAAAAGGTGCTGCTCGGGCAGTGCTGGTCGCACGGGTACCCGCAGAAGATCTCAGCGGAATTGTCACTACGTTTAAGGAGGGGGCAATAGAAATAAATTCGGAATCCCTGGATAGTCGTGATGTGACAAAACAGTACATAGACAATACCTCTAAACTGACGTCGTTAGAGGCAACTGAGAAAGCTTTGCTTGAACTTATGGGTAAAACAGAGAAGGTTGAAGAAGTCTTAGAGGTAAGGCGAGAGCTTACGGACGTTCAGTCAGAGTTAGAGGTCTTGAAAGGGCAAATTAAGTATCTTGAGGAATCTTCAGCGTATTCTCTTATTACGACAAACCTTCTAGTGAAACCATCTAAAATCAATGTCAATGCAGGCGATGATTTAAGTACTTCCGTCGGTGGTATCGTCCGATTCCGAGCCCTTTTTGAAGCCCCGGAAACTGTAGAAGGATATTCTTTCTACTGGGACTTTGGCGACGGGAGTCCCCTTAGCTACGGTGACAGAACTGCTCCAACTGCCGAAGGGAATACATTAGTCACTTCAACGGTTTCCCATTCATATACGGATGATAGGGACTCTCCGTATATTGCCAAAATTGTATTGAACGGACATGGCCATAACCGTACATTTGAAGGCGAGGATACGTTGACAGTTTCGGTTTCAAGAATGCCCGTTATAGAAGTGTTCGCCGGCGAATATTTGGAGGCATACGCGGGCGAAGATATTGACTTTCAAGGATCCTTCACACGCTCACCTTTGATCGATGAGATCCGATTTTCATGGGATTTCGGAGACGGAACCGTCGTCGAAGATGTAATTGCGAAAGGATCAGGAACCAGGGCTCTGGCAACCCATCAGTATGTCGACTCGCGACCTTTCCCTTACAGGGCAAGGTTGACGGTAACAGGTCAGACTGCATATGGGACTATTGAGGGCGCCGGAGAAGTGAGTGTATACGTCTTAGAACCGAAAGGCTGGGTGGTTCGTGGATGGGATATTGGAGAATCATCCAAGACTGCGGTACGCAGTCTTACTGGAGCTGGCTACGTAATACTTAGCGCAATTATATGGGCTCTGGTTTTTAGTCCTATATGGCTGGGAATTCTGATCGCTGCATTTTTCCTATATCGATTCATTAGAAAAAAGAAAAGACTTGGAAGCCCGATTTGAAAGGGATTACTAGGCACTTTACTGCCAGTGGATATGTCGTCCAACGTTCCAGTGTCTTGCTTCATTGGCACCAGAAGGTGAAGGAATATTTACCTCCTGGTGGCCATATTGAACAAAACGAGGATCCAGTGGAGGCGGTCCTCAGAGAGGTGAAAGAGGAAACCGGACTATCTGTCGAAGTCATTCGGAGAGATAGGGAATTAAGATTCCAGTATCCCTTGTCTGTAGCAAGTCCGGAACACGTACTCGTTGAGGATATAGACGATCAGATATACGGATTTCACCAACACATTGATTTTATATATTTTTGTTCTCCAACCAATCGTGATCCACCTTTGTATGAAGGATGGTACTGGGTCGATGAAGCCGCGTTGAAATACGGCTTGTTGATGGATTCGGGTGACCGTATGACTCCTCCTGCTGATGTACAGGAGCTAGGAATTGCGGCAATCCGGGCTGGATCTGCATCCTAATAGGCATTGAGTTTCCAGTTTGTCGACTAACGTTAATTACCTGATGTCAAATTGTGCATTAGGCAACTATTTCCTTTAGGATTGCCATCTTGCTGAACGTCAAGAAGTGTTGGGGTATTATTTTATGATCGAATGTGAAGGGATATTAATTCCTTGCGGTAGACAGACATGGAAGGAAACTGATGGCTAACCATAGGATCGCAGTTATACGAGGTGATGGTATAGGAACTGAAGTTGTCGAAGAAGGGATAAAAGTTCTTAAGGCAGTGTCGGAGAATTATCCGTTCGGATGGACTTTCGAGGAGTTCCCCTGGGGATCGGAGTATTACAAAAAACATGGAGAAATGATGCCATCCGACGCCCTGGACACATTGTCTGAATACGATGGAATATTCCTTGGAGCGGTGGGCCACCCCGATATTCAGGACCACATAACTCTTAATGGATTGCTACTGCCTATTCGACGCAGGTTCGATCAATATGTATGTGAGCGCCCGAATGTACTCTATCCAGGTATTACCTCTCCCCTTTCGGATAAGAAACCATTCGATATTGACATGGTTGTAATACGCGAGAATACGGAGGGTGAATACGCCAACGTAGGTGGCTTTCAATACATGGGGTTTCCAGAAGAGGTGGGCATACAAACCGGGGTTTTCACCAGGATGGGATGTGAACGTGTGATTCGCTACGCCTTTGAACTTGCTAGGAGACGTAATAAGAAAAAACATCTTACGTCGGTCACAAAATCTAATGCGCAAGGCTATGGGATGCTTGTGTGGGATAGAGCTTTTGAACGTGTTGCAGAGGGTTTTCCTGACGTGGAGACAAATTCCCTGCTGGTAGATGCAGCCGCAATGGATTTTATAAGAAAACCGGAAATGTTTGATGTAGTGGTAGGGAGCAATTTATTCGGCGATATTTTGACCGATATTGGCGCGATAATAACAGGGAGTATGGGTTTGGCGTCGAGCGCGAATCTAGATCCACAAAGAAGATACCCTTCTATGTTTGAACCCGTACATGGCAGCGCTCCGGACATTATGGGTAAGGGGGTTGCAAATCCGATGGCACAAATATTAACGGGCGCGATGATGGCCCGGCATTTTGGTGAAAATGCGGCGGCCGATGATATAGAGAAATCTGTGCAGGGTCTTTTGATACAAGGAGAAATTTTGACTCCGGACCTGGGAGGCAATTCCTCGACGGATTCAGTCGGAAATGCTGTCGTTCGGTCGCTGGGAAATTGAGTCACTAGTTCCAGATAGGTGTACTTAGAGTACGCTTCAAAACATATGGAGAATTTGAGAGAAATTAATGGTTGGTATTAAAGCCATAGATACTAGGTTCCCTCATAATCAAATTGAGCCAAAATGGCAGGGACGATGGGAGAAGGAAGGACTCTATGCCATTGAAGATGATGGCAAAAAAGATAATTGGTACGAACTCACAATGTACCCTTATCCTTCAGGGGATCTGCATGTAGGGCATTGGTTTGTCATGACCGGTGCTGATATTCACGCTCGATTCCGACGTATGCAGGGTTACAACGTTCTTCATCCAATGGGCTTTGATGCTTTTGGACTGAACGCGGAAAACGCTGCTATAGAGAGGGGTATACATCCTCATAAGTGGACGATGGCTAATATAGAGAGGATGAGGGGTCAATTAAGAACCTTGGGTCCTATGTATGACTGGGATCGAGAGGTAATCACGTGTGTTCCAGAATATTACAAATGGAATCAGTGGTTTTTTTTACAATTCTATAAAACCGGTCTGGCCTATAGGGCTAATGCCCCGGTTAACTGGTGTCCTTCCTGCGTAACTGTCCTAGCAAATGAACAAGTTATTAATGGTTTCTGTGAGCGATGCGATACTGAAGTGACACACCGGGACATGAGCCAATGGTTTTTGAAAATCACCGAATATGCGGAAGAACTGTTAGATCAAACGAAGATGGAGTGGCCAGATCGCATAAACACTATGCAAACGAACTGGATCGGTCGGAGCGAAGGTGTAGAAGTTGAATTCGATATATCGGAATACGGACTGAGGGAAAAAAACCTCCTGACTTTCACCACTAGGATCGATACTGTTTTCGGTGTCACATTCGTTGTTATGGCTCCGGAACACCCTCTTGTTGAGAGTCTAACGAGCACAGAACAATCCCAAATAGTCAGCAATTACATTAGGCGGTCGCGTCAAGCGTCAGAGATTGAACGTCTGTCTACAGAACGAGATAAGACAGGCGTATTTCTTGGCTCCTACTGCGTCAATAAACTCAACGGTGAAAGGATACCGATTCTCATAGGAGATTACGTCCTGCACAGCTACGGCACTGGGGTAGTCATGGGCGTTCCGGCTCATGATGAACGCGACTTTGAATTTGCTTCCAAATATGACTTGCCCATCAGAATAGTCGTGGCCCCACATGGTTGGGATGGAGAGGAATTAACTCAGGCGTACCTTGATAAAGGAATCCAAGTTAATTCCAGTCAGTTTGATGGATTAGACAGCATGGAGGGACTAAAAGCGATAGCTGATTTTATTGAGGACAAGAAAATCGGGAAAAGACAAGTTAATTATAGAATGAGGGATTGGTTGATTTCGCGACAACGTTATTGGGGCACTCCGATACCTATAATCTATTGCGACGACTGTGGGACTGTCGCAGTCCCAGACCAGGATCTCCCAGTTATTTTGCCAGAGGATGCGGAATTTCTTCCGACTGGAGAATCCCCGTTAGCGCTTCATGATGGATTCGTGAACGTAAACTGCCCTAATTGTGGAAAAGATGCCAAGCGAGAGACGGATACCATGGATACCTTTGTCGATTCGTCGTGGTATTTTCTTAGATATACGAGTCCCAGATATGACCAGGGTGCCTTTGATCCGAAGTCAGTAGATTTATGGAATCCTGTAGATCAATACACTGGTGGAGTAGAACATGCCGTTATGCATCTCCTCTACGCTCGCTTCTTTGTTAAGGCAGCGAGGGATCTGGGACTTATCAATTTTGACGAGCCCTTTCAACGCCTTTTCAACCAAGGGACTATCATTTATAAAGGTAGCAAAATGAGT
>CAZZBP010000022.1:15060-27471 GCA_964652755.1 uncultured Dehalococcoidia bacterium
ATGTGATAGCTCCGGATGAATACGTGAAGGCAGTAGGCGCAGACGTCGTTCGTACATACTTGATGTTTATCGGGCCTTGGGAACAGGGTGGAGAATGGAGTGATTCCGGTATTAATGGTGCTGCGAGGTGGCTTAACAGGGTATGGGATACGGTGAGACGCGACCGTGACGTTCTACCGGATGAAGGAGATGAGGCGGCAAATAGAGAGTTAGATCGGGTACTTCACAAGGCCATCAGTAGAGTCACCGAGGATGTGGAAAGATTTAAGTACAACACGGCAATTTCCGCTCTTATGGAATATACGAACCAGCTCGCATTATTTTATTCAAGGAAGCTAGTAAGCGCAGAGAAGTGGAAAAATAGCCTCGATCATCTACTTATACTGATGTCACCGATCACACCCCACATGAGCGAAGAACTTTGGGAACAACTCGGTAACGACTTCAGCATCCATCTCCAGCCTTGGCCAGAGTATGATGAAACCCTAGCTGAGGAGGAACAGATAACTCTTGTTATACAAGTGAATGGTAAGCTAAGAGATCGTATTCTCGCGCCAGTAGATGTAATTGAATCGGATGCGACCGCACTTGCCTTGGAGAGTGAGAAAGTGCAAGCTCACATCGCCGGCAAAGAAATGCGAAAAATAATATTCGTACCAGGCCGGCTTGTTAATATAGTTGCTACATAGGAATTAAAGCCGATCCTTTGGATTATCTTTCTCTATTCGGGAGTTTAATAATATGAGACGTTCAATTGCTGTCCTTCCAGGTGATGGTATCGGTCCTGAAGTGATCACGGAGTCACTTAAAGTGTTGGAGGCAGTAGGTAATAGGTTCGGGCACGATTTTGTTCTTTTCAACGGACGTATCGGTGGCAATGCCATTGACGACTACGGAACGCCGCTGCCCCAAGAAACCGTGGAGACCTGCAACCAATCGGACGCGATTCTTTTTGGTGCTGTGGGTGGCCCCCAATGGGACGATCCGTCCAATGACGTGAGACCTGAAGACGGAATATTGGCAATAAGAAAGTCTCTTGGTCTATTTGCGAATCTGCGCCCCGTAAAAGTGTATCCATCTCTTATTAATTCAAGCCCGCTTAAGCCAGAATATCTGGTGGGTGTGGATATGCTCGTGCTTCGCGAGCTCACAGGCGGACTATACTTTGGTAAACCCAAAAGGCGGTGGACGACGACTAGAGGTAGGAGGGGGATAGACACGCTCAAATACACGGAGTTTGAAATAGAGAGAATTATTCGAGTTGGCTTCGAACTAGCCATGGGGCGTAGAAAAAAGCTAGCCTCAATAGATAAGCAAAACGTATTGGAATCTTCACGGTTGTGGAGAGAGATTGCCGTAGAAGTGTCCGAGGAATACCCTGACGTTGAAGTTGAACATATTCTTGTGGACAACGCAGCGATGCAACTGATCCGAAACCCTTCGTCTTTTGATGTAATTGTTTCCGAAAACACTTTTGGAGATATTCTCACAGATGAAGCCTCAGTGTTGGCGGGTTCGATGGGCATGCTCCCCTCCGCAAGTCTCTCCTCTCTTCCCGGCAAAAAGGTTCGCAGTAAACGAGTAAGCCTCTATGAACCCATTCATGGCACAGCTCCAGACATAGCAGGTCAGGGAATTGCGAACCCTATCGGCTCGATTTTAAGCACTGCCATGATGTTAAGGCTCTCTTTTGGCATGGACGGGGAAGCTAACTCAATTGAAGCAGCCGTCGACTCTGTTTTATCCGAGGGCTATAGGACTGCTGACATTTCATCAGATGGTGGGGAAACAGTGAGCACATCAGCTATGGGGAATGTTATCGCCAATCAAATATAGTTGTTCCTCTTAGGAAAGATTCATAATTGACTCTACATTGTATTTCGTCGCAAGTGACCCTAAGGTAGCCCAAGTGGATTCTTCCACAAAGATGCCATTTACTCTTTGTTCTAATTCTCTCAAGTGCTCTAACTCTCCGGGGTAGAAGACTTCCTTGAACCCTTTAGCAGGTTCAGAGCTTTTTAAATATTGAGCGAATTCCTTAATCTCCTTCTTAAAGTCAGCTACATCTCGAAATGCGGCAAGGTTGAAGACTGCCATGAAACAACCGTCATTATGTCTCCCTGATGGATCGTGTCCGAATCCTAAACCTGTCAGGACACCCGAAAAAATTTCGACCATAGAAGACAAACCATACCCTTTGTGACCTTCTTCTCCCCCGAGAGGGAGAATAGCGCCACCGGAGGAAAGGGCGTTAGGTTCCGTTGTCGGATTTCCGTCACTGTCAAGAATCCAACCTTCCGGAACCTTATTACCTCTGGCTTTTGCAAGATTAATCTTTCCTGCGGCGACGGCGCTTGTGGCCATATCCAAAAAGAACGGCCCTTCAAGGTCACTTGGCATAGCAAATGATATCGGATTTGTACCGAGTCTTTTCTCCTTGCCTCCGAAGGGAACGACACCCTTTGCCGCACGTCCTGAATCAGCGGTTATCATCGCGATCATGTCAGCTTTTGCCGCCATTAGCGGGTAGCTCGCTAACCGTCCAATGTGGCTCTGCCTGTGCACGGTCGCCGCCGCTACATTCTGTGTTTTCGCCTTCTCTATAGTGAGTTGCATTGTCCGCTCTGTTACTACATACCCGAACCCCCAATGGCCATCAACAACAGTTGTAGTAGCTGATTCCTTCAAAATTTCATATTCGGCACCTGGGACAATATGTCCTCTATCCATGCGGTCGATGTATGTGGGGATTTGGATAATGCCATGGGAATCATGTCCTGCGAGGTTCGCTCCTATGGAGTGCCTGGAAATAATTTCAGATTCATTTTGAGAGGCTCCGGCGCCCATAAGAAGTTTTTGGGCAATCTCCTGAAGTTTGTTTGGAGCTATCGTAGGCATGATTTTCTCCTAATATATTCAATTTTTTGCTGCCCAGCCTAGGGAACGCTCGACTGCCTTTAACCAATAATGTCTAAGTAAAGCTCTACGGGAAGGATCCATGTTAGGCGAGAAGACCCCCCGGCTTTCCCATAATCCCTCTATTTGATTCTGGCTCTCCCAAAAACCTATCCCGAGCCCTGCAAGGTATGCCGCCCCAAGTGAGGTGGTTTCTAGGGATGAAGAACGGTCGATCAAAACCCCTGATATATCGGCCTGAAATTGCATGAGCATATCGTTACTTGAGCCGCCTCCATCGGACCTTACCGAAGTAATTTTCCTTCCAGATTCTTCTGCAATCAATCTTAGAACGTCGTCACACTGGTAAGCTATGGATTCCAAGGTCGCCCTCGCTAGGTGTCCCCGGTTGCTTCCTCTCGTAAGGCCATGTATTGAACCACGAGCCTCAGGATCCCAGTAAGGTGTTCCAAGTCCATTGAAACCAGGCACGAGGTATACGCCACCGTTATCTGGCACCGATAGCGCCAGTGACTCGATCTCTGCCGATTGTTGAATTATTCCTATCTCGTCTCTAAGCCATTGGACAGTGGAGCCCGCTGAGAACACCCCCCCTTCCAATGCGTAATTCAGTGTGCCATTTAGGTCCCATGCCACGGTGGTGAGTAACCCTTTTTTTGATCTCAGAATTTCCGGCCCGGTGTTCATGAGTAAAAAGGCACCAGTTCCATACGTGACCTTCATCATTCCAGGGGAAAAACAGCATTGCCCGAATAAAGCACTTTGCTGGTCTCCTGCAATTCCACAAATCGGGATAGGGTATCCCCCGAAAAAGTTGCCTCCACCGGTAGTTAATGGACCACTCGACGGTACGATCTCAGGCAGCATAGATCTGGGTATGTCCATTAATGCCAGCATGTCGTCTGACCATTCCTTGGTCCGGATATCAAAAAGCATCGTTCGGCTGGCATTAGATGTATCTATTATGTGTTGAGTGCCGTTGGTGAGATTCCAGACCAGCCAGGAATCGACGGTACCGAAAGCCAGTTTTCCTTGTTTCGCGTCCTGGTCTGCTCCGGTCACATTGTCGAGGATCCACCGAATCTTGGTGGCGGAAAAATACGGGTCTATTGTCAAACCTGTAACCTCGGCTACAGTATCTGATAGCCCTTGCTCTTTCATATTGTTGCAAATATCAGTGGTTCTTCGACATTCCCATACTACGGCGTTGGTGATGGGCTTCCCAGTCTGCTTATTCCAGACCAAGGTTGTCTCCCGTTGGTTAGTAATCCCAATAGCCTGTACAGCGCTCGGACTAATTTCAAGATCGTCAAACAGCGAGTCTATTGTTGAATAGACACTTTCTAATATATCGGTTGGATTCTGTTCTACCCACCCGGAATTTCTATAATGTTGCCTGATTTCTTGGTATGTCGACCACAAAAGCTTCCCTGACTCGTCAACGAGCCCGGCTCTTGTGCCTGTTGTACCCTGATCAATTGTAAGTATGTACCCAGAAGTGTTCAAAACGAACCCCTAAAGTAGTTTGCTTATACTATTCCTGTAGATGATTCTTCACAATAAATTGTCAATTTTTGTTAATTTCTAACTTGAAATAACGCGGAGGAACAGATGTCTGAGCGAAAAATGACCATATCGACTAAAAACTTACGAATAATAGCCATTTTAGCTGAAGGAAGCTCTGCTGATGCTTTTTGGGATAGTCTGCCGATAACCGGACGAGCAAATACTTGGGGAGACGAAATATACTTCAGCGTCAACCTAAAGATGCCGCTGGATGAGAATGCAAGTGACATAGTCGAGTCAGGGGATATAGCCTTTTGGCCTCCGGGAAATGCATTTTGTATATTCTTCGGTCGTACACCGGCTAGTTTGGGTGACGAGGTCCGTGCCGCGAGCGCCGTAAATGTTTTGGGAAAAATCGACGGTGATGAGAAAGAGTTCCGCAGTATACCTTCAGGGGAAGAAATAAGGTTGGAACAATTATAGGAGCTAGATTTAGCTATGAGCTTCACAGCATACTTACGGGACAAGGCTGACCGGCTTTGGGAGAGGGAACATAACCATCCTTTTGTCGTTGGGATTGGGAAAGGAACACTCCCCATGGAGATGTTCCAATACTACCTTAAGCAAGATTATATTTTCCTTCTAGAGTTTTCTAGGGCGATTGCAATTGCGGCAGCAAAGGCGCCCTCTTTAGAGGATATGGGAAAGTTTGCAAGATTACTTGACGAAACGCTAAACATCGAGATGGACCTACACCTCAGCTATTGCGGCGACCTTGGCCTTACTAAAGAAGACATACTGGGCACTCCACCGTCTCCTACGACAGACGGATATACAAAACACTTACTGGGAGTAGCTTACTCTGGCGGCGCTTTGCACGCTGCTACAGCTATCCTTCCATGTTCCTGGGGCTATTCTGAAATAGGCAAGGCCCTATTCGCCTTAGGATTGCCAAAAAATGCACCTCTCTATTCCCGTTGGATAGAGATGTACAACTCAGAGGAATTTGCAGAACTTGCCTTATGGCTCAGAAGTTTTATAGACCGCGAAGTTAGGGATATGCCGATTAACGTCAGGAAAAATCTTGAGGAGATATTTATTAAGAGTAGCGAATATGAATATCGGTTCTGGGACGCCGCATACAGATTAGAAGAGTGGTAGTCAAAAAGAACAGTATTTATGCAAGGAATACTCACTGTGCATTCACATAGCCAAATGCTATACTATTTTGCTTGTGAAAATTACTTAAATTTTGGAAAATTTAGGAGTTGGTAGCCTTGACTATTGAGAGGATGAATACCAAGGTTTCAAGCATCGATGAATCCGATTCAGAATGTAGCCATCACTGGATAAGAGGATATCCCGACGGTCCAATTAGCTCCGGCGGGTGTAAGGCCTGTGGGGCTGAGCAGGACTTCATGAATTACTTTGAAGGTTCTGCGTGGGGTTCCGATGTTTCACTGGAGCAATTGAGCGGCAGTGCCGGTTATTCAGTGGGGGCGAATTATGCTTCAGTAGCTGAAACAGTAAAAGAGGAAGATGTATTCTAGATACGGTTATCAACGGAACATATCTTTTTCTGGAGTCCGTAGGAGGTCCTCCATTCCCTGTTCGGAAGGTTCATAATTAAGCCCTCTCACAATGGAAACGGGAGTGTTAGTAGCTTTCCCAGAGACTAGGTCTGCAGCAGCAGCGACGATGTCAACGGTCGCTGTCATAGTAACCCTCATTATTTTCCCAACTGCGTCGATCGTATCCCTGTAATCTTCCAACGGTTTGATACCCGCAGTACCAATAGCAAAATTTAGGTGACCCTCCCTCCAGGGGCGCCCGAAGGTATCTGAGATAATCACTGCAACGTGCTTTACCTTGGCCGATTTAAGAATGGCATCCCTGATATGACTTGCTGATCTATTCGGATGGCTTGGGAGCAGACACACATTTTCTTCCCCTGGGATATTTGACGAATCTATTCCGGCGTTCGCACAAATGAAACCGTGGTGGGTTTCCGTGATGATTATTCCCCTGTCGGGATCCGTCCTAATGATACTTTTTGACTCATTGAGAATGAGTTCAACAAGCCTAGGGTCTTTTCCAGTTGTTCGTGAGAGAGTCAAAGCTTGTTTTGAAGGCGTTACTGACGCTAGTTGTACAACCATACCCTCCACTTTCGAAACTATCTTTTGAGTTACTACGATTATGTCTCCCTCTGAGATTCCCTCTGCACACTCATTTGCTGAGGCCACTATGGGACCGACGAGGTCGTCATCCTCAATAAACTCTGGTAATCCCTTTAACGCGAAGATTTCGATTTTGGAATTCATAGCAATCACCCCATACTGGATATTTTACGGAAACCTTCCTTGCTGAAGTCTTCCCTCTCATACTACGATGCTATACTCGCCCGCAGATTCTAGGGCTAATTTTTCATAATAATCATAAAGGACATAACACATTGGATCTCTTCAGGAGTCTTCTATTTGTTCCCGGGAATCAAGAAAGAATGCTGCAGAAAGCTTCTTTATGCGAGCCAGACATCTTTGTCCCAGATATGGAGGATTCGGTTGCCGTCGGCGATAAGGAAGAGGCGAGGGGAACGGTACGTGCCCATATCGAATTACTTTCCTCAACAGGTCGTCCAGTTATTCCTCGCCTCAACTCTCTAGACACAGGCTTGCTGAAAGATGATCTTAGTGCGATTGCCGTACCAGGGGTATACGGAGTATCTGTGGGGAAGGTAGGGGATATTGGAGATATCGCCGAAATCATTGCTTTGATGGATTGTGCCGAGAAAAATGCTGGTTTGGAAGTCGGTTCAATCAAGCTCCTTCCATGGATTGAAACAGCATTGGGAGTAATGAACTCTTTTTCGATTCTAAGTGCCTCTGAAAGAGTTTGCGGAGCAGCATTCGGGGCAGAAGACTTTACAAATGATATGGGTATTGAGCGTAGAGAGGATAGCCGGGAAATAATGCACGCTAAGAATCATCTAGCGATCTCGGCAAGGGCTGCTATGGTTCCAGCATTGGACACCCCCTTTTTTGCGTTCCGAGACACAGAGGGGCTAAATGAAGACTCAATACGCTCTCGATCTATTGGATATAAAGGTAAATTTGCGATTCATCCTGACCAAATTCAAACCATAAATACCTGTTTTTCCCCTAATGGAAAGGAAATCGAGCATGCTCGTAAAATAATTGAGGTATTCGACGAAGCTGCGGAGAAGGGTAGAGGATCTACCTCGCTAGACGGTGTCGTGGTAGATATTCCTGTGGTGAAGAGAGCAAGAGCCTTGTTGGATTTGGCAGAGAATATGAAATTGTTGTGTCAGTAATGGAATCGTCTCCTAAGTACGACAAAATCATATTGAGGAAAATGAAGTTTTTTGGGTTTCACGGTGTTGAAGCTCTTGAAAGGGAGCAAGGCCAAAGGTTCCTTGTTGATGTAACTTGCAGAAAAGATCTCAGGCTCGCTGGGAGCACCGACGATATAGAAGTGACGTGCAATTATGCCGAGATCTACTCCACGGTGAGACGGATTGTCGAAGGGGCTCCGTTTAAACTCATTGAAAGCGTGGCGGAACTTATCGCAGAAAGGATTCTTCAATTTTATCCTGTTTGTGAGGTCACGGTCAGGGTATCAAAACCTGATGTTTTATTGGGGGGAGAGTTGGATTATGCAGCGGTGGAAATACACCGTGCCATTGAATCAAAAGTAAATCCAGGAAACCCAGGGAACCTGGAAAGGGAAAGTTGAGTTATGAGCGTGCCTAGACCCAAAACAATTGGTCAACTGAAGAAATCCGGTTACCAGCCTCAAAGTGTAAAGGAGGAGATACGGAAAAATTTAATAGATAAAATCAATAAAGGGGATATCACTTTTCCCGGGATTATAGGCTTTGAATTTACTGTAATTCCCCAACTCGAAAATGCGCTAATTGCAGGGCAGGACATAATCCTGTTGGGAGAACGCGGACAGGCTAAGACAAGGATATTTCGTCAGTTAACGTCACTCCTTGACGAATATGTACCGGTTATTGAAGGATGTGATATCAACGATGATCCCTTATCACCTATCTGTCGTCAGTGCATCGGCCTTATTCGTGACAAGGGAGACAGGGTAGCGATTGGATGGATGGGAAGGGAAAAGAGATATAGCGAAAAGCTGGCGACGCCCGATGTATCCGTCGCTGATCTAGTAGGGGAGATCGACCCGATCAAGATTGCTGAAGGCAGGCATCTATCGGATGAGGACGCAATACATTTCGGGATGATTCCGCGCTCGCATAGAAGTGTATTCTGTATCAACGAACTCCCCGACTTGTCAGAGAGAATCCAAGTAAGTTTGTTTAACCTCCTACAAGAAAGAGACGTACAGATTAAGGGTTACCAGATCCGGCTCCCTCTTGACCTGTTTCTCGTCGCTACTGCCAATCCTGAAGACTATACAAATCGCGGCCGTATAATCACTCCTTTAAAGGATCGTTATGGTTCTCAGATCCGGACTCACTACCCCTCGACTCTCACGCAAGAATTACAAATTGTTAATCAAGAGAGAACACGATTTGAAGATGTTGAGGATAATGTCGATGTACCAGAGTTTATGAAGACTTTAGTAGCGACGTTTACCCAGTTGGCTCGGAGAAGCCCGGAGATTAACCAGAGATCGGGAGTGAGCCTGAGAGTGACCATATCAAATTACGAGACCTTGTTGGCACAAGCATTCAGGCGCGCTGTCAAACAAGGTGTGAAATCCAGTCCTAGAATCAGCGATTTGGAATTTCTAACTGCTTCAACAATAGGAAAGCTCGAATTGGAAACTGTTGAAGAAGGGAAAGAAGGTGAAATCATCAACGGTATACTACAAAGAGCTATTCTGAACACCTTCAATGAAACAGTGGAAAGAGAACAACTCGCGAAATTACTCGAAAGTATTGATGATGGTATGACTATAGAAGTAGGACCAGATAGGCCTGACGGTGAATATACAGAGGTACTAGACAAGATTGAAGGAATGGAAGATCTTCTTGTTGATCTAGCAGATTCTGCAAATATCTCCATGAAGGTCGCGGCATTTGAATTTATTCTGGAAGGGTTGCATTTGAACAAACTAATCAATAAGGCATCAAATGGATCAGAGGGCGTATACTCACATAAATGAAAGCCGTCATCAACCTGTCACCGTTCGATTAAATGGATTTTATCCCCTTTCACTGATCCGGAAATGGCCTCGTATAGGTACGCATTCGTTACATAGATATCACGTCCCTCGACGATACCGGATTCCGCAATCTTCTTTGCTACATTCTCTACGTTCTTAACACTTATATCGCTTTCATCTAACCGGAGATCAAGAGGTAAGTTTTGTCTATACCAATTGAATTGCAATAGCGGTACAGCGACAGGTAACTTGACTGATGATGGCTGCTCAACGTAACGAACATACCATGTTGTAAAAACATCCTTTTCGGTTGACAAGAGAAAAACTGCGTCATCGGAGCCCATATTATGGATTTCTCTTCCTCGGATCAAAGCTTCTCGGTCATCGGAGAAATTTAAACTATCGAAGCTGGTCGTCAGTAAAAAGAATGGTAATAGCAGAAGGAATGTCGAAGTTACAATATTAGTGAGTATCCTTTTGGATATTCCCAGAAACCTCGCGGAGGCGTCGGCAGTCTCGGGTTTGATAACCCATTCTTGGATAACATGTAATAACTGAAACATTCCTGCTCCGGCAAAAACACAACTCAACATAAGAACCGGAGTAACGTTTACCTCGGAGTCGGCGGTTCTGTATGTTGCACCGTAGCTTAGGAACAGTATTCCAGATATTACTGAGGTGATAACTAAGTGTTTATCAAAAAAGTAGAGACTTCTTAACCCGATTAGTGCAAGAAAAATAAGAACAGGACCTAGTTCTGAGAAGATCAGTCTGGCTGGCCACAGGCTCTGGTCTAATGTGGGTTCATTCCAAGGAAAACTAAAGTAACCTCCGTACGGTGCAGCTCGTACCATCCACAGAAACCCACCTAAGGTGTCAGAATCCCCCCAGTTCGTAGGGAAGGCTGCGGGAGTTCTTATCGGTAGATATAGATAGAGGCAGGCACCAAGAGC
This sequence comes from uncultured Dehalococcoidia bacterium, assembly GCA_964652755.1. Lineage (GTDB taxonomy): Bacteria > Chloroflexota > Dehalococcoidia > Lucifugimonadales > UBA826 > UBA11795. The sequence goes on from CAZZBP010000022.1 coordinate 25,596, forward strand.
TATTGGTAACAAGAATATTGGTTTCAGATATGGCCTCAATCCGATTTTTAGGCCCACCCAAAAAAGCATGGGCATGGCGAATCCTATAAAAGTAAGGTGGTTTGACAATCCAAGGCCGATCGAAATTGAGAGGACAAACAATAACCTTGGTGAGATACGATCACCTTTCGGATGATGGATAACAAGGGAGACAGATGCCCAAAATAGGACAGTGATCAGTAATATATTTAAGGAATAAACTTCTGTTATGGTTGAAACCCCCCAGATGATCGGCAGGAAGCAGAAGATTGTTACTGAGACGGCACTGCATAGTTGCAGTGATGCTCCTCTAATGCCCGTGTGTGATCTGAGAAGTTTTAGGATAGCCGAATACAAGATCGGGACGGCCGTTAAAGTAGTCAACACAGAAAACAGGTTACCTAAGAGCGCGGGGTCTGCAAAAGGAAGTACCTTTAGAATAGTTCCAAGGAGGAGCATATATAAGGGATAGCCCGGCGGATGAGGAATCCCAAATAATTGTGCGGAAGTTAGTAGCTCGGGTGAATCGATTCCAAAATTCTTATATCCCCAACTCAGGGCAGTTGGCATCGTTGCTAAGTAAACAACGAGGACAATAAACGTAGTTACACAGGGGTATATAGGACCTGGCTTTACGATTTTCCGTACCGTATCTGCTTTAATGTATGTATTCAATAAAACGACCAAATTGTCCTTTCACTTGTTATCATTTCTTATTATCCGATACATATTCATGGTGAACTGATGACAATTCCTAAGAATCCACGCCAACTTGCTCCTGCCTATGAGCCCGCGCTGGTCGAGGAAAGAATCTATGAATCCTGGAATTCAGCGGGGCACTTCCAACCTATTCTAAACAATCAGAAAGAACCTTTTGTAATGATTATGCCTCCCCCAAACGTTACCGGCGAGCTTCACATGGGGCATGCTCTTACATTTGCTATCGAGGATATGATCGTTAGATGGCATCGAATGAAAGGAGAACCCACACTCTTCCTTCCAGGCACGGATCATGCCGGCATCGCCACTCAAGTAGTTGTCGAGAGATTACTCGCCTCTGAAGGCAAAACGCGGCATGACTTGGGGCGTGTTGAGTTCGAGAAAAGAATATGGAAGTGGGAAGACGAATATGGCGGGCGAATTTATAAACAATTGAGGCGATTGGGTAACTCTTGTGATTGGTCTCGGGTATCTTTCACTCTTGACGAACGGCCTCGGGAAGCTGTCCGTAAGACTTTTGTGGATCTTTACCGAAAAGGATTGATTTACAGGGGGGAGCGTATAACTAACTGGTGCCCTAGATGTTCAACGGCCCTATCTGACCTCGAAGTGAAGTACAAAGATATAGATGGCGCATTGTTTGAAATCAGCTACCCAATTGTGGACGGATCTGACGATTTGGTCGTGAGCACAACACGACCGGAAACAATGTTGGGTGATACAGGAGTTGCTGTTAATCCTAGTGATGAAAGATACCGACATCTTATAGGAAAAAAAGTTCATCTTCCCTTAACGGAAAGGACAATTACTGTTGTTGGCGATGAGGCAGTGGAAGTTGACTTCGGTAGTGGGGCCCTGAAAGTAACACCTGGTCATGATCCTGTAGACTTCGATATTGGTCTTCGTCACGGCCTGGAGGTGCTGAGTGTTATAGGCGATGATGCCATTATGAATGAAAATGCTGGCGCCTTCGCCGGATTGACCCGCTCGGATTGTCGGGCAAAGGTTATATTCGCTTTGGAAGCAGAAGGCAGGCTTCTCGGAAGCCGCGAGTTCCGACATTCTGTGGGCCACTGTGACCGCTGCGATGAGGTCATTGCGCCCATTGTTAGTAAACAATGGTACGTCTCTATGGATC
>CAZZBP010000023.1:0-27426 GCA_964652755.1 uncultured Dehalococcoidia bacterium
ATTCACTCCCTCAGCAACTATCCTTAAAGCATCAATATCTAGTCCAGAATCCGTTTCGTCCAGCAATGCTAGTTTTGGATCCAGCAAAGCAAGTTGTAGAATTTCGTTTCTTTTCTTCTCCCCCCCTGAGAATCCCTCATTTACAGACCTCTTCACAAGATCTTGATCCATCTCTACAAGTTTTCTCTTTTCTTCAAGAAGCTTATCGAATTCTCTAATTCCCATTTCTTCGTGCCCTTGTTCCTTACGGATTGAGTCCAGGGCAGATTTCAGGAACTGCCAGGTCCGTACTCCGGGCAGTTCCACTGGATATTGAAAAGCAAGAAATATTCCCTTTCTAGCCCTTATTTCAGGTTGCATGTTAATTATGCTTTCCCCGCAATAGTAGATGTCTCCTGAAGTGACACTGTATCCCGGCCGACCAGCTATGATGTTCGCCAAAGTGCTTTTGCCCGAGCCATTCGGCCCCATTATCGCGTGGACTTCTCCCAACCCAACAGTTAGATCTATTCCTTTTAGTATTTCAGTATCTTCCACTGAAGTATGAAGGTTCTTTACCTCTAATAAGTTCTTCCTATTAACCATTTATCCAACTGTCCCTTCCAAGCTGACTCGTAAAAGTTGGGAAGCTTCCATTGCAAACTCAAAGGGAAGTTCCTTGAAGATACCCCTACAGAACCCGTTGACTATCATGTAATTCGCCTCTTCAAGGTCGATTCCTCTTTGCTGCAAGTAGAAAAGTTGGTCATCATTGACCTTTGAAGTGGTCGCCTCGTGTCCCATTTGAGCACTGGGGTTTCGCACCTCAATATACGGCACGGTGTGCGCCCCGCACTCGTCGCCTATGAGTAGAGAGTCGCATTGTGTAAAGTTTCTTGCATTATCCGCATTCGGCAAAATCGCTACTTGCCCACGATATGTATTTTCTGCCTTACCCGCAGAGATTCCCTTCGCTATGATGGTACTCTTTGTATTTTTCCCGATATGGATCATTTTTGTCCCAGTATCAGCCTGCTGATAATTATTAACTAAAGCTACTGAGTAAAATTCCCCCACTGCGTTGTCACCCTGCAATATCACACTCGGGTATTTCCAAGTTATGGCAGAGCCTGTTTCAACTTGAGTCCATGAAATTTTAGAGTTCTCTCCCCTAGCAGCACCACGCTTTGTTACAAAGTTATACACTCCCCCATTACCGTCTTTATCTCCGGGGTACCAATTCTGAAGAGTCGAGTATTTGATCTCTGCATCCTTTAGGGCGACCAATTCAACTACAGCAGCATGTAATTGATGGGTTTTTCGCATCGGGGCGGTACAACCTTCAAGATAACTTACGTAACTTCCCTCGTCCGCAATAATCAGGGTTCTCTCAAACTGCCCAGAATCTACTTCATTTATGCGGAAGTATGTCATTAACTCTATGGGACATCTAACTCCCGGAGGTACATAGCAAAAGGATCCGTCGCTAAACACCGCTGAATTAAGAGTCGCATAGAAATTGTCGCTATATGGCACGACTGAACCAAGGTATTTCTCAACCAATTCGGGATATCTCTGAACGGCTTCGCTGATAGGGCAGAAAATAACCCCAGCTTCTTTAAGCATATCTTGATATGTTGTCGCCACCGATACACTATCAAGAACCGCATCCACAGCAACGCCACTCAGTTTTTTCTGTTCTTCTAAAGGGATTCCTAGTTTATCAAAAGCCTCGATTAATTCAGGGTCTATTTCATCTAGGCTCTTAGGGGCATCCTCCTTAGATTTAGGAGCTGCGTAATAGATGATATCTTGGAAATCAATCTCGTCGAACTGAACCTTAGCCCATGTAGGTGCAGAATCGTCTCCTTGATCCAACCAGTGTTTGAAGGCTTTAAGACGCCATTGCAGCATCCATTCCGGTTCTTTTTTTTTCGCCGATATGAACCTAACGATGTCTTCGTTCAATCCCTTAGGCGCAACGTCGGACTCGATATCAAATTCAAAGCCCCATCTGTACTGTTGTTCTTCGACTCCGGTTTGTCTGGATATGACCTTCTGTCCGGCCATGTATTCACGGTCTCCTTTCAACATACCTCGCATTAGTCAAAGATCGACTTTGGTACCCTACTATTGGCACAACGAGGTTGGAATTTAAACACACCTCAGCACATTGTTGAGCTATTAGGTCAACAATGTGCTATGAAATATATCACCGGCACCAGTTGGCGGTCAAAATAATGAACACAGACAGCACAGTCATGAAATCCTTTCGATCAAATGCGGCGTGAATTTCTGAACGTCTATCTATAGGCTAATATTAACTTTACATTTTCCATAGTCAGCCACAGTGTTAAACACTGAGTTTCTAACACTGTCCAAGTATCTGAACCACAACTTTGCGATTGCCAACCTGAGTAGCTTTCTCTCCATCCAGCTCCACCATAAATATTCTCTGCCACTCTCCTAAAGTCATTGTTCCATCCACCAAAGGGATAGACTCACTTGAGCCAAATATCAAATGCTGACAATGGGAGTGACCATTTGGGCATTCGTCTTCATGCATGTGAACGGTGCGTACATCAAAATCATTGTGCCGATAGTCACCTTTGCTTGACGCAAAACTTTCCAAGAGTCCTTTGAAGTCCTCAATAAGAAGTGGTTCGTTTTCTTGGATCACGATAGCAGCAGTTGTGTGCTTGGAAAACACGACGACTATCCCGTTCAATATACCTGATGACTCGATACATTCTTCCACTTTCCTAGTAATGTCTATAAAATCTGGCGCCACAGCCGACTCGACAGTTAGGGTGTAAGCATACGTTTTCATTACGGCGTCTGATACGTTCATCTAAAAGAACCTCTTTATAAAAGGCTTGAGGTATGAGCAATAAAATTTCTGAAAATCTGATTTTAGAATTATTCTAACCCTTTTTCTTTAGCCATTCACCACGTTCTCTCTCTGACCGATCGTTTGTTGAAAACAAAGTAGGGTCCTTGCTCCTCCGACTGATTATGGTAGAGACAATGAATGAATTCGCGACACCACCTGATCAAGTTTTCTGACAGCTTTTCTTCTCCTAAATTGGAAAGCAAGTAAAGCAGGTAGTTTGTCAGGCGACAGTAGAAGGCGGAAGGCACCCGGCTGGCCGACGATTTCTAGCTTTTTGTTAAACCTAGAAATCGTTGAGCTTCTTGCACTGGTTACTCCTCGTATTAACGCGAAGGGAACTCCCGTTTTACTGCACGCATCTGCAACCAAAGCTCCTTCTCTGTCCATAACAGCCGAACCAAACTCCTTACCAAACCACAATTTCATCTTTTCGTTGGAGACTATTCTTGGAACACTTACCAACCCATCCTTTATAAATGTTTTACCTTTGTAGTCTAGATTATCAAAAAGCGATTGCAATGGACGGCAAATCGGGACATCGAGACTTTTTGCGCTTTCATTAGACCAAAGAGCCATGGGACCGCTCAAAGACATTAGCTTTTCGCAAAGGATCACCGTTCCTATAGGAATTTCATCTCTTAATGACGTCGCAAAACCTACCGATATTATGAAGTCAGGTGAATAGTTTTCGACAAGATTAAGTGCCGCTTCATAAGATTTTTCGCCGATCGCTCCGGATGCAACGCCTACATCCTGTAATTTATTTGCCAAAAAAATGCCACCATTTAACGCGGATCGTTCAAATCTGTGTCTTCTAAGGAAAGATTTTACGACGTTGCTATCAGGTACGAGTATTCCTTTCAATCACTCAGCCCTTATCCGATGGAATTTTATTCACTAATTCTAGATTTAGAGATCTTGAGCGCAAATTACGTCAACTAATTTCACGGTCGAAAGTGATCCAGAATCAAAACTTTCTTTGGGCAAGAAAATAGGCCAGATCTGAGAAGTCTGTTTTTGTTCTACTATTTAATGGAGCTGATTCCATAATATCCAACGCATTCTCGCAATATTTATCAGCTAATTCTTGAGCAAATTTGAGGGTGTTGTTGTTCTCCATAATGTCTAACACAAGATCCACTTCAGAATCTCCCAGTTTTTCCCTTGAAAAGACCTCAAGCAGGGCTTTTCTTTCTGTTCCACTGCATTCTGACATTGCGTGTACAACGGGCAATGAATTTTTCTTGCGTCTTATATCCGCTCCCACTGGCTTTCCGGTTATTGTTTCACTCCCCCATATTCCTAGAATATCGTCTCTTATCTGAAATGTGAAACCGAGGGCTCTACCCGATTCTTTGAACACATTTACTACAGATTCTTCTACATTACCCAACTCGGCGCCAATGTGAAGGGAGCACCTGATTAATGCACCGGTCTTCTTAGCTATCATAGCCATGTACTGATCCAGGGAAATATCAATTCGTCCCTCATAGGAGATATCCATATATTGTCCCTCTATCATTTCCAGACAAGCCTGGGAAAGTAAAGAGACACTTTCTGTCGGTTTACCTCTGTTAATAGTTCGCAGTTCTTCCACAGTAATATCAGCAATTATCCGAAGCACATTGCCGGCAACTAGCGCTCGAGGTATACCCCACACAGCCCATAAAGTTGGTCGGTGGTGGCGAGTTTCATCAAAGTCTTGGATCTCGTCATGAACAAGTGAAAAATTGTGTATCAGCTCAATAGACGAAGCTACGGGAATTGCGTCCTTTAACCTACCTCCGGCAGCTTCACATGCAAATAGGCATAAAGATGGGCGTAGCGACTTTCCTGTTGTTCCCTGAATTGGTTCCCCAGAATTATCAGCCCACCCCATACAATATCTAAGCATGTCATAAACAAAAAGTGAATCGCGAGAGAGGCACTTTTTTAGCGAACCGTCGACTAATTCACGATACCTAGTTAGCACCTCAGGTACTTCTTCTGAGGCAACGTTAAACTCTGGCATATGTATCGAGGTTGAAACCCTGCATTCTAAAAATTTTGAAAAGTCCTTTCGGCAATTGACGATAATCCCAATAATAGAAATAAGGCACAAGTAAGTGAGCGTTCTTCATACTTGGCAGTTAAAGAAATTGAACCAAAACGAAGGCCCCATGGCAAGATAAGGTATTATCCCATTTGATACAACTACAGGCATTATGAAAGGCTATATCGTGCGTTTTTTCACTTGCGGGTGGTATCATCTCTATGCTATATTTCCGCCATAGATTCTGAGGCATAACCAAGCGTAAGTTATGAGTTGAGAATTGCCACGGAATACTTGCAGCTACCGGCGGGGAATATGCTCGACGAATACTTCAGACAGTATGGTGTTATTGCCATATTTGCCGCGCTCGCAGTTGCGGTTCCCACGGGAATGCTGATTATTTCATGGCTACTGTCTGTACTGAAAATACGTCCGAATAACCCTTCCGCTGTTAAGAACAGCATTTACGAATGCGGGTTTGAGACTATTACCGAGCGTTGGAACAATTTCAATTTTCGCTATTACAGCATAGCGTTGCTATTTGTAATATTTGATGTAGAGGTTGTATTTCTGTTTCCATGGGCAGCAAGCTTTGGCACGATGTCAGCGGAATTTGGAATGTTCGTGCTCATTGAGATGGTAATCTTTATCGGCATACTGATGCTTGGATGGATCTATGCTTGGAAAAAAGGGTCCTTAGAGTGGAGTTAAAAAATGTCCGCTGAAAAAGAATTGTTACTCGAAAATACCGTGCAAATCCCTCTACACGACACTACCTGGAATCTAGATCAAAAGGAGGGGAAATACATTAATCATCTGAAATCGACACATACGGAGGCCCTTGCCGAGCCTCTTGTCGAAGTTCCAGATGACTTACAGCGGAATATAGCGGTAACTTCTGTGGACGCATTAATTAGTTGGGGAAGGAAATCCGCCGTATGGCCTCTTTCCTTCGGATTAGCCTGTTGCGCCTTTGAGATGATGGCAAGCGCGATGTCTCGCTTCGATATCTCTAGATTCGGCATGGAGGTTTTCAGGCCATCGCCCAGACAGGCTGACTTGATAATCATTGCAGGCACAGTCACGTGGAAAATGGCCCCGGCAATCGAGCGAGTATATGAACAGATGGCAGAACCTAGATGGGTAATCTCAATGGGTGTTTGCGCTACTAGCGGAGGCCCATATTACGGATCCTATAGTGTCGTGCCAGGAGTCAATCACATTATCCCAGTTGATGTATATGTGCCAGGATGCCCGCCGAGACCCGATGCTCTACTCTACGGCATCATGCAACTGCACGAAAAGATTAAGCGATATTCCATAAAAAGTCGGAATCCATCTTGACGAAGGTCCTTACAGGTTACGAAATGGCTGAGGCCATAGAACCAGGTGTTCCGGGCTCGGTAATAAAAAGCGGCGAATCTGATGTCTGGGTGGAATCCCATACGATCCTAGAAGTTTGCAAGATATTAAAGAATCCCGCTGGGCTAGATTTCTCTTATCTTTTATCGATATCTGCGGTCGACTATATAGAAAACTTTGAACTGGTGTATCACCTGGTCTCGATGAGGAACAACTGTAGCGGTATCGTGAAATTGTCCTGCTCTGGAAGACTTGAGCCATCCGTTCCTTCTGTAATAGAAGTTTGGCAAGGCGCCGATTTACAAGAGCGAGAGATTTGGGATCTAATGGGTATCAAGTTCGAAGGGCACCCGAATTTGAAACGAATTCTCCTTTGGGAAGGTTTCGAGGGGCACCCTCTAAGAAAGGATTATTTGGGTTAACCTTGGAAGGAATACGTACAGAGCCAGTTACTATCAATCTAGGTCCCCAACACCCAAGTACACACGGTGTGTTCCGATTACGCGTTACTTTTGATGGCGAACAAATAATCGACGTCGAACCTGTCTTCGGTTATTTACACAGAGGAACAGAAAAGCTGGCAGAAAGCCGCAATTACGTTCAAATTGTCACACTTACGGATAGAATGGATTACGTCGCGAGCATGTCAAATAACCTAGCGTATGTACGCACGGTCGAAAAACTATCCGGGATAGAAGTGCCTGAAAGGGCACAATACATCCGCGTCATCAGCGCAGAACTACAACGTGTCGCAAGTCATTTAATGGCCACAGGATTTCTATTAAACGATTTAGGGGCACTAGCAACTCCATTGACTTATTGTTTCAGGGAGAGAGAACGGATTCTAGACCTGTTCGAAATGCTCTGCGGTGCAAGAATAACTTTAAGTTATATGCGTCCCGGTGGAATCTTTCAGGACACTACCGAAGAGTTCTGGGAATCACTCCATTCCTTGATTGTTGACCTACCCCACTACATAGATGAGTTGGAGGCCTTGATATCCTCTAATGAGATCGTTCTTGCTAGAACTAGGGGAGTTGGAATTCTATCGGATGAACAAGCAATCGACTGCTCAGTATCTGGACCCAATCTAAGAGCCTCAGGGGTTCAATGGGATCTAAGAATAGCGGATCCATACGAAATATATAACAGAGTTAAATTTGAGGTTCCGATTGGAGCACTGGGTGATACATTTGACAGATATTACGTGCGAATTGCCGAGATGCGAGAAAGCGTCAAGATAATCACCCAATGTATTGAGCAAATTGAAGAGGGGCCTATCCGCGCAGAAGTCCCCTATATTATAAGACCCCCAGTCGGAGAAGCTTACAGCTCTGTAGAGGGCCCTAAGGGGGAGTTGGGTTTCTACATGGTCAGCGACGGAGGAATCTCACCATACCGATGCAAAGTCCGGGCACCTTCCTTCCTCAACCTGACACCACTCAGGGATATGTTGAAGGGCTGGAAGATGGGAGACCTAATAATAATATTAGGATCCATTGATATCGTCCTCGGAGAGGTTGACCGATGATTTTCCTATCGGGCCTCATAGACTTCTATACTTTTTACAACTTTTTCAGAGGAATTTTCGAATCTATAGGACTTGGAGAATCTTCGGCCTGGATCTCTTACTTGGCGACTGGGATTTTAATATCTTTCATCGTTATAAACGTGATGATTATAGCCACAGCTTTCTACACATGGTTCGAAAGGCGAGTCCTTGGTAGGTTCCACGTAAGGAGAGGGCCCAACAGACACGGACCGTTCGGACTCTTGCAACCCTTCGCTGATGTTATGAAGCTGATCATGAAAGAAGACACCCTCCCGGAAGAAGCAGATAAACCTGTGATGACACTAGCCCCCATAGCACTGGTGGCCCCAACACTCCTCATCATGACAGTCATCCCGCTATCTGAGAATTCTTTCCTCGGAAGTTTGAATATAGGAATTCTTTTTATCGTAGGGGTGACTTCGGTCAACTCTATAGCCATTTTTATGGCAGGTTGGGGTTCAAGAAATAAATATGCTGTTCTCGGCTCAATGCGAGGAGCCGCAATGCTTATAAGCTACGAAATTCCTATGGCCCTAGGAATTACGAGCGTATTACTATTATCCGGCTCACTAGCTATGACTGAAATCGTAAAGAGCCAAGATATATGGTTTATAGCTGTTATGCCCTTGGGCTTCTTTGTATTTATGGCAGCGGCAATGGCTGAGATAAGTAGAACACCTTTCGATCAGATCGAGGCGGAATCGGAGCTCGGCTCCGGTTACAACACAGAGTTCAGTGGTATTAAGTTTGCCATCCTCTTTCTTGCGGAGTTTATGGCACCCATAGTTACGGCGGCAGTGGTTGCGACCCTTTTCCTTGGAGGAACGAAAGGTTTCGATCCTATACCGGGACAGGTGTGGTTTGCACTAAAAATGTTCCTCGTGATTTTCGTATTACTGTGGTTTAGGGCTACTTGGCCGCGTCTGAGGGTTGACCAAATCATGGCCTTTGCATGGAAAGGGCTCTTCGGATTAGGCCTTTTTAACATATTCCTGATAGCTATTGAAATTATGGTATTACGTGGGAACGCCGGAGAACTTAGCAGGTCTGATTTGCTGATAATGTCAATCATCAACTGGACAATAACAATAAGTACGCTCCTAGTCTTACTAAATTTGCTGGGGCACAAGAAACTAGAACGTCCTAAACCAGTACCTTCACCACTAGCCAATATGGCTGCGGAGGCAGATTAAAATGTATGGAGTAGGAATAATAAAAGGCTTGGGGATTACAATGAAAAATCTTGCAATGCCCAACCGACAATTCAACATATACCAATATCCGGATAAGAAGGCAAGTCCGATAGATCTAGCAAGGCTCGAAGAAAAAAACACCCTAACATTTATATTTACCAGACCCTTAAAAACAATCAGATCACTCATAGGTCTTGAAACGATCGAAGAAAGAATGCCTCAAGACGCTCGATTCCGAGGGGAGGAATTTGCATGGTATGAGCAGCGTTGCACCGGGTGCGCAAGCTGCGCGAAATACTGCCCCCTGGGAATAATTAAGATCGTCACTAACACAAGTGGAATTAACTTACAGGAAGGCGAAAGCTACGACATAGATGTTTTCGATATAGACATAGGGCGATGTATGTTCTGTGGGCTGTGCGTTGAGGCATGTCCATATGATGCCCTTCACATGGGTAGCGGCTTTGAGGAAGGTACATACGAACGTGAGAACTTAGTCATAGATATGGAACGCCTTAAAAAGGCTGATAAGACCCACAGTACTAGGTTCCGACCACAACTATCCGATAGAAAGTACAACCCTACTGCAGGAGCCAATGCAGACTGGGACGAGGTTGGCAGGCATGAAAAACCAACTTTGGAAGATCAGCAGGAAAAGTGGGCGAAGCGATGAACTTAGGTGCCGGGACAGAAGGATCCCTGATTACGGAGATAATTTTCTGGGTTATGGCTCTATCTACGGTGGTTTCCGCTATAGCAGTGGTGCAGATAAGGGACCTATTCAGGTCAGCTTTATTTCTTATAGTAACTTTCCTTGGTGTGGCCGGAATGTTCATCTTACTAAGAGCCGAATTTTTGGCCGGTGTGCAGCTTATGATTTATGTCGGAGCAATATCAGTTTTGATAATTTTTGCCATCCTGCTGACAAGAGATTTGGATGAAGGAAGTCCTTCTCACGGATTCCGAGTCCCAGTAGCTCTAATATCCCTTATATTTATGGCCCTTTCTATTTACGCTGTCTCAGCCACCGATTGGAACTTACTAGGATCAGAATCCTTAACCGATTCCCAGATAGCGGGGACCGAGCTTATTTTTGCGAACCCCATTCCATCAATAGCCGAAATGTTGCTCCGGGATTTTGTATTGGCTTTTGAGGTGGTCTCTGTCCTACTTCTAGCAGCAGTGTTGGGTGCACTGTCACTGGTGAGAGGTCGTTAGAATAATGACTCTAGAACGATTTCTCATTATAGGCGCTATTTTATTTGCAATAGGACTCTACGGTGCGTTATCAAAAAAACATGCCATCGCTGTTTTAATGTCCTTGGAGATAATGTTTAACGGGGTTAACTTAACTGCTGTCGCGATTTCCCGATATACAGTGCCTGCTGCTCTGTCTGCAGGGGAACATGCTGCTGAAAACGCCTTCAGATTCCTGCTAACTGGCCAAATTTTCACCATTTTTATTATCACAGTTGCTGCTGCCGAGGTCGCGCTTGGCTTAGCAATCATAGTTGCCATTTACCGATCAAGGCACTCTATTCTGATAACTGATGCTGCAGACATGAAGAATTAACAAGTATGTGGATCGAATATAAAATCGTACCAAACCTCGTGATGGCCGAAATGTGGAAAGATACTTTCGAGGCAGAAGGCCTGACTACCAAGATATTACCGGACGGTGAAATAACATCATGGGGAGAGCGAGTGCCCTACAAGATATACGTTCCGAAAGGCCGCGAGCATGTGGCAGATGAAATATTGAGGAAACTCTAGGGTATATGGTAACCGAACAGCTTATCTGGGCTATTTTCTTTTTACCCCTAGCATCTTTTATATTTATTGCATTGGTAGTGAGACCGTTCTTCAATCGTTATTCGATCGTCTCTGGTGCTGTAGCGATCCTCGCCATCGGAGCCTCGTTTGTAATATCTCTTTTGCCCCATATCGAAGTGGCGGTGCGGGGTAATCACCATATAGTGAATTCCCCATATGAGTGGCTGACGATCGGTCAACTGAAGTTCACTGTGGGCATTTTGCTGGATCCTTTAACTGCCATCATGCTGGTGGTCGTTACAGGTGTGAGCCTGATGGTGCAGATTTATTCTACCGGCTACATGTCTTCGCCGAAAATGAACGAGCAAGGAAATCAACGGTCAGAGCCTAATCACCATGGGCCAGAAGAACTTGGGCGACCAATCTATGCGAGGTATTTTGCGTATATGTCGCTTTTCACAGCATCTATGCTGGGGCTTATTATGGCTGCCAACGTAATACAGCTTTTTGTGTTTTGGGAACTTGTCGGGCTTTGCTCTTATCTTCTCATTGGATTCTGGTTTCACAGGCCTGCGGCTGCGGCTGCAGCTAAAAAAGCTTTCATCGTCACCCGTGTTGGTGATTTTGGGTTTCTATTAGCCTTAATCTACCTATTCATGAAAACAGCGGGAATTGAAAACCCTGATCAACTCAACTATTTAGAGATTGACACGATAAATGAACATCTACCAGTTCTCGTACAAACCGGATTGGTAGGTTCTGGGGCTCTTACACTTATCGCAGTAGGAATATTCGTGGGAGCGGTGGGGAAATCGGGACAATTCCCTTTACACACATGGCTCCCAGATGCCATGGAAGGCCCCACACCGGTCAGCGCACTCATACACGCAGCTACCATGGTAGCCGCCGGAGTCTTTTTGGTTGGAAGATTCTTCCCTATCTTCGATTCTTCACCTTCCGCAATGGCTGTTGTTGCAATAATAGGTGCCATTACAGCAGTTTTCGCAGCAACTATGGGATTAGTGTCCAACGACATCAAACGGGTCCTCGCCTACTCAACAGTTAGTCAACTAGGTTACATGATGCTCGCATTAGGAGTTGGGGCATATGGTGCGGCAATATTTCATCTGTTTACACACGCATTCTTTAAGGCCCTCCTCTTCCTGGGTTCAGGCAGCGTGAACCACGCCACTGGAACTTTTGATATGCGATTCATGGGTGGACTTCGCAAGCACATGCCAGTTACTTACGCCACGTTTTTGATAGGAAGTCTAAGCCTCGCCGGTATATTCCCTCTTGCCGGATTCTGGAGCAAGGATGAGATACTTTTGAATGTCTTCACGAGTGGGATCAACGGAGGGAGTCTCGTAAGCACCATCGTGTTTGTTTTGGCGATCAGCGCCGTGTTCATGACCGCATTTTACATGTTTAGAGCACTTTTCATGACCTTCGAAGGGACTTTCAAAGGTGGTTCTGAAAGCGACCCTGAATCACAGGGACATGGACCCGTCCACCTTGCCGAATCTTCGTTTTCCATGGTACTGCCCATGGTATTATTGGCCATCCCAGCAGTATTAATCGGCTTTATCGCCAACCCACTTTTTGATCTCGCCGGTGTTCCAGACCATTGGATGTCCCATACGCTGGAAGACTGGCTACCTGAGGGGATACAGGGACACGTGGAAGGATCTAAATTCAACACTCCATTAGCTGTTAGTTCTTCAATTATAGCTATTCTGGGAATATTGTTAGCGTTCCTCATGTACAAACCCAACCCTATAATTTCTCCACAGTCAGTGGGAAACACCTTCAAACCCGTGTATATCTTGTTCCACAGAAAATACTTTATTGACGAATTTTACGAAGGGGTAGTAGTCAAACGACTTTATTACAACGGAATTGCGCTCCTATCAGACTGGTTTGATAGGAATATCGTGGACAGAACCGTTAACGTTTTGGGGTGGCTTGGAGCAAATTTCGGAGGCTTAATAAGACAACTCCAAACTGGTCAAATGCAAATGTATGCAACGGCAACATCGATCGGCATCATAGTGATTGCCGCGATTTTTATATTCGGTAAATAGGCGACTCTATGGAAGGATTCAACGGTCTTCTATCGATTGCAGTCTTCATGCCGATATTGGCAGCTGCAATCATAGCTATGTTTCTCTCAGGCAAGGCCGCCAAGGGTTTCGCGGTCGCTACGACATTTGTGGAACTTCTAATAACTTCTTATATATTCTTGATATATAGAAAAAACCCGGACTCTCACGGTTTGGAAGATCGCTTTAGTGACTGGATTCCTATCGAGTCTTTCAGGGTCGAATACTTTCTGGCAGTAGATGGAATCAGCACACCGCTAGTATTACTGACAGGCATATTGGGAATAGTAGCTGTATTTGCCTCATGGAATATTACCTCCCGTATCAAAGAGCACTTTATGTGGTTACTCGTTCTCCAAGGAGCAGTGATTGGTGTATTCACTGCGATGGACTTTTTCTTATTCTTCCTTTTCTGGGAGTTAGAACTAATTCCGATGTTCTTCCTAATCTCAATCTGGGGAAGTGGAAGAAAAGAGTACTCGGCAATGAAGTTCCTGATCTTCACAATTTTGGGAAGCGCCTTCATGTTGGTAGGAATATTGGCTCTATATTTTTCGACCGGCACTTTTGATATGACTTTATTGCCAGATAAGATTGCTGGGGCAGATCTCATATTGCCAGCTTCAATATTATTCTTCCTAACTATTATTGGTTTCGCTATAAAGCTACCTGTATTCCCGTTTCACACTTGGCTTCCGGACGCCCATACCGATGCCCCTACAGCTGCCAGCGTTATGCTTGCGGGAGTCCTTCTAAAAATGGGGGGGTACGGGATGTTCAGGGTCTCTGCCGCAATGTTCCCTGACCAACTCCTCGACTTCTCATGGCTTCTAGCTTTACTCGGTGTAATAAATATTATTTACGGAGCGGCAATAACTATCCGACAGACTGATCTAAAGAGGCTTATTGCTTACAGCAGCGTTAGTCATATGGGATTTGTCTTACTAGGGCTTGCTTCGGCCAAAGGTGCGGCTGCCACGCTGGGCATGACGGGCGCTGCCTTACAAATGTTCACTCACGGAACAATAACTGGCCTACTTTTTCTAACTGTGGGGTACATTTACGAAAAAGCACACACAAGACATATTCCTGATCTAGGTGGACTTGCCGGAAGAATGCCTTTCCTTGCGACGTCACTACTTATCGCGGGTCTAGCGTCACTAGGCTTACCTGGAACGAGCGGGTTCGTGGCAGAAGTGACAATATTCCTCGGAAGCTTTCCAGCGTGGCAGATATTTACAATCATTGCGACGGTCGGAGTAGTGCTAACTGCTGCATATATACTCTGGATGATTCAAAGAACAATATTTGGTCCTAGGCCCGAACATCACAACAATCTTCTTGACGCCTCCTTACCAGAAATGGTGCCTGTGGCGATACTTGTTGTAGCTATAATATCGGTTGGTATTTATCCCTCAGTGATCTCTGAAATGTTCTCAGATGGACTCGAGCCGATTGTTACTTCTATGAAGGCACTAAACTAGCATGACCCTCCACGATATTTACCTACTATCACCTGAATTGAGTGTGGCTATCCTAGCTGCTGTAGTGATAACCGTTGATCTGATGGTCAGAAACAAAAGGGTACTTCCAGTAATAACTTTTGTGGGATTACTGGTTCCTCTCTACTTTAGTATTCAGCTCTGGGGTGTTGGCCGTGAGCAAGCATTTTCTGGTACTTTTCTAGTGGACGGCTTTAGCCTGTTTTTTAAGTACTTAGTCCTTGCAGCCGCGGCCCTCGTCGTTTTGTCTTCTACAGAATATGCGAGGAGATTCGGGAATCATCAGGGTGAGTACTATGCGCTAATACTGTTTTCATCAACAGGAATGATGCTGCTGTCATCTTCTACTGAGTTGATTACGCTCTTCGTTGCACTCGAACTAACCGCCCTTCCAATCGCTGCACTTGCAGCTTTTCTCCGAGAATCTAGGTCAGCCGAATCCGGTATGAAATTCCTCGTGCTCAGTGCTGTAAGTTCCGCCGTATTACTATACGGCATGGTTCTGGTGTATGGATTTACAGGGTCAAGCCAGCTGAATGAGATCGCGTCTCAGATTTCAAGACTGGGTACGGATTTAAGTCCTGCTCTGATGCTTGGTATTGTCCTTATTACTGCAGGATTTGGGTTCAAAATCTCCGCGGTCCCATTCCAAATGTGGGCACCAGATGTTTATGAAGGTGCTCCGACTCCCGTGACAGGCTTCCTATCAGTCGCGAGCAAAGCAGCCGGATTTGCAGTGATTATTAGAGTGTTTTACACAGCTTTCGAATTCGATACCCTGAGTATCGAATGGGCCACGATGATCGCCGTTTTAAGTGCCCTATCTATGTCCGTAGGCAACCTTATTGCGATAAGACAAGACAATATTAAAAGAATGCTTGCATATAGTACTGTCGCTCAGGCTGGGTACTTGATGGTTGGTCTTGCAGCAATCTCTGCTCTTCCGGGAGGAAGCGACAATGCCGGCCCTTCGGGTGTGCTTTTCTATTTAGCCGGGTATGGGATGACGAATCTAACTGCTTTTGCCGTAATAATCGCAGTATCAAATAAAACTAAAAGCGACATGATAGGAACTTTTGCAGGATTGGGAAGAAAATCACCTTTTCTTGCTTCTGCCATGACGCTATCAATGATTTCCCTGATCGGAATACCTCCAACTGTCGGTTTCATGGCTAAGGTCTACATATTCGGAGCAGCCATGGACACAGGCCTTTGGTGGTTAGTCGTAATAGGAGTAGTCAACAGCGCTGTGTCTGCTTACTACTACCTGCGAGTTGTTAAGGTAATGTACTTCTCCGACATTGACGAGTCAGAACCTTTGAGACCGGGAGTAGGTGTAGCTTCCGCAGCTTTCCTGGCGATGACAGGCACTTTTATATTCGGAATTTTCCCGTCTCCCATAATTGAAATTGCCCACAAAGCAGTCACATCGATCTTGATCTTGGAATAACCAATGCCTCCTTAAGGGCCGCCTCTCAGAATGTGTGATGCTATTGATTTAAAGAGCCCGCCTTAATGGTCTCATGTAGAATCTAAAGTAGTTCAAAATCATGTCTTACACTGAAAAAATAGCATTCGTCCATAATTCTCAAGTGCCGGAAACCGAAAATGTGGCCCGTGGCTTGATAATGTCGCTGAACCTGCAAAAAAGAGCTTGGATTTGTTCTGCAGGAGAACTTCAAGTGAAATCAGCCGACCTAAAAACAACAGCACTTGTAGTGGTGGTGGGTGGAGACGGCACCATTTTGCGAACGATAAGAGCTATCAGCTCATATAATGTTCCAATAGTAGGTATTAATATGGGCAAGGTCGGTTTCATGGCCGAGCTTAGCCCAGAAGAGGCCTTAGAGCGTCTTCCGGAATTTATCGATCTCAGAAGTCGCGGGGAAGAAAAAATTAGGGTAGAGCAAAGGATGATGTTGGAAGCTGACATCATACGTGCCGGCCAGAATGAACCCCGCCTTTCAATACACGCTTTAAATGACGTAACAGTGGGCACAAGTACGGTATCACGGTTGATAGAGTTGAATACTTCCGTGAATCACGTACATCTTACAAACTACCGAGCGGATGCAGTCATAGTATCTACCGCAACCGGCAGTACAGGTTACGCTCTATCAGCTGGAGGACCAATAGTGTTCCCGGAGGCCCAAATGATGATCCTCCAACCGGTGGCAGCCCATACTGGCCTGAGGGACGGACTTATCCTTGCACCTGACTCTGTCGTGGAACTTGAAGCATCAAAAGGATATCAAGCATCCGTAAGCGCGGATGGGTTTGTAGATTCCCAGCTGCAACCTGGGGAAAGAGTGGCGATTAGTAAAAGTCCATACACAGCGAGGTTTCTCCGAGCCCACCAACCGGATTTCTTCTATACGGCCCTGAACATGAGGTTGGGTCTAGCATACAGGTCTCAACGACCACCTGAGGAACCTGATTTCTAATAGATTTGAGGGTATCAATATAGATCTCACGATTCGCTCTGAAAGAAAATATGAAGGCAAGATTTTCAATGTTCGGCTCGACACAATCGCGCTCGAATCCGGCAAGGAAATTTTTAGGGAAGTCATAGAGCATAAAGCCGCTGTTGCGATTGCCCCTATAGATGATGACGATAATATTTTGCTGGTCCGACAATACAGGCATCCAACAAAAGAGTATTTACTAGAAGTACCTGCCGGATTAATAGAAGAGGGTGAAAATCCGGATGAAGCCGCAATGCGTGAATTGCAAGAGGAAGTGGGCTATAGATCCACCAACCTAAGAATACTAGGTGGGTTTTGGTCTAGCCCTGGTTTTACAGATGAATATATGTATTGTTACCTCGCTAGAAATCTTGTAAAGAGCAGTCTCCCAAGCGATGATGATGAGGACATCACTGTAGAAAAAACACCACTAAGCAAGATTCATCAGCTCATAAAGCTTGGGGAGATACAGGACGCGAAAACCATAGCAATAACACTTATGGCAACCGAAGTATTCTAGAAGCACCATAAGAAAAAGGAGTTCCCCAATGGCCACATTGGATGACATGCTTAATCAGATCGATGATCTTGAATCAGAACTCATCTCCCTGGAACAAGATTTAGTTCGTATCCCTTCCGTAAATACGGGATTTATGCCGACTGGAAATGAGACGCCAGTTTGCGAATATATAAGAGACTGGTTGGCTATCGATGGCATCGAATCAGAAATTCTGGAATCAGCCCCTAATCGGGGTAATATCGTTAGTAAAATATCTGGATCTTCTGGAAATGTTGGGCTGATATTCATGTCTCATACTGATGTCGTCCCAGTGGAAGACGAGAGCAAGTGGACCTACCCGCCATTCAGCGCAGAAATACACAACGAGAGAATTTATGGGAGGGGAGCGTCCGATTGTAAGGGTCTTTTAACGGCTCAGATGGCAGCAATGCGAGTCCTAAAACGTAACGGAATCGAACTTCATGATGGCCTCACGCTAATTTCAGGAGCAGATGAGGAACACGGTGGCAGATACGGATTCGGCTGGCTCGCTGAAAATCATCCAGAAACTCTTAATGCCCCCTTCGCTGTGAATGAAGGAGGCGGAACCCCTATAGAAGCTGCAGGAGCTCTCACATATATTCTGGGTACAGGGGAGAAAGGACGTCTACAGATTGAAGTGGATATTAAAGGTACGAGCTCGCATGCTTCTGTACCTTGGCAAGGAACAAACGCTCTGTATAAATTATCCAAGGTACTGCAACGTATCGAGGAATACGAGCCAGAAAGAGATACGTCTACTAGTTTATTCCAGCACCTTTCGGTGTTCGCTATAGAGCACAAAGCTTCACCTGAAAATATCGATGAAATAATAGCGGAACAGGAAGATGAAAATCCAAGATTCGCCTCGATGCTAAGGGCATTGTCCAGAATGACTCTCACCCCGACGATGATAACCGGTGGAATCAAGTCCAACAGCGTTCCTGAACAAATCCGACTTACCTGCGACGTTCGAACTCTACCTCATCAAACCGATGATTATCTGCGAAAGGAGTTAGACAAAATCCTGGAAGGAATAGAGGGGGTGGAGTACGAGATTGACTATATGGCGGTGCCAAACTCTTCGGATTTTGATACGGAACTTATGACTGGCCTGAAAACAGCAACCGAGCGGGCCCTAGAAAGGGATGATGTTCAATTCGTTCCAGCAATCAGTAACGGCTTCACCGACTCACGTTTTACAAGACCACTAGGCGTGGTTACATATGGATTCTCTGGTTCTCATCCAGATGACGATCCAATGCTCAGCCGGGCTCATGGAACGGACGAATCTATCGGGATTAAAAGCATTATAAGTGGAGCGAAGATAATGCTACACCTTGCGTATGATCTTCTAGCAAGGAAATAAATACCTACCCGAAGTATCTATTTGACGATCAAACGATCTCCTCTAGAGGACACCATATCCAAATTTAACCGTGAGCCAAGGCCAGGTGTTCGATTAATCAGTAGGTGCCCATTTTCTACCTGTTCTGCAGGTTGAATTATTTCTGATCTCCAGTCAACTTCGTCAATCGCATGCTCCAAAGCCATAGCACCATTCACTGCCGCAGTTGCATGCCCAGACGATAACAAAGATATAGGCCCGGAAGGACAGTGAATAGAATAGCCTTTACCCAATGTCATTGCTGATTGGCCTGCCGCGACCGCTTCAGACACTCCACCACAATACTTTAAATCGGGCATTATGATATCTAACGCACCATTATTAAGTAATGATGTAAAAAACGCTTCTCCATAACCACTCTCACCACCAGCTACAGGCATTGTGATCCGCGGCAACACTCTTTTGAGTTCTTCTGATTCACTATTCGGCTCAAGTGGTTCCTCAAACCATCCAATTGATAGTTTTTCTAGCTTTTCAGCTACTAGATGAGCTGTAAATTCTTCAAAGCGGCTATGACAATCAACTAATATTGTGACTTCGTCACCAACCGCTTTCCTAATGGCCTCTACCCTTTCAATACCAGGTCTCGCAGTGTCCAGGACGCTCTCAGCCAAGTTGGGAAGTTGAACTTCGTCAAAAGGAGCACATTTAAGAGTGGTAAAACCTCTTTTTACGGCTCTGTCAGCCGCACGGGCAAAGTCTAAAGGCAACCTGTCTGTAGCAAATAATGCCCTATTAATGTTTCCGTACAAAGGGATACGGTGACGAAACTCTCCGCCCAAATATTCCACTAATGGAACACCCTTTTTTAATGCTTTAATATGGGAAAACGCAGAACGAATTGCACTTATGGCCGCAGCCTTTATAGACCTTCCATCGACAGGATCTTTTATTCCCAATAACTTTTGAATAGACTTTTCACTATTTATGTCAGCCCTACCTATTCTACCAAGCATCGCTTGAATCAAGGATGCTACTTCCAGAGATTTTTCACCTTTTGTAAACTCAACCACTGTCTCAACTCCGTCCTTATCGGTAACAATAACAAAATACCAACTTGTCCTCGGAGTGGCATTGACCCGCATAAATTCGGCTTCACAAAAATTAACAGACACTGCTAAAACGACTCCTCTAACACTTATTTTGAATCTCCCCGATATTCACCTTAGTTTGAAAAGAGATAATGTGAGATAAAACGCATTCCTCTAACCGATGAACCATAGATCTTATAAGCTGCGATAATTTATGTCCTACCTTCAAATACCTTAGCATCCTGTAGTGCATGAAGTTGTATTCATACTTATTTCTAGAACCCGCAAAGAATATTGCCACCTGTTAACTTGCTCAACTTTGGCATCTTCTGTTGAATAGATTTTGCTAACAGGTTAAGTCCCAAGTCGCTACTAGGAGCTGGAACAACAAATCTTACTTGTTTACATTTTCTTCAGCCAACAATACTCAGGAAACGTACACACCTTGTGGCAAGTGCAGCGCTTACAAGCAAAGGTAGCGATCACCTAATATGCCACTTTTCTTGCTTGAAAATACACCGAAATATACTGGCAGAAGAATAAATAATTGTATGTGAAAAACTACTATATAATGGGATTAAACTCTCAATAGTTGGAATATATTGCGTATAATGATACACTCGGCCGAAATTCGGGCTGTACGGAACTTTATATGAATGGCTTGATAATCCACGAACCCCCCGCTTCGAATCTGAAAACTATGGTTGTTGCATTCGCAGGCTGGCCTGACGCAGCGGAGGCTGCGACTCGTGCTATCCGGTATATGGTACGCAAGCTACCCGCTAGGAAAATTGTGGAGATTGATCCTGAGGAATATTACGACTTTACTGTCAATCGACCTCAAACCAGAATAAATCGAAAGAAAGAAAGAACTATTAGATGGCCGTGCAACGAATTCTATAGTTTCGTCCCTGAAAATAATCCCGATAACGGTGTTCTGTTATACGTCGGTACAGAGCCCAATCTTAAATGGCGTACCTTCTCAGAAACCGTTCTGCAAGTGGCAGATATGGCAGGAGTGGAGCTGATTATATCCTTAGGAGCGCTTCTTGATGCAGTACCCCACACGAGAGAAGTACGTATCACCGGTAGGGCGAGTAATAAGGAGCTCGGTAAGAAGGCCCAATGGCTCGGCATTCAAAATTCCGGCTATCAGGGACCAACCGGTATACATTCCGCCTTCGCCGACGCCTGCTCCAAACGGAAAATACCTCACGCGAATATTTGGAGCCATTGCCCCCACTATGTTCAGACGTCTCCCAACCCGATCGCCAGTTATGCCCTTCTCGAGAGATTAAAGAATTTAGTCGAATTTGATCTAGACATGAGTGAACTTCGGCTTGCTGGTGAAGCTTTCCAAGAAGAGGTATCCAAAGCTATAGCTAAGCAGCCAGATGTCAGGTCTTATGTCACAAGATTGGAAAACCAGTACGATGAAGCCCGCTCAGAAAGCGAGGAAATGCCAACCGGCAGTGATATGGTCAATGAGATCGAAAAGTTCCTGCGTAGTCAATCAGGAGGACAAGACAGCCAGTAATCCATATACTCCCTGGAGCAATAATGGAAATATTACTTTGTCAGATCTCACTATCGACCCAACCTATTACCGAAGGCTTTTTTCAAATTGGACCGGCAATAATGAAGCCCTACCAGACTTCCCTATAGATCCCAAAGAAAGTCTAGTCGCACTCCACTTTATAATGATGGCATTTGAAGAAGGGATCGACTACCCAGAGGAAGATATCAACGAGGGAATAAGAGACAGGAATTTATTCGCTATCGATCACGTGCAAATTCGACTAAACCTTGTAAACAGAGGATTTCTCACACAATTAGGACACGGTCGTCGAGTTTTCTATCGTTCTTCTAAATCCTTCTTAGACCGTGCGCACTGGGATCCCACTATACCCGGGGTCTCTTAAAACACCAATTTAAAAAGGAAGTCTTTGAATTTGACCAATTCGTCAACGAAAATACCCGTAGAGGGAACAGTAAATTTAAATTCGCTAAGCTTGTATTATCGGGATTGGGGAGGTTCTGGAAAACCTGTCATACTTCTTCATGGGCTAGCCTCTAATTCACGTATCTGGGACCTCGTCGCACCCATCCTTGCCTCTACTTCATCGGTGATTGCTATCGATCAGAGAGGTCATGGCAAATCGGATAAACCCCGAGGCGGGTATGATTTTAACTCTGTGACAGCGGACATTGCTCAATTAATCATTAAACTAAAGATAGACAATCCTGTAATAGTCGGACATTCATGGGGAGGAAGTGTAGCTTTAAATTTAGCCGTCCGTCACCCTTCACTAGTTAGTGGACTGTGCTTCATAGATGGGGGTCTTATCGAAATCTCCAGGGTTCCTGGGAATACAATTGAACTCGCCTTGGATCGAATGGCACCTCCTCTTTGGGACGGCATAACGGAGAAAAAAGTTCTACAACGAATGAAGCGAAGAGACTGGGGAACTCGTGACTCTACCTCATTATCAGCATCCCTCGAAGATATCGTAATGGCCAACCTGACTGTCGGAGATGATGGCTTTGTGAAAGCAAGACTCAGCCGAGAAAACCATCTCGAAATAGTTAGGGCTTTTTGGACTCATAAACCAAGCGATATGTTCCCTCAAATTCAATGTCCAGTTCTTATTCTTCCTGCTCGGCTCGGACCGCCGAATGATAAAAGATCTGAGTTCAGACAACAGATGGTTTCTCTAGCCCAGAAAACTATCCCCACCAATGAAGTTATATGGCTTGAAAACAGTATTCATGATGTGCCTCTACAGAGACCAGAATTGGTTTCGCAACTCATTGCTGAACGAATCGAAAACGGATTCTTCCTTTAATAGTGAAGGGCTAGTCTCAATTACGCCGCCGCCCTGACATGCGCAAGGAAATAATATGGTACATTCCAAGTACCGACCTTTCCCATATCAACTACCGCCTTACGGGCAAAAATTTTTTGTACGATCCCCAAAGTACCTAATTCAGGTCCACCGGCCACATTCCCTAAATATCGCACTCGCTGACCTGCATTTATACTTGCAGCACTTTTTACAGGTGTGAAGAAATCAAGGGAGTGAGTCACGGGAAATCCAAGTTGTTTCGGTATCTTCATTAGCAATGTTACTCTCAATCAGGCTATCGTTAGCACTTTAATTTAGAACATTTTAGAACAGAACAACCGTTCTGTCAAATTGGAACTGGTCAAAATATTACAATGTAGTGCTACAATCACCCCCACGCCGAGGTACGTACAATTAGATTCATCTAGTACAGCATGACTGACATTTCTTATTAGAATCTTTCTCAAGATGAAACAGGAAGAACAATTGAGACGACTAGAAAATAAGGTAGCTTTGATATCTGGTGCAGGGCACGGGCAAGGTGAATATGAATCCAAACTATTCGCAATGGAAGGAGCTAGTGTAATCCTTTGCGACGTCGATGCTGTTTCATGTGAAAGAATCGTAGCTGACATTGTTTCCAAAGGAGGTAAGGCTGCTCCGTTTAAATTGGACGTGACATCAGAGAAAGCGTGGATTAGCGCGATAAATCTTGCTACTAACTTATTCGGTAACCTTCATATTCTCGTCAATAATGCGGGAATATATAGCCGGATTCCAATAAAAGAGACTTCTGAGGATGAGTTTGACCGCATACTTAGTGTGAATTTAAAAGGCGTATTCCTTGGCACGAAACAATCCATACCGGCAATGATAGCTTCAGGAGGAGGATCCATAATTAACATATCTTCTACTGCTGGATTAGTGGGAAATACGGGCAGCGGGGCATACGGTGCTTCTAAAGGAGGTGTGAGGGCTTTTACCAAATACACCGCAGTGCAACACGCCGCGGACGGAATAAGGGCGAACTCTGTTCATCCTGGCCCAATTGAAACCG
This sequence comes from uncultured Dehalococcoidia bacterium, assembly GCA_964652755.1. Classification (GTDB taxonomy): domain Bacteria; phylum Chloroflexota; class Dehalococcoidia; order Lucifugimonadales; family UBA826; genus UBA11795. Next base: position 23,734 of record CAZZBP010000023.1, read on the forward strand.
CGATGATAGCGGACAATCTCTCTACTCCGGAAAGCCGGGCCCTATCAGAGTCAAGGATACCGCTTGGCAGGATAGGTAAAATCGAAGATGTCGCTATGGGGGTCCTCTTTCTAGCCTCTGATGAATCTTCCTACATGACTGGTTCCGAGCTGGTAATAGACGGCGGACTTACGGCACAGTAGCTGACTCAAGAGCCACATTCTAAAGTCATGGCTCAGTCGGCAATCCCTTTCAAAGAAAATAAGCATCACTGCCTTGAGCTAATTGGTAACAGAACCCCAGCTCTATTTTCAGACTTCGATGGTACCTTATCGGAGCTTAATACGGATCCTAGAAAAGCTTTTATAGACCCCCATTGTTTTTCTGCCATAAAGAGATTGCGTCTAAAACTCCCGGCTATTGCCATTATTTCAGGGCGTATGGCCACCGATGTTAGAAATCGGGTGGGTCTTGACAAAATTACTTATATTGGGAATCACGGAGCAGAACAAATAGAGGACGGAGTTTTTTCAAGAGAACCGGGCGCATTGGATGATAGTCACCTCATTTCTAACGTTCTGAACTATTTACAAAGTCGAGTTAACATATCCGGTATATTTTTTGAATACAAGGAAATCAGCGCCTCTATACATTACCGGTATTCGATAAACCGCAAATCGGCGTACGAAGAACTTTCAGTTGCCATACGAGAAGCCCCCAACATACAGGATTTAGATGTTTTTTGGGGTAGGGATATCCTTGAGATACGACCAAGATCTGGATTTCACAAAGGTTACGCCCTACGAAAGTTGATTGAGAAAAACAAGATAAAATCTTTTGTCTATGTCGGCGATGACACGACAGATGTCGACGCCTTTGAGAGTCTACGTACTATCAGAGATGAAGGGGAGCCAAATGGGCTAAGTGCGGTAGTGGTGTCCAAAGGAATGAATAAAAAATTACTCGAGACGGCTGATATTAAAATAGATGGAATAGTAGAAATGAGAAAGTTTCTCTCGTGGCTGTTAAGCTTAGCCTACTGAAATGCTTTCAGCCACATCGGCACTTTCTGCTGCTTGACAGATATTTTTCGGCTTTGCTAGCCTGAAACAAAGTGATACAAGTTATTGAAAGAAGAACCTATTTCGCGTTTTCATAAATTGCGCAAAGCACTCAACCATCCACTTGCCTAATTTAATCGATTCTTATAAAGCTGTGATTCTGGCTGCCGGTAAAGGCATCCGTATGAATTCTGACACTCCTAAAGTCCTTCACAAAATATGTGGCACTGAGATGCTAAACATAGTGCTTGACACCACATTTGCTGCAGGTATTACATCATCAGTCACCGTAGTACCAAAAGAAAACGACTTATTCAAAGTCGCGGTCAAAGGAAAGACCACTTTCACAGTACAAAAAGAAGCCAAGGGAAGCGGTCATGCCCTCCTCCAATCCAGTAGACAAACAGTTGACGCTAAAAATATTATCGTGCTAAATGGGGATGTGCCGCTAGTTAAAAGTACAACTATCGAAAGTCTGATATCCCGCCATGATGAGAGTGCCGCCGCCGTAACAATTCTAACCTCTAGATCAGTTTCTCCTGATGGACTAGGCAGGGTAGTCAGAAATCAATACGGATCTATAGAAGCAGTAGTAGAAGAAAAAGAAGCTGAGGCCGAAACTCTTTCGATTAATGAGATCAATGTCGGTGTTTATTGCTTCCAAGTCCCTTGGGTATGGAATGCCTTAGAAGCGCTCAAACCTTCTAGTAGCGGGGAATTCTACATTACAGATCTGGTAGCTTTGGCGTCCGCGCAGGAACTAACAATAGAATCAATTGAATCGAAAGATCCTAACGAGGTCCGGGGTGTAAACAACAGGGTTGAGTTATCTGAGCTTGAGTTAGTTGTCAGAGAACGTATTTTACATGATTGGATGCTAAATGGAGTAACCGTCATAGACCCCAGAACTACGTATATAGACCAAGGGGTAGAGATAGGTCGAGATACAACGGTTCATCCCAATAGCCATATCCGTAAGGGATCAAGAATCGGATCCCGATGTGTAATAGGTCCCGACTCAACAATAGATAATTCAATTCTGGGAGATTTTTGCGAGATAAATTCCTCAATCGTTGAAGATGCCGAGCTTCACAATAGAGTGGAAGTCGGACCATTTAGCCACATTAGAGAAGGTACTCTATTGGAAAACAGGGTACGAATAGGAAACTACACAGAAATTAAGAACAGCCATCTAGGTAAAGGAACCAAATCAGGACATTTCAGTTATTTGGGTGATGCGGACATCGGAACCAACGTAAATATTGGTGCAGGAACTGTAACTTGCAACTATGATGGGAAGAATAAACATAGAACTGTAATAGGAGATGACGCCTTCATCGGGTGCGACACCATGCTAGTTGCTCCTGTAAATGTTGGTAGGCGAACATTTACAGGCACGGGATCGGTAGTAACCAAAGATGTGCCAGCTGACTCGAAAGCCATTGGCTCCCCCGCGAGAGTATTAAGAGGAGGTCGGTCCTAAACCGCACCGTTATTGGAAAGCGATAGTAGTAATTTATCTATATTAGTTTTGGCAATTTCTGTCTTTACTTTTGCCGCTATAGGATTCATTCAGTCTGCATTGACTTCGGTGACAAGAGAAACGGTTTATTTTTGGAGAAGCGAGGGTATAGAAGGTAATGAAAAGATTGAAGATCTTTTCCGAAAAGCTGATCAGTCCGTTTCCGCATTTTCGATGCTTAAGACACTTGCACTTGCATCCTGCATTGTCAGTGCAAATTTAAGGTTTTCAGAAAATGAGCCGTGGGCGTGGAATGGCACCATATTTGTTACCGTCTTTTCGTTAGTAGTTCTTGGCATAACAGAGACAATCGTTCGGACAATTGCAAAACGCCGTGGACCAAGTATTGCTCTGCACCTGTTTGGATTCACAAGTTTCATAGGCGCTCTCCTAAACCCCGTCACCAGATCACAAGAGAGAATCATGGAGATAGGTACATCATCTCAATCGGACGATGAGAAGGCTGGGTCAAAGGAGGCTGACAGCTTAGCCATGCATCTCGACGACGAAGGTGAACCGCTAGAAGAACACGAAGTCAGAATGATCAGAGGAGTATTCCAGCTAGACAAGACAGTGGCAAGAGAAATCATGGTACCAAGGGTGGACATGACCAGTGCAAATATCACCATTAGCCTCGACGATGTGGCAGATCTTATGCTACGAGCCGGGCACAGCAAGATTCCTGTTTATAGGGATGAATTAGACAGGATAGAAGGTATCGCGCATTCCCTTGATATTCTACGTTTTATCTCAGACTCAGGTAACGCTGTCTCCGTAGATCTTGCCCAGTGCCTCCGCCCGGTTTTATATGTACCGGAATCCAAGACTTTGGAAGACCTGCTCACTGAATTCCAAGAAAAACGCATGCAGATGGCGATTGTCATCGATGAATATGGCGGAGTCTCCGGACTAGTAACGGTCGAAGACCTCGTTGAAGAAATTGTAGGAGAAATTCATGACGAATTTGATCGAGGTGAACCGGAAATTAGAGAGATTAGTGACTCTGAGTACTCAATGGATGCCGGTATGGACATTGACGACCTAACTGAAACAATTGGAATTTCATTTGAAGGCGATGGTTTTGACACTATCGGCGGTTTTGTCCTTCATCAGCTCGGGAAGATACCGAGC
>CAZZBP010000024.1:0-26288 GCA_964652755.1 uncultured Dehalococcoidia bacterium
CTTCGCTGGCAAGCTTGAATGGAGCTGCTGTCGTTTACAACTGGGATGTGGATGCTGAAGGAAATGCAGCTTGGGAACTTTGGGAGTGGAAGTAGTCGGAACAGTTGGTCTAACAAACTATACTTTCACAAACTGATTGAAAAAGTTTATCTAGACTAGATTGGACACAAGCGGCCAGTCACTATTTGTCAACTGGCCGCTCTCTTACTACGACATATCAAGAAGATTCTCTATAACAACTTAAACATTCGTAAATGTCCTTGTTAACCACATCATCATGCGCATGGAAGCGAGCGTAGTAAGAGTAATAGGTGTTAATAGAGCACTCCCTTAGTAGTAAGATGAGTGGACTGTCTAACTAGTTTTTCCTTCAAAAATGTTACCTTAGAATATGAATCCTAGTAGATTGGTTTCTCTTCTATGTATTGACTTTCAATCGTGTTGAACTAGGTCCGAATCCAAACCGATTCACTCTTTTGTAGTCACGCAATAAACAGATTCCGGAATTTGTAATGAACCTTGATTACACATTCTTTCGACATTTCTAGACGAAATCACAGTTGCAGTCTGGGACTTAGGACGCCGGTGACCAGTGGAGAAAAGACTTATGTCAAAATCAAAACCTCGGATTAAGATCATAGGCACCGGAGGCAGCATTGCCGGTATAGGTTTGCATAGGTTCGATTACACTCAATACGCTGAGCTAGGCAAAAAACTCACCATAGAACAATCTCTGGATCGAATTCCTGAAGCCAACGATATAGCTGATATACGAAGCGAAAACTTGATAAGCGTTGGTAGCGGGGCCATCGGCCCTACTGAATGGCTACAATTGAGCCATCGCATCAATAATCTCCTGAAAACAGAAGACCTCGACGGAATCGTGGTAACGCATGGTACTGCCACATTGGAAGAAACATCCTATTTCCTGCAACTGACTATCAAATCTAAAAAACCTGTAGTTGTCACTGGAGCAATGCGACCTCCCACGGCAGTCGGTACAGATGCAGACATCAATCTCCTCGATGCCATTAGAGTGGCAACTAGCCCAGAGGCAGTAGGCAAAGGGGTTCTCACGGTCCTAAATAACGAAATTCACAGCGCTCGTGACGTACAAAAGGCGAATACTCTACGCATTGAAACCTTCCGAGCAAACGAACTCGGATTCTTGGGTTATGCTGATTCAGATGGACAGGTATTGTTCTATAGGGAACCTACTCGTAGACATACCTCCTCAAGTGCCTTCGATGTTGACTGTATAACAGATCTTCCACGAGTAGACATCGTGTATGCCTACGGAGGCTCCGATAGTCTGCTTATAAACGCCGTACGCCGAAACCATTCAGATGGAATGGTAATGACTGGTTTTGGCTCCGGAACTTTCCCTCCAGACATGCTAGATGCCGGATCAGAAGCAGTAAAAGAAGGAATTCCCGTGGTTATAGCGTCAAGATCTACTGCAGGCAGAACAGTTATTACACCACGCGTGACAAGGTTAGGTTTCATAGTTGCAGATAACCTTCAGCCACAAAAAGCGAGAGTACTTTTGATGCTGGGGTTAACAACCACCAATAACCACAAAATCTTGCAGCAAATGTTTATGGAGTACTAATTCTTCTTAGTAATAGGTCGAATTTTTAGGAGTACTTCCGAGGACTAAACCAAACCGAAAATAATAGTTACACCGCCTAAAATGTCAGTCTTGGGATCGGTTTCCAAGGAGCCGACTCGCTGTACGTTTTCGGTTTCTAAAATAACTCTATGTTTTTATAAGCCTATATATATATCAAATCCATCCGTCCATTTCTCGAGATTGTAACGACGCATCTGCCATTCCTGACCGCAACATGGGGTTCTAGAAATGCTGCTATCATGGCACGAAGGACGCATTCACCATATTCAAACAAAGATGGAATTCCAATGAATAACATGGCATTCACCTGGCTGAACCCAACCAAAATACTGTTTGGTGCCGGAACTCTTTCTCGACTTCCGGAAGTGATAGATAACGCCGTTGGATTAAGAAGTCGAGTCTTTCTAGTTACTGGTCAAACGTATCTTCGAAAGAGTGGAACCCTCTCTAAGATCATAGAACTTATCGGTGATAGCAGAGTCACTTTGTTCGATCGTGCCCTACCCTTTCCTACTCCTGATCTTGTAGACGAAGCTTCCGAAGCTTGCAGTAAGTCATCATCCGACGTGGTTGTGGCGGTCGGAGGTGGAAGCGCTCTTGATCTTGGAAAAGCAGCGGCAATTCTTTCAACCCACAAAGGCGATGTGCGAGATTATATCAATGGCGAGAGTAAACTCGTCCACAATAGCCTGCCCTTCATAGCAGTCCCGACCACTTCTGGTAGCAGCAGTGAGGTAACCTCGGGGTCAACCCTATGGGATATGATAAATAAGAGATCTACTGGTTTGAATAGTCCGCTCATGTTCCCTACAGCAGCCATCGTAGATCCGGAACTGACTATGAGTATGAATCAGAACCTTGCCGCCGTAACAGGCATGGATGCGTTTACCAGCGCTTTCGAATCATACTGGTCCACAGAATCAGGCTCAATATCTGACGCGTTCGCTTTAGATGTAATTCGATTGTTTAACCAGAACTTGGTCGCCTCCTGCGTTACCGGAGATATAGAATCGAGATCCTCATGCGCACTGGCCGCAACCATGTCCGGAGTCGGCTACAGTAACAGTCCTCCAAATGTGTGTCATGCTATCGGAAGCCCTCTAACCCTGTACTGGGGTGTTGAACATGGACAAGCAGTAGGAGTAACTCTTGTACCATTCTTACGATGGGTTGCCCCCGTGATGGAACACAAGTTACCTGCTCTGTACGGCGCGCTCGGAGTGAGTAATCTTGAAGCAGCCGTAAACCGAATACAAAAGATTATGGTACTTTGCGGGTTAGAAACAAAGTTAAGTAATTTGGGCATCGGGGTGGATGAAATGGATTTACTCATCACAAACATACGCTGGGATCGAATGAGCGTGCTACCTAGGCCTATAGACAGGAAACAAACCACGGAATTATTGGAGAGTATTTTCTAGACATAGGCACCTGGAAACAAAACATTTTAACCGCATAACTATTATGAACTTTCCCAACAAACTCCCTCAGCTGTACGCTACAACTACCCAATTTTCAACGTAGTCCTGTCCGCAGTTCGCCGCAAAGGTGGACAATGCTCATATCGGCGAAAAACGGTTGTGTAGTGAGTAGAATGTCCTGAACCTTAATGTGTTATTTTCAGCATATAGAAGGGGACATTTGACGTTTCTATTTTCTCATCTTACGGTCAGACCATACAAAATCAACGAAACCACATCATGATCATAGGCGTCCCGAAAGAAACTACCGATAAGGAACTAAGGGTTGGAATGACACCTGAAGGTATCGCAACGCTTGTAGAACGTGGGCATCGGGTACTCGTTGGGTGCCATGCTGGTATTGGCAGCGGAATACCCGATGATAGTTATGCCCAAAGAGGCGGTGAGATGGTTAAAGACCCAGCGGTTCTATATTCCTCATCAGATATGATCGTGAAAGTGAAAGAGTTCCAGGCATTCGAGTGGAGTCTGCTATATCCTGGACTCACAACGTTCTCGTTTCTTTCTCTAGGCGCTAATCGTAAGCTTGCTGAGGCTCTTATAAATAGCAGGGTAACCGCCATAGCCTACGAGACGATGGAACTGGGAGACGGCTCTTTACCGATACTAAAAACTATGAGTGCCTTAACCGGTCGACTAGCAGTCGATGTCGGATCTCACTACTTAAAGAGTTCTCACGGTGGATCAGGTAAACTTCTAAGTGGCATATCAGGAGTAACTACCGTAAGAATAGTAATACTGGGGGCCGGTGTAGCAGGATTTAATGCCGCTGAATTAGCATTAAATATGGGCGCTCATGTAACCGTATTAAGTCGGGGGAAACACCGACTTATGGAACTAAAAAATCGCCTAAGAAGTCACAGGCGTCTAGAAATCGGAGTTTCATCTGACGCCGCCATTGCAGGGGCTGTTGAGGCAGCTGACGTTGTGATCGGAGCAGTCCGAAATACCAGTGGCACTGTTCCCACGCTGGTAACCAAAACAATGATTCGTTCTATGCAAAAGGGATCAGTCGTAATCGATGCCTGCATAGATCAGGGCGGATGCATTGAGACAAGTCGTGAAACGACACTCAGTGATCCAATATACATAGAAGAGGGCATCATACATTATTGTGTCCGAAATATGCCTGGATCTGTCCCCAGAACAGCTACTGAATCCCTGTGCGGAGCCACTATGCCATATATACAGCTAATTGCGGAGAAGGGAGTTGCAGCCGCGATAGAAGGAAACAGTGCCCTTTCTCTAGGAGTTAACACTGAGGACGGGCAGGTTGTAAACAGAGAGGTCGGCAAAGCCCTTGGTTATTAAGTTTTTAGCTTATAGGCGAGGACCGGGGTGGACCCGATAAACAAGAGCTGTTGGCCAATCGCACCATGACTGAATCGCAGGACTGCAATAATCGCGAATCCTGATCACCTGAACGACGATGGAATGCAGCAACCCAGATACTCCTCAAAGACAGCTATTCCAAAGCCCGAATCAATAATTGGTGAACTTAGCATTCCTACCAATCTTCGCGTCAACTGAATAACTCAACTGTACAATGGAGTTATGAAGCAAAAGGAGTAAGCCGCCAAACAATGCTTTCGGCAATAATGGTGAGGGCCCTAGGCCCAGCAATGACCTATCCTGCTTATCGGGGTTACTGGTTCGACACCTTGGCTTCAGCAAATGGATTCCAGATGCTATATTTCAGTCAGTTCTGGATAATACACAGGCTCACACATGATCCAATATTTCTGGGTCATGTGGGACTTGCAAGCGCAATTCCTTCTATAGTCCTCAACGGATTTGAAATAGTGCGATCTAATATATGCTTATACAAGTCTTCTTTTAATTCTATTCTTGTTCACAATAACCGCGTTTCCCGCTGCCGCGGTGTTAGTATCTTTTTGAGAAGAAGCATTTTATCCAAGAAGGTCATTATATGGCTGATTTAACTAGAGGCCGTGTCATAGCAAAAATTCGCGCCGGAGAAAGTCTGGAAGGGACCGATCTCTCTGGTCTTGACATAACGGGGGCCAATCTCAGCGGTGGAGATCTGAAGCGAGCTAACTTAAAGGATGCAAACCTAACCGGCGCATATATGACAGGAACTCATCTTGAGGGGGCCAGCCTAGAACGAGCCGATCTAAAGAGTGCTCGACTGAGAAGCGCAAACCTTAGCGAAGCCAACTTAAGTGGCGCGAAACTCATAAGAACCGACATGAGCGGCGCCAACCTTAGTGATGCAAATCTTAGTGATGCTAATTTGAATGAAGCAAACCTGTGGAAGGCCAATCTGACCGGAGCGAACTTATTACATGCCAACTTGACCGGTGCACTAATGGCAATGGCAAATCTTAAAGGTGCCAACTTGAAACAAGCAGATTTAACTGATACTAAACTGATCAAAGCTGAACTCACGGACACAATACTGCCGGAAGGATTCGAAGAGTAGTACGTTACCACTCAGATACTCAGGAGACATTATGGATAAAAACAGACCGGATTTGACCCTTCTAACAGGGTCAAAAATAATCGATGGAAATGGAGGAAAACCCATAGAAAATGGTGTTTTACTCCTGGATGGTGATGAAATAAAAGCGATAGGCCAAAGGGAAAGTATCCGGATCCCTGAAGGTGCAGGCATAAATGAGATCGACTACCCGGGAATGACCTTATTGCCTGGGCTCGTTGATTGCCACGTTCATCTCATAGGCATTGGCGACGGAAGATCGGGAGACGAACTTTCCCAGGTCCCAGACGAGGTACTGACGTTACAGGCATCTCAAAACGCAGAAGCGCACCTGTTTTCGGGTGTGACTACGGTTCGGGACCTTGGAGCTAAGAATAAAACCACTTTTATGCTCCGCCTCGCCCAACAGATGGGTATAACCAATACCCCGAGGCTAATACTTTCAGGAAGACCAATCGCGATAATTGGAGGCCATTTGAGCTATTTCGGAACGACCGCGACAGGAGCCGTAGAAGGAAGAGCGGCGGTCCGCCAATTATTGGGTGAAGGGGCGGACTTCATAAAAATAACGGCTACAGGGGGGAGTACAAAAACTTCAGTTCCGGGGAGGCCTTCTTTCAACGTCGATGAAATTTCAGCCATCGCTGATGAAGCTCACAAGTTCGGTGTTCACGTAGCCGCCCATTGTACGAACAGTCAAGGAATCCTAAACGCTCTAGACGGTGGTGTGGACACAATCATTCACGGTTACCACATGGAACCGAACGGAACTCTGACCTACAGAAAGGAAATAGGGGAGCGAATGGCAAAAAATGGAATTTTCCTAAACCCAACTTTACATCAAGGTCGAGAAAGAATTTGGCAATTACTGACTAAAAGAGATACGACAGAACTTTCCCAGTTAGAGAATAAGGAAATCGACGATTTTGAAAAATCCTGGGCTGAAAAATTATCATTTTTTGAAGACCTATTAAGTGATGGGGTTAAACTGGTCGCCGGCACAGACGCGTCATGGATGCACTACAAGTTGGGGGGAACTAGTATGCAAGATGAAATTCTGGCTCACGTCGATGTTGGATTGTCGCCAATGGAAGCAATTGTTTCCGCCACGAGGGACTCAGCCCGCTCCTGCTGGATAGATGACCATGTGGGAACGTTAGAACCAGGTAAGAAAGCCGACATCCTCGTGGTTAATGGGGACCCATCTACTGATATTAGGGCGCTTCGCGATATTCAAGATATTTATCTATCAGGAAATAGGATCGTTAAATAATAAACACTATCAACGACGAAGTTGGCATTGAAGATCACAAGTGTAAAAGCAACTCTCTACGCTAACGAGAAAATTGCCGATTTTTACGTGAGCCCAACGCTCAGACAATTAATTGTCCGTAAAGGTTGAAACAGCTAACACAATTGTGAGTTGAGAATATGTCACCCGCTGTCATCGACGCATTTGAAAGGGCGGGCACAGACAGGGTACTGATTGGTTTAGGGGCTACGGAACACCGCCAAGCCCTTGAAGAACTTGAAAGCATTGCGAAGGAGGTCCAGTATTACCCTTCTTCCGAGAAGCGAAGAGGATATCGTTGAAACTGACAGGCTCCTCATAAGGTATGGAAAGCACAGGACCACTAGCTACCTCACAGCATTATGTCGGACGCTGGCGTCATGCGGTACGTTTGGGATTACAAACCTGCAACAATGGGGCAAATCCAAGATTTCGCCAGAAAATGTATTGGAGAATCCGGTGAACGAGGCTGGACAACCTGGCTTTAATACTTAAGTAGGACCAGTCACTGACAGGTTACTGCGGTTTTTTAATCAGCGATTAGGGTGAATACAAAGGCGAGACTGAAATCGGATGGCTCGTCGCCAAGGAGCACTGAGGGAAAGGAATTGCCACCGAAGCCGCAAAGGCCGTTCTGGACTTTGGTTTTTCTGTACGGAAATTCGATAGGGTAATTACCAGCGCCAGATCAGAAAATACCCAGTATGTAAAGGTCATGATAAAGGTAGGATGAGTTTGGTGGAAAACTCGCCAAACCCAAAAGGACGATTACCGCATGCGGTAATCGAAAACGATCAACTCGATACGTAGTGGAATATCGACACCTAGATACTTCCCAACCATGTTCCCAAGGGTGTCCTGCTGTTACAGTGCCAGTATCCGTGTTAATTCCGTCGGGTGACTAAGCATAGGATAGTGACCAGAATCCAACTCATGCCAATCGGCCTTCAATTTGTCCGCCGTACGACGCTGATGTTCCTCTGAAGGGTTGGCGCTTAACCGACACCGAATTACAGTAGCAGACCAGTCTTGTGCCCAGAAATCGTCGAGTTCACCCGGCGCATCCGATGCTTCTATCGGGTGCATGGTGACGCGATCAATTGCCCAAGCCCTGAGATCGGGTTGCAAGTCTTTAAATAAACGATTATTTAGATCCTCTTTAGACGGTCCTCGAGTCAACTCAGTAGTTACTTGAGGAGAGTTGGGGTCCCGTACGACGATATCGTCAACTCTTTCTCCAGGCTGAGGCGCCAATGCGTCAACAAACACGACATGTTGAATTCTTTCACGAGCCAACTCAGCGATCTTACAAATGACCAAGCCTCCAGTGCTGGTTCCAACAAGGATAACGTCTCGCAAGTCCTCGTAAAATAACAGGCTTGAGACCTCAGTTGCCTGGGAAAGTATGGTTATTCCATGTCGAAGGCTGGAGGTACGCTCCGCGCAACCATCCAACGTAGGTACGTGAACATCATGACCTGCTTCCCTTAGTTTTTGAGCGGTTGGTTTCCAAATCCATCCTCCCTGATAAGAACCGTGTACCAAAACATAAGTTGCCATATCAACCATCCATAATATTTTGAAACTTCAGATGTGCGTTTATATACCCTAGGATGAATACTATTCTAATGAGCAACGCTGACAATGGCCAACAAGCACCAATTTTCTTCGCTGCTAATACTTAGAAGCTAAACGTCTAGAAATAATCCCGATTCTTTCACAACCATACTCTTAATTCCCTAACCTAATAATTGCCTGAGATGCTACTATCCACATATTTCAGAAACCAGTGACGTTGAGGGCGAGTAAACATGGCTCAGTACAATAGGGAAGAATTTGAAGCGAAAGTTCGATCGGGGGAAAACCTAGAGAATGTGGACCTAAGCAATCTGGACTTACGTAACGCAAAGTTAAAAGGAGCAAATCTGAGTAAATCCAAGCTAACGTCCGTACGTCTCAGCGGTGCCGACTTGAGAGAGACCAATTTAAGAATGGCTAACATGGCATGGTCGAATCTGGATCGAGCTAATCTTGAAAGTGCTGATTTAACGGAAACTATCCTTTACGACAGTTCTTTACAGGAAGCTGATTTATCTAATGCAAACTTGACCAGAGTAGACCTCGGAGAAGCAAATCTTACGAGGGCAAATCTTACAGGTGCTAACCTGAGTAACGCTGAACTTTCCCAAACGAATCTGACAGACGCAAACTTGTCCGGGGCTAATGTTAGAGGAGCGAACCTAGACCAGGCATCGATGACGAAGTCCGCTGTTGACCTAAGGGGAGCTACCAGGCCTGGCGCCTGAATTATTTCGATGAGCTTCTACCATTCACCAGAGAAACACAAAAATACAAACAACAAACCAAGAGAAACCAGGTGTTAAGAAGACTCACTATGTAGGACTTCTACTAAAGGGTAACACCTAACTGAAGTTAGAATTCAAAGTCATTTCTGTTTCAATTGAATGTTCAATCTGTATCACTACCCACACTTTACATCTCACCTTAACTATCAAATCCATTAGTCTGATTATGAACTCACCGAGCAGGAATCTTGAACCATGGGAGTCGGACCGAGAATTGGATCCGGCGGATGTTCGTATAATGGCAGAGGCTTTCTTACCTGACTTACCTCTCTATGAAATCCAATATATGGGATCAGGCTGGTGCAACGATGTTTACAACCTGAATTCTGAATGGATACTGAGATTCCCACGTAGAAGAGATGTGCTTTCACATTTGGAGAAGGAAGCGGGGCTCTCTTCCTTTCTCATTCCCCTCCTGAAAGAGACGGGCGTGTCTATCCCAAACTATTCCATTATCTCTCCGCCCAAAGATTGCGCGTTTCCGTATTCCTTCGGAGCCTATCCCATGATTCCAGGACTATCCGGTGGGACTCATATTCGGCCTGTGACAGACTGGTCAAAATTCGCTCGAACTCTCGGCAATTTTCTAACCACTCTCCATTCCATTCCCTCAACTAACATTCACGACCTAGATGTCCGCGAAAGGCGTCCTCTCGAATGCTTGCAATGGCTCGATCAAAAAGCTGATATCACAAAATTTATTCATTCCCTTCAGGATGAAAATCTATCAAGAACCGTTCAATGGTTCGAGTCAAAGCCACCCGAACCGTATTCCGGTCGTCTGAGGTTCACACACGATGACCTGAGCCCAGAACATATTCTCATTAATCCAGATCACGGTGCGATAACAGGCATCATAGACTGGGAGGATGCCACCATAGGTGATCCGGTATCGGATTTCATCACTCTTCCGTTTTGGATTGGATGGGACAACACACAACTAGTACTTAACCACTACAGGCTGGAAATAGACAAAGGGTTTCAGGAGAGACTTGAATATGCTTCAAGAATTTCTTCGCTCGTATGGCTCTATGACGAATCAAAGCGCAGTGATGACGTTTCCCTACAAAAATGGTATGTGAGTAACGTATTGGATAAAAGGTTCGGATAAGGACATTACTGACCTGATGTCTAAAAGATCCCGCGAAATTGAACATGTTGTCATTTATCGTGCCGATGGACGATATGCGGGTTGGCCCGCAAATTATGGGGTCTGGAGTTGAGAGATGAGATAGTCACAGGATTCGCTCTCAGATTTCACAACAACGAAGGAGGATTCCATTCCAGGGATCCGAAGAAGCGATTCACATCAAAGCAGTTTAGAAGTCTCTATGGTGTAATGACATGGGAGACAGTAGAGGCTCCCCTATTGGCACCTGGGAACGTCACCATCTCAGCCGGAGAGCATATGGGGAATGCTAGCCCGGCCCCGATATCCTAAGGACTCAATCCTCCAGTTCGGATTCCAGCTAAAGCCTATTCTTCAAACCCTGACTTCGCGACGCTTTGTGCGCGAAGTGGATTAACCAATGGAGCAGAATCATAGTTCTACACTTCCACAGATCGCTGCCGCAGTTGGAATGGTCCATACACTGTGCCATGCTTGGCCAACTCGGCATCGCAGCCCGTGCTGATTACCTCACTTATAGGCGGGAAAAACCTCAAAGGGCTACTTTGCTCTTAACATCCACAAAGCCAAACGGAAAAGAAGGCCGTGTGCTATGTGCAACAACTGAAGATGGAGGAAAGTTTTATAATTTTATATCGTGGCTGCGACCTGAACTTCCAGGATTCGACATCATGCCAGCATCGATTGAACTGGAGCCTGGCCACATAATATGTGCGGTACGTTCACGTGATTCATCCGGCAACAAAAAAAGGAGTCAACAAACCACTTGTTTGTGTTTCGAGTCACATTATCTGATTTAGAAATCTATGTTTGGATAAACTGGTGAAATTTCTAACACCTCGAATACTTCCTTCTTTATTCGTTGCCACTTTGATATTTCTTGTATCGCACATCCCCGGTGAAGAGTTTGATGTACCTCAATCCGTCCCGTCGATCAGGTTGGATTTTGTCTACCACACTACTGTCTATTTCATTCTCGCAACTTCTATATGCATTGGGTTAAAGACACGATCGGTGAGCACAAATTTAATCGTAATACTCGTCGTTTTTGCGTATGGAGTCTCAGATGAATTACATCAAATTTACGTACCAGGAAGATCTCCCTCAATAATGGATGTCATGTTCGACCTAGTCGGAACTATACTTGGCGTATCGGCATCGGGTGCCTATAACCGTAGGCGGTCAAATAAATAGTAAAATATTTCATGACCTGAACAGCCGCTCATGCGTAACGGGTGTATCAAGAAAACAAACACCGATAGAAATTTCGGACGGGAAATATAAAGGGCTGGACGGTTTACCCGTCCAGCCCTTTATCAATCTCTTGGACTGCTTTAGTTAACCAGGATATTAGTTCCTAGCCATCATGTCCTTCCCGAGCCAGATGCTCCAGAGGGTCCAAATGATGTAGCAAACCCCACCGATCATGTTCATCGTCTGTAGTGTGCTGCTATCGAAACCACCGATAATGGCCGTGACGAGGCATACTAAGGCAACGAGGGCAACTACGTAGGCAACGTTTTTATTGATGTAGTCTCTTCCAGCTATGCCTAGGTTTATAGCTACGAAACCTAAGGACCATATTATGGCTGAAAATTGGTTGATTCCCAAAGCAGCTCCGTACAGGCTACCATTTTGTATGTCGCCAGCGATGGAAGCCGTTATTCCGTTTGCTACCATCCAACCAACTGTACCGACGATAACGAATTTCAACCCAAGGCTAGAAAGTGCATCTCCGCTTTCCTGGGTTAGGCTGACAACACCGTGCAGCAGAATTATCAAACCCACAGTGACTCCAATCGCGGTAAGTACAGATAATGCTGCGTTGTCTGTAAGAGCTTTAACTACTGTCCCAGCGTCGGAAGGATCAACGTTAGCCCCAATGACTCCAAATTGCTGGATAAAATAAAATACCAGCCCGACGACAGGTCCGACTATTAGTGAAAGACCAGCTAGTTTATTTACCGATATATCTCCCATTCTCTCTTCTCCTTTCCTGACAATTGATCGCGCTTGCGAATGTATTTCAGCAGCAAGAGGCGTGTAACTATAACCAGTGAATAATTAGTTTGGCAATATATTTCCTGATCATTTTTTCATGAATTAATTAACTAAGGATTCAGTGGAGTATTTTTCGTTTTTACGTGAAGATTAACTTCCACCCGATCTTAGTATTACACTGTCCTATATTAACGATACGGAGTTAGTCATAATCACTATTAAGAAGAAGAAAGGAAGACCCAGACAATGGTTTGGCAAAATGAGATAGACGAACTGAACCGCCGCCTCGAGATGTCTAAGGGAATGGGTGGAGAGGAAGGAATCAAGAGACAGCATGATAATGGGAAATTGACGGTTAGAGAGCGTATTGATGGCCTGTCGGACCCCGGTACTTTCCAGGAACTCTCCGCGCTTGCCGGCAGTTCACTTTATGAGGGAACTGAACTTGTGGATGTAAAGCCTTACCCAAGGGTGATTGGAATATCAAAAATTAACGGAATGCGTGTGCTGCTTGACGGAGGCGATTTTACGGTGCGGGGAGGCGCAGGAGAGCGAGGTCACGGAAGCAAACCAAGTTCATTAAAATACGCGACACAATGGCGCCTACCACTGGTAAGACTCCTAGATGCTGTTGGAGGTAGTGTAAGAACGTTTGAACAGCTTGGGAGAACATATCTACCTGATGGCCCAGCTACTACGTTGGCCGTAGATCTCTTAAACGAGGTCCCTGTTGTTTCGGCGGTTATGGGTTCAGTTGCGGGACTCCCAGCTATAGAAGCATGTTTGTGTCATTTCAACGTAATGGTAAAAGATACCAGTCAGGTATTCGCCGGTGGCCCACCGGTAGTGAAAGCAGCTCTGGGCTATGAGATAACCAAGGAAGAACTAGGCGACCATCGCAGTCAGGTCTTTAAATCAGGAGTCATCGATAATCTCGCTGATAGCGAAGAAGAAGCCTTTAAAATCATTCGTAACTTTCTGTCGTTTATGCCAACAAGTGTATGGAAGAAACCTGAAAGAATTGAGACTGGTGATCCTTCGGACAGAAGGGATGAAGAACTACTTTCCATAATCCCTCGGGATACTAAAAAGCGTTACGATCCGTACAAGATTCTTGGCCATGTTCTAGATAAGGACACGTTCTTTGAGATAGCTCCATTTTATGGCAGGTCCAGAATAACCGGACTGGCCAGGGTTAACGGTTATCCGATAGGAGTCATGATCAACAATCCAAATAGGCTGGGAGGTTCCACAGACGGGGCGGCCGGAGAGAAGGCAATGCGCTTATGGAGTCTTTGTGATACTTTTCACCTTCCCGTGGTATCGTTTGTGGACGAACCTGGGTTCATGGTCGGCATGGATGCCCAAAATAAGGGTATTGTGCGAGCAGGTGCCAAGATGGTTATTGCGCAATGCCGTAGTCAAAGTCCCTGGATAAGTTTCTACGTAAAGCAGGCCTACGGTGTGGCTGGTCAGACACATCATCGGACTACCGGAATGTACCATCGTTACGCATGGCCCTCCGGGAAATGGGGCTCCATGCACATTGAGGGAGGCGTTTCTGCAGCCTACAGGAGAGATATAGCCTCTTCAGATAACCCCGAAGCCAGGCGCCATGAGATAGAAGACAGGCTAAACGCCATGGCGTCACCCTTCAGAACTGCTGAGGCAACTGGAGGAGAAAGCAATGGGCACGGCTTGGACATTATAGATCCACGAGACACCAGGCCACTATTATGTGAATTTGTTGATATGGCCCAGGACTTGTTGGACACCCAAGTCGGACAACCTCCTTTCCCCTACATGCCCTAAATCAACACAAACTAAAATTGGTTTCGCTAGAGCTCTTACTGCCGTACTATAGATGCTTATGTATTTCCAAGGAAGGCATTACTTAAATGGGTTTTAAATGCGGCATTGTGGGCTTGCCTAACGTAGGTAAATCGACTCTGTTCAACGCTCTCACACAGACTGCTCAGGCGCAGGCTGAAAATTATCCATTTTGCACAATTGAGCCTAACATTGGGGAAGTGCCCATTCCCGATACCCGTCTACAAAACTTGGCCAAAATAGCAAAATCCCAGGATACGATATCCACTAGGATGACCTTCGTAGACATTGCAGGATTGGTTAAGGGTGCTTCAAAGGGGGAAGGGTTAGGCAACAAATTTTTAGCTAACATTCGTGAAGTGGATGCTGTCGCCTATGTGTTGCGATGTTTCGATGACGACGACATAACACACGTGGACGGTCGAATTGACCCCGTCTCTGACTCTGAAACCGTCGAAACTGAGTTGATGATGTCAGATCTTGAAAGTATTGATCGTAGGCTACCAATTGTTGAAAAAAAGGCGCGCAGCGGAGACAAGGAATCTATGGACCTGTTGCCGGTCATGAGAGGAGCATTCGACCTACTTGGTAGCGGGAAGCCCGCAAGGTGGCTAAACGTCAGAGAAAACGAACAAGCTATCTTCCGAAATCTTCAATTGCTGACCGCAAAACCAGTGCTCTACGTATGTAATGTTGATGAGAAATCTGCTTCGTCTGGCAACCATTATTCCAACGCTGTCAAAGAACTAGCAGAGTCTGAGAATGCACGTGTAGTTGTGATATGCGCCGGGATAGAGGCTGACTTGTCACAGCTGAATAAGGTTGAAAAAACTGAATATTTATTGGACATTGGAATTCAAGAAACCGGGCTGGATCGAATGATAAATGCAGGCTATGAACTCTTGAACTTGATGACGTATTTTACAGCGGGACCTAAGGAAACCAGGGCTTGGACGGTACCAAAAGGGTCCACCGCACCGAGAGCAGCCAGGGAAATTCACACAGATTTTGAGAACGGGTTTATACGCGCTGAAGTTATCTCGTATGAAGACTACGTGAGTCTAGGCGGGGAACAGAGATCCAAAGAAGCCGGGAAAATGCGAGTCGAGGGAAAAGACTACGTTGTTCGCGACGGAGACGTCGTATACTTTCGATTCAACGTCTAGGCTAGGTAAGTCTAGCCAACATTCTTACCTAATCGTAATCTTCTTTTTCTTACTCCCACGCTCTTGGCGATGCCGGGCATCTCCAGAAAGAACTTTTTTTCTAAGCCGCAGGTTTTGTGGGGTTATCTCTATTAACTCGTCCTGAGAGATCATATCAAGGGCTTCTTCGAGGCTAAACTGAAGAGGGCGTACAAGCTGGGTCGTGATATCCGCTGTTGAAGAACGCATATTCGTTAGTTTTTTCTCTTTGCATACATTAACAACGAGATCTGTGGATCTTGAATGAACACCGACTATCATCCCCTCATATACTTTTATGCCGGCACCAATAATCGTCTTTCCCCTTTCTTGCGCATTGATTAATCCGTACGTAACAGAATCCCCCGCTTCTGAAGCAACAAGGAAGCCGTGAGATGTGCTCCGAATTTCTCCTGCAACCGGCTTGTATGAGAGGAACCTGCTGTTCATAATCCCGTCTCCCCTTGTAATATTTTGGAAGTACGATCGAAATCCTATGAGACCTCGTGTGGGAACCACGAACTTCATTCGAATTTTCCCTGCCCCATCGTTGACTACTTCTTCCAACACCCCTAGACGACGGGTCAGATCGTCGGTAAGAACTCCGTAGTAATCAGAAATGGTCTCGACAAACAGGCTTTCAAATGGTTCCTTTTTCTTTCCATCTATCTCCCTTATTATGGGTTGGGCTTGCGACACCTGAAACTCATAGCCCTCTCTTCTCATAGTTTCAGCCAGTACTGATAAATGAAGCTCTCCCCTCCCACTAACATCAAATTCATCCGGGCTGTTGGTTCCATCCAACCGTAAACCTACATCTACCCGTAACTCTTCAGAGAGACGTTTAAATAATTCTCTTGAGGTGCAAAAAGACCCTTCCCTACCCATCAACGGAGATGTATTTGATCCGAACGTCATCTTAACTGTAGGCGCATCGACTTTTATGGGAGATAGTGCCTCCGGTGAAGAAGAATCCGCTATCGTGTCTCCTATATGCACGTTTTTAAGTCCTGTAAGGGCCACAATATCTCCTGCAGAAGCTTCCGAAACTTTTTTCTTACCCATTCCTTCAAATAAAAATACTGATTCAAGAATGTGAGATGAAAAAGTACCGTCCCTTGCCATTAGAGTTGCCGGGGCTTTTGGGTTTACAGTTCCTCGGGATATCTTGCCAATAGCTATTTGGCCTGTATAGTCATCATAATCTAATGCAGTCACAAGTATTTGGAAAGGCTCTCCGGGACTTCCGATAGGAGCCGGAATTTTCTCCAGGATAGCGTCAAGAATTGGAAATATCCCGCTGGGTTCGTCACCCAATGATTCCAAAGCATAGCCCTCCCTTGCAGAGGCGTATAGCACAGGGTATTCCAACTGAGATTCTTCCGTTGCTAGCTCCAAGAATAGATCGTCAATTTCGCCTTGAACTTCTTCGATCCGCCTTTCCTTCCTATCTATTTTGTTAATTACCACAATAGGAAACAGACCATGATCCATCGCTTGCTGAAGAACATATCGGGTTTGAGGCATCGGACCATCCACTGCATCTACCAGAAGGATACAGCCTTCTGCCATGTTCATCACCCGCTCAACTTCACCACTGAAGTCAGCGTGGCCTGGAGTATCGATAACATTGACTTTAATATTCTGGTACGTGATTGAAACGTTCTTCGCGAGTATGGTAATGCCCTTTTCACGTTCCAGGGGGTTGGTGTCTGTAATCAGCTCACCCGGATCTTCGCGTTCGGCGAAAGTGTTACTTTGCTTCAACAAGGCATCTACCAGGGTAGTCTTGCCATGATCGACGTGAGCAATAATAGTAATGTTCCGTATGGATTCGGCGGGTAACATGTTCAATAATCCGTGTTTTTCGCTAGACTAATCGAATAGGACGAATAATTATCTCACATGTCTTGGAGTGAAATCTGAACCTCTGCAGTTTATCCGATTGCTCCGCAGTCGACTTAGCTGGAACCAAAATGATATGAAGATCGGAACCGAACCCCCCATTTGCCGTTCTCCGGGATAAAAATCCAAAGGGTGTCAAAAATATTGTAGTCCATCCCTTCATGGTTACGCCGATATTGCTTCATAGCAAGATGGACCTTATGTGGGCCCTTATGAACAGCCCTTAAATCAGACGTGATTGTCTCAACTCGATCTTCTGCATAAAGCCTTTCTGAGATTCCGTCATGGCGAGAGATTTGATCGTCCTGTGAATTCCAGATCTGGATTTTGTTTCGGCCAGATATCCCTATCTGTGGAAAATGCATATCATCTAGCATCCCATTAATATCTCTCTAATTGAACGCTTTCAACCAACGAAAGTACGATTCTCTTGTCTCTTCTACAGAATTATTCATTTTCGACGTCCACAAGGTTGTTTCCACCGGAAAACAAACTAGGTTTCTACGATGATTGCCCAGTTGATCTAAAATTGAATATAGATTGTGACTCGTTCACAAATATGAGGCGATAAAGCAACTTGTCCAAGAGGGAAATTAAGTGTAGTACTGGAGCAATTAATGAGTAAGTACATCCCAAGTCCATCACAATGGGTAGCCGATCAGGTAGAACTTTACGAATCAAGCGGAGGTACAGAGGGTCTGACTCTCAGAGAAACAGGGCTACCAGTCATAATCGTCACCAATCGCGGTTGTAAAACCGGCGCGATTCGGAAAACCCCCTTAATGCGAGTGGCCGACGGAAACTGCTACGTACTCATAGCCTCTCAGGGAGGAGCACCAAAACATCCGTTGTGGTACAACAATTTAAAGGCAGACCCTGATGTTGAGATACGGGACGGTACGAACGTTTACTCAATGAGAGTTAGTGAGCTCACCGAAGGAGAGGAACGAAATCGCCTTTGGCAAATCGCAGTGAAAGCTTACCCCCCATACGAGGAATACCAACAGAAAACAAAACGAACAATTCCTGTGTTCCTAGCGGAACCAAAAAGTTAGTCGTACAAGCCGACGAGACTTAGCGCAGCCTAAATACCTCTCTCCGACATACCTAACGGCAGATATGGGTGACTTTCTAAGAGTTCATCATCCACTGATATACCAAGACCAGGACCGTCTGGAAGGCTAACATAACCTGCTTTCTGCCTAGGAAGCCCTTGTATGACCTTGAAATAATGTGGCTCATAGAACTCCGCATGGTACTCCTGGATAAGAAAATTAGGCATCGCCGCGTCTAAGTGAAGCTCAGCGACCGTACCTACTGCCGAATTTGTGTTGTGTGGAGCCATCATGACATGCTGTGACTCCGCCATAGCCGCGATTTTCTGAAGCTCTGTAATACCTCCAGCATTACAGATGTCCGGCTGTAGAATGTCGGCAGCCTCGTTTCGAACAAGATCGAAAAACGGAAACTTCAGATATAACCGTTCACCGGTTGCCACTGGAATACCAATTCGATCCCTTACCTGCTTCATCTCTGATACGTTCTCTTGAGATACGGGTTCCTCATACCAAAAAGGCCTATACTGTTCCATTCGTTTAGCCAATTCAATAGCAGTGTAAACGTTAAATCGGGCATGCACCTCAATCAATATGTCAACATCGGGACCAATCGCCTCACGTACAGCCGCGACACGATCGACAGCAAGCTGAGCTTCTTGAGGTGAGATAGTCGTATAGGCAATTCTTCCAAAAGGATCGAATTTCATTGCCGTATATCCCATCGCTACAACATGTTTTGCTTCTTCAGCGATATGATCAGGATGAGCAGGGTTCGTATACCAGCCGTTGGCATAAACTCGGAGTTGTCGCTGATATGGACCACCAAGCATTTGGTAAATAGGTATGTCCAGAATCTTTCCTTTCAGATCCCATAACGCAATATCAACTCCAGAAAGAGCCGTCGAGAAAAGCCTACCTCCTCTGCCTTGATTGTCCTGGTGAAGACGGGTCCAATGAACCTGGCCGGCTAAGGGGTCCTTTCCTATCAGGTAGTTCTCCGCCCATTCATTAAGTAGAGCAACAACCACGGGATCGGAGCTGAGCATGGAAGCCTCTCCGATACCCTCGAGGCCTTCATCAGTCTGGATCCGAACTATCAACCAGTTGCGTTTTGCATTTTTGTGCATGGATGAGAATATGTTCGTCTTAATCCCTGTTATTTTCATTCTTGCTCCTTAACCTATTACTTCTCGTAAACATCATGATCCTGTTCTTCCATAGCATAATATAAGCTAACGTCAAAGAATTTAGTGCTACCATCATGAATAATCAAGTTAATATTGATCATTGGAGATAGGTTATGGGATTAGTTGAGACAGAAGTCCAAGGCCAAGTTTTCATAGTTAGAATCAATCGCCCGGAGAGGTTGAATGCCCTCGGGTACCAGATAAGAACTGAGCTTGCCGAAGCATGGTGCCGCTTCCGTGAATCAAAGGATCTAGAGGTGGGAATATTCACCGGATCAGGTAGAGCATTCTGTGCTGGTGAGGACATGAAAGAATCTCTCGAAGAGGGCATACCCGGAGGAAAGCGACCTGTCTTAGACGACCCACTTATGAACGGGAAGTTGGAAAAACCCGTTATTGCGGCAGTCAATGGATTCGCAATGGGAGGTGGGTTCATGCTTGTCGAGGCCACCGACCTGAGAATAGCAGTCCCAGAGGCTATATTCGAAGTATCCGAGGCCAAGAGATGGCTATTGGGGGGGTACAATCACGGACATATGGCAAATCTACCACACCCAATCGCCACTGAGATGGCCCTTGGGTTTAGGTTTACAGCGAAAAGATTCTATGAAATCGGATTTTTAAACAGGATAGTAGAGAAAGAAAATTTAATCCCCACCGCGGTGGAAATGGCCGAACACATGTTGTCACTACCTCCAGCCTCACGGGTAAACACGATTCAGATGATGAGATCTATGAGACCTTCAGTTTCATCAAAACTTGAACCTCTAGCAGTGGCACTTAAAGAACACGGCGACAAGGAAGACCTAATAGAATCCCGAAAGGCTTTTGCTGAGAAGCGAAAACCTAAGTTTCAGGGTTGGCTAAATCCGGAAGACCGATACAGCCCACCAACTCTTGACTCCATTTCTTAAAGCAACATACCCCCACATATAAACATAACGAGTACATCAGCGCACGCATCGAAGTTTTTTCTTTTCTTTCGAAACGTTGATGGTATCTAGAGGTTGTGCAGATTATCAGATAAATAACAGGCTGCCCCTATAAGGGATGAATCTTCTCCCAATGTAGCCACCCTAATGTCCATGCTTCCTTCAAAATGCGCCATAGCGTATTCGCTAATTTGTTGTTTTATAAATGGGAATAGTTGATCAAATCCCGCGCTAACCCCGCCTCCAATCACTATCCGTTCTGGCTCGAAGGCATGCATTGCCCCTAGTATTCCTAAGCCAAGGTATTTACCAGCTTTTGCTATCACTTCTGAACAAAGCCTGTCACCAGCACTCGACGCCTTAAAAACAGCTTCCGTACTGACAGTCACATCGCAAAAAAGAGAGGTCGCCCTTCCATTCTTCCTAGCCTCGGTCACTTCCCTTACGATCGAGGGCCCTGAAGCGTATAGCTCTAGACATCCCCTGTTTCCACAATTACAGATCTTGCCTTCAGGTTCTACGGTGATGTGTCCAAGCTCCCCCGCAAAACCTTTTTTACCTTCATACAGCCTTCCGTCGACTATTATCCCCCCACCGACGCCAGTTGAAAGTGTGTAATACAACATGTTTTCTACCCCGTTTCCCGCACCTAGTCTATGTTCACCAAGGGCGGCAAGCGAAGCGTCATTACCGATAACCACAGGCAGCCCAAGTTGGCATTTCACGAATTTAGATATTGAATACCCGTCCCAGTTGGGTAAATTAGGCGGGTTAATCAAGCTGCCAATCCGTTTATCGACGCTGGGAGCCGATATCCCCACTCCTAAAGGAGAGTCACGCGAAACCTGTTTACTATTGGCATCTATCATCTGGATCATAAGCCGGCACGAATCATCTGGGCTAGAATCGACACCAGTTGGAACACTTTCTCTGATAAGTACATTAAGATGGCTATCGAGGATGGCAACCCTCATATGTGTGCCACCTATATCAACGGCTACAATCAAGAAATCACCAATACCCCTAATATAAATCGTGTAAGGTTAGCAGCGTATTTAAAAGAGTTCCTTCAACTTTTTAAGAAAGATATAACTAAGTCATGGAAAAAGAAAAGCCCATAGTAATACTGATTTCTAAAAACCTTGTTTTTCTACCCCGGATAGAAGCCGCTGCCGGTTCTACCATGAGGGTCAGAAGACTAACTGAACCAGGACGAGTGGAAGAAGTGATCGGGCAATCGAAAGTGACGACAGTTCTCGTGGACCTGGAAGAGGACACAGGTTTATGGAAACCAATTCTAAAAGAACTGAACACCTACTTCGTTGCATCAGGAAGTTCAGTCCCTCTAGTTGCTTATGGGCCCCATGAAGATGAGAATTCAATGGCCGAGGCCCGCAGCATGGGTTGTGATCCGGTCCTTCCTAAGGGGGCATTCGTCAACCAACTTAGACGATTGCTACACCCGTAGAAAATATTTTCCTGATTTCATCATTCATAAGTTACAGGATTCTGTCATCTCTTTTGTTAACCCATGAGCTCATTTCGTGAGGCATTGCCACTGGGTCTGCCGGGCACACATAATCTGTGCTAAGTTGATCGATGGAAGTCACTCCCATCAAACCCATGGCGACCTTGATCTCTTCCTCTAATATCTCAAGAACCCTGTAAACTCCTTCAGTCCCCCCAGCGGCAAGTCCCCATCCCTGCATCTTACCAATCGCTACGGCTTTTGCTCCCAATGCAACGGCCTTAAGCACGTCGCTTCCCCTCTGAACACCACCGTCAAGGACAATCTCGGCTCTTCCGTCAACCGCCTCGACGATCTCCGGAAGCATTTCCATTGTACCCTGTCCGTGGTCCAGTTGCCGTCCACCGTGATTGGACACCCAAATAACATCCACGCCATGATCTACGGCAATCCTCGCATCCTCAGCAGTTGCTATCCCTTTCAGCATGAATGGAAGTCCAGCTTCCGACTTGATCCTATCTATGCTCTCCCAAGTTACCGCGGCCTGCCACTGAGGATCCGTTGGATTACGACGGGATACCGGAGTCCATCTACTGAGCATAGGGCGCTCCCTACGACTATAGTTAGCAGTATCAACAGTCACGCAAAATCCCTTGTATCCGGCAGATTTCACGCGGGATATCATGTCCCTTGTCCACTCCCAGTCACCATGGATGTACAGTTGGTAAGACTTCGCAAAACCTGAGGCCTCCATCGTCTCTTCAAGGGTCGGTAAAGTGACCGAGCTAAGTATATGCATCGTTCCAAATTTACCTGAGGCAGCAGACACGGCAGCTCCCCCGTCCGGGTGGAATGTCTGCAAGGAACCGATCGGTGCCAGCATCACTGGGATCCGAATCTTGTGACCGATAAAGCTGGTGGTCGCATCCACGTTTCTTACATCAACAAGAACCCTGGGTCTAAATGCAAGTTTGTCGAAGGCCAGCCTGTTTCTACGTTGCGTCGTCTCAGACTCTGAAGCCCCGGCGAGATAGTCCCAAGGCCCCTGAGGAAGGTTCTCCCGGGCTCTCTGAATAATTTGTTCATTGGTAAGATAGGTAGAGAAATCTTCAGCCAAAACGTTCCTCCTTTAAAGAAATTCGACCTTACGTTGTGAGAATGATCAGAAACACGGTTAGTATATCCGAGGCTAGGGCTCGAAAAACGGTTGGATTGATTGCTCGGATGGTAACTAAAGGAATTAAGAGGTATTTTGATGAGAATCTGTTCCCTTTTGCCAAGTACCACGGAGATCGTGTGTTCCCTTGGACTACAAGATAGCCTAGTCGGTATTACACACGAATGTGACTATCCACTTGGAATAAGCAAAGTTCCGGTCGTAACAGAGAGCATCATCGACCACAAAAATAGCACTTCGCTTGAGATTGACCGTCACATCTCTGCGGCAGTACATAGTGGCTCTGGTATCTATAAAATCAAGAATGATGTGCTGAATGCCTCCAAGCCAGACTTAATACTTACCCAGGAACTTTGTGAAGTGTGTGCTGTTTCTTACAGTATGGTGGAAGCAAGTGTTAAAGAGCTCAAGGGAAAGCAAACGGTCTTATCCTTCGAACCTATCAACCTTGAAGGAATATTCGAATCGATAGAGAGAATCGGCGATTTCACCAACGTAGATGATGTGTCAAAGCCTCTTGTAAAAGATTTGCGCACTCGGGTATCACAGGTGCGAAAAAAGGCAGCCGCTGCCAACGAAAAGCCGCATGTGCTAGGCCTTGAATGGCTAGATCCACCATTCATCGGAGGACACTGGGTTCCTGAGATGATTGAATCTGCCGGAGGCAAAGACGTTATAGGATTAAGGGAAATGCCATCACGTCAAATCAGTTGGCAGGAAGCGTCCGTATCAAGTCCAGAAATTGTCGTACTGATGGTCTGTGGCTTCGATCTAGCCAAAACTGTTGAAGAGTTCCGCTGCGCAAAGACAGGGCCTTTCTGGGACAATTTTGACGGATCTATTTTCGCTGTGGACGGATCCTCCTACTTCAGTAGACCTGGACCGAGGATAGTAGACGGCCTGGAAATACTCTCAGAGATTTTCCAACCAGCGCTATTCCCAAGAAAACATTCAGAAAACGATTGGATCAAGATAAGTCAGATAGACCGATAAGCGTTTGAAAGCCTTCTAATCCCCTCAGCTAAATCTGCCGACTCAAATAGGGTATAGGTGAGCCTCAGGTGACTGGTAAACCTGCCTGATTCTGAGAAAGCGTTACCGGGCCTAAAAGAAACGCCGTGATCTTCAGCCATCGGAAGAAAACTTTCTGTATCGAACCTGTCCGGAAACTTCAACCAGTAATAGTAACCTCCCTCCGGTCGCTGGAAGGATGCTAAAGCCCGAAACTCTTCCAGCAAAACGTTCCCCATAGCCTCCGCTCTTTCAGAATAAACTGATCTCAATTTCTTCACGTTACTTTCTAGAAGTCCTAGATCGATTACCTCTTTTATAAGGGCTGATGCAAAGTGATTGAATCCTCCTCCGCTGAAAGTAACGGCAGCTCCGGCGAAACGAGATATAATTTCATCGCATGCATGAATCCAACCTGTCCTAAGTCCAGGAGCTAAGATTTTGGAAAAAGATCCAAATGAAATAACTCGACCATGTTCATCAAACGTCCCTAACGGCTTGGGAGGAAGTTGGTTAAAATAGATAAGCTGATAGACCTCATCGGCGAAAATATAAAAATCGTATTCCTCCGCCAACTTTACCAGTTCGCTTCGCCTTTCTTCAGACATTGAAGCGCCCGTAGGGTTCTGATAGGTTGGAATAGTGTAGATAAACTTCGGTCGTACGCCCGATTCAAGTTTCTCGCGAAGAACTGACACCATCAATCCTTGGTCGTCGGTTGGAATACCCGTTACATGTAAATGATGCTCTCTGAAAATTTTTTCTATCACGAAATAAGTAGGTTCCTCCACCAAGACGGTATCCCCTGCTTTGGCAAAAAGGGTGCTCGCTAAATCAAGCCCCTGTGAAGCACCAGCCGTGAGAAACAGGTTGGCCGGATCAATTTCGCTCCCATAGGCTGGTTGTCCTGATAGAAATCCTGAAAGGCTCTCCAAAAAGGGTCCGTAACCCTGTGTGGCCCCGTATTGCAAAGGCCCGCTGTCATTAGAAGCAAAAAGGCTCCGCGATGCGGATTCTATGTCTTCAAGAGGATGTAAGAATGGGGAGGGATGACCCCACCCGAGGTCTATAATCCCCTCTTTAATATCAACGAGCAATGAAGGAAGTTTTATAGGTTCTAAGCTCATATTTGAATTATATGATCGGCTTACGGAACAGGTATACATTTTCAACCGGGCTACATACCAGCCAATCCCAACGTTTACCTATCCATTTCATGGTCTCAGGAGTATAGAAGCTCAGATGGGTCGGGTCTAACCTGTAATACCAGTTTTGGAAATCTATTTGCTTATAAAGCACGGAGGTCATCACCCCAAGCAGTCCTCCCGGAGCCAGCACCCTGTTAAGCAAAGAGAAATCCCTTGCGGGGTTGGAAAAATGTTCAGCGGTCTCAGTGCATACTATGAAGTCATAAACTGTTTCAAGTACAGAGGCATCTTGATGAAAGTGAGGGTCATAAATTTTCATTTTGTACCCTTTTTCTTCCAACATAGCCGCGAGCGCCGGCCCGGGACCGGCTCCATAATCGAGACCAGAAAAACCCTGCGTTAGATAGGGAAGAACTTGCTCAGACAACCTAGACAGAAACCCCCTGTAATCGGGGTCATTAATGTCGTTTCTGTGCTGGAGATATCGTTCTTTTTCCTGTTCCCGACCTAGATGAAAAGAGGAAGGTACAAATACCAGGTCGCATCCAAGACAGGAGATGTAGTCTCTCTCTAGATTTTTTCTTGAACTCTTGTACAGCAGCTGAACTTCTGAACATAGACAAAGTGGACATCTCAGTGTCCTCGTAAAGGGTATTTCACTCTCTGTATTTATTCTCGTGATCGAATTCAATCTCCCAAAATCATTGCTTTCTCAAAATTCCTTCCGCAATAAATCAAAACATTATCCAGGAATTCTTGGACGATTATCATTTTTCTTCGACTTCCGGATTTCATGGCAGGCATATGGTATCTGTTGAGAAAAAATATCACAGAGCAATAACACATTAGAGCCTTTCCAGATTATAAGGTCGGATAATTCGTTCATATAGTCAGTTGGTATTTCAATCCGTTAATACCCCCTTTATGGGCAATCGTGCTCGAGCAAAATTAAGATACTTGAAGAAAAGGGCATGGTAGCGCATACGGGATTCGAACCCGTGATCTCCGCCTTGAGAGGGCGGTGTC
>CAZZBP010000025.1:0-26271 GCA_964652755.1 uncultured Dehalococcoidia bacterium
AAGACCAGATTCAGAATGCCTACCCGCAGTTTACGGAATTTTTAGAAAAGAAAATCCAATATGACCCTCGAAATTTATTTACGAGTGAATGGCACCGACATTATCGAGAAATGTTTTCGTGAGCGTATTTACTTCCAAAAGTGCTCTTGGGGATCCTGGACGAGAAAAAATATTATTTTTTCTTGTTTTTACAATCATTTCCGGAATCGAAAACAGAGGATGAATGCTCTACAGCTACGCTTCTTTTGAATGTTAATATTTGAGGCCACAGGAGCAGTGCGCCTACTATGAGTCCTATTCCGGTAACTCCGTTTGCCAACAAAGTAGGAGCCACTCCAAAATTCTCAGCCAGGAAGCCCGATAAGGTGAGCCCTAGCGGTAGAGCTCCAACCGCAAGTTGCCTCAAACCCATGATACGTCCCCTTAGATAGGGAGGAGTCAGGTCCAATATCATCGTTGATAGAAGCACCACGCATAGTGACTGCCCGATTCCTGCAGCCAGCAATACCAGATAAGATAGCGACGCCATTGACGTAATGGACATTACGGCGACTGATAGATGCCACAGTACTGAGCCAAATATCAGTATGTGTGATTTGTATTCTTGAAATGATGTACTACCCATTGCAAGAGACCCTAATGCAGCTCCAGCGGAGTAGGCCCCCAGCATTATTCCTAAGCCACTTGAATTCATATCGAAAATTTCTTGGGCTACTACTGCCGCCAATGAAAAATATAGAGGGAATGCCGTCAGGTTGATAATTACGGCGATAGCCATGAGAAAAGATAACTCTGGAATCTTTATTGTGTGTTGAATACCCTCTTTAATCGTTATGTTGAAGTTACCGGGGCGCTTTAATTTCGGTGATGGGCTTTCTATATGGCCAAGGGGAATTGCACTAATTAGAATTGAAGTGAAGAGGGATATCGAGTAGGAAAGAACTACGATGGCATAGCTGAAGCTCATGCCCATGGAGTTCAACAGGAGTCCTCCTATAATCGGACCTGCAATTTGTGTTAGATCGCTTCCGGCTCTTTCAAGGGCTATTCCATTCTTAAGATTGTTTATGCCCACGATGTCTGGCATTAAGGATTGCCTGACTACCATTTCCGAGGTTTTCGAAAGCCCCAAAAAAGTCGCCATTACCAGGATTTTCCAGACATCTAGACTATTAGAGAGAGCCAATAGTAAACCTGCAGATGCGTTTATCAGAAATGATGACCTGACTATGATCAACATGGTTCTTCTGCCGATCAAATCTGCAAGCACTCCAATGAGTGGAGCAAAAATGGTACCTGCGAATCTAAGTGCCCCATATACACCGAGGATAAGAGGAGAATTTGATTTTTCCAGAATGAACCAGGAGAGGATCACGAGTTCCATGTATTCTGCCCAGTGAAGGACAGAGACTGAGCCCCATAAATACCTGTAATCTCTGATCTTGAAGCTTTCTAACAAGTAAGTCCCCGATCTGTAAAAAAATCGTTCGCAGTCTCGTGGAGAATTGGAAATGGGATTGGAATATTTTTGTGCAATTCGTTTATCGTCTCGGCATTGCTAATGAGTCTATTCTAATAGTTGAGGGGATTAAATGATAAATAGAGCAAAACAAAAAATGCTCGGAGGCAAACTCCCAATCGGAGCGGAAGTCAGCCTGGGCTCTACTCTCTCTGCAGAAATCATCGCCCCTCTAGGGGTTAATTTTGTACTCGTTGATAATCAACATGGCAATTGGGCTGACCAGGCATCTATGTTGGCATACCGCAGTATTGTGATCGGTGGTTCCGTTCCGATAGAACGTGTAAGAAAAAATGATTTCGGTCTTATTGGGAGATTACTTGATAATGGTTCGAGGGGCGTTGTGGTGCCCATGGTGAATAATGCTGATGAAGCGGAGTAAGCCGTCTATGCCACTAGGTACCCCCCTACGGGTGGCAGGTCATCTGGAGCATTTGCAGTTGGGATTCACGGAGATGACTTTGACGCGACCGCTAACGATGAGATCTTATTGGCTGTTCAAATCGAGACGGATGAAGGGGCGGCCAATGCGAAAGAGATTCTCTCTGTAGATGGTATAGATGGATGTTGGATTGGCCCTGGGAATCTTTTCCGGTATATGGGCCTTGACCTGTCGACTCCGGAAGGCAGGATTGCTCACATGGAGACGATAAGAAAAGTCATCGCAGATTGTAACGAGGTTGGGAAAATTCCCGGCAGTTGGACGGGTACTGCACAGGATGCCAATCGGTAGGGATCAGAAGGATGCTTATTTGTGACTGCGGGTACCGATGGTCCCTGGGTTGGCAAAATGGCTCGCCAGACACTGGACGAGCTTGAGACATCCTTAACATTAGTTTCAAAGTTCCTATAAATTAGTTAATGTAATCAAGGACCGACTTAATGTTTAACCGGGGCGTCAGTAAGATTTTTCATTGATGGATGAATCGGTTTCTTGGCAAAAATGAAGATGAGGCTACCAGCAAATCCGATCGCTGCTAATAAGAGAAATGCTCTGGCGTAGTCTCCATCATGGTCGAAAAACGATCC
This sequence comes from uncultured Dehalococcoidia bacterium, assembly GCA_964652755.1. Classification (GTDB taxonomy): domain Bacteria; phylum Chloroflexota; class Dehalococcoidia; order Lucifugimonadales; family UBA826; genus UBA11795. The sequence continues at coordinate 2,549 of CAZZBP010000025.1, forward strand.
GGCCACAATAGGTCCCGTCATTGTCATAATCATCATAGGAACAGCCGAAATACCCATTATTTTTCCAAAAGATCTACGACCAAAGTATTCTCCCCGCATGGAGGTAGTTATAGGGGCCCTGCCGCCAAACCCGATACCGTAGATTATTGCGAATAACACAGCAACAGGGATGGATTGAACTAGTGTTGCTGTCGCTACTCCAATCGCTTGCAAGCATCCGAATCCGCATGAGGCGAAACGCTTGGGTATTCTGTCACCAATAATGCCACCGAATATTTGAGAAGCTCCGCCAATACCCATTGACACCCCCCACATTACGGCTGCCATTTCTATTGATAATCCTTGACCTTTGAAGGCAAGAATTAGGTGAACCATCATGGTGGAAGTCAACATCGCTGAGGCGCCGTGCCCGATAGATATTGTCCAAAAGACTTTTTCCCTTAAAGCTTGACCTATTGTGAAATCTTGCTCCCCGTTAGATTTGAGGGTTTCCTGGCCTGATAGTGAATCTTCAGTTCTTGTCCTCCCCAGCCCATCAGGAATTTCACCAATTTCCTCGGGGTTATTTCGTATGATCTTCCATACAGGGATGGCAACAAAAGTAAAAATCAGTGCTATTAACAAAGCCGTATTTCGCCAGCCGAGGTTATCCGGAGAAATAAGCACAGCCAGAACGGGAACTATTGCGAACGTTCCGACTGAAAAACCCACGGATCCGACAGACATTGCCAGACTTCGATTTCTACGAAACCAGTTATTGATGATGACCGTCATAGGGATCCATCCACCAAGAGTGACACCAAGCATCATTAAGACATATGCAGCATAAAATATGACAGGGTCGTTCCATTCGGATAATTCTGGGGTGAAGGGACGGACCTGGCTTAAACATATGAAACCAAGTGAGGCTACGAAAGCACCTGAAAGAGCTATCCTCTTTCCACCGAACCTGTCTATCAGGAACCCCACGATAGGGGCCGCAATACTGCCCTCCAACTGTCCTAAGGAAAATGCGAGAGAAAGTTGAGCTCGGGTCCACCCAAATTCTCGCTCAAGGGAATCAACCCATAAGCCGGTGGCACCGAATGACGGTCCTGAAAGAATTGCGTTTACGAATAACGCGGTAAAAGCGATCCACCAACCGTAGAAAATGTATTGTTTCGGAATCGCTCTATCCAATAGAAGTCAATTTGGATCAGATATAAACTGATGCTAGAGAATCAATGTTAACGACTGGCAATGATTATTAGCAATAGGGAAATTGCCCGATCGTAACATTATTTGATGCGATATTTGCAAGTCACCTCGGGAGTACCAGCATACTGGTCGCGACCGGGGTGACTCAGGATTCAGGGGCTGGATTGGAATTGAGATTCCGTCTGAAAGCTTACTCGTCTCCCCGGGAACTATCTTCCAATTCCATTATCTCGCTTAGTTCGGAACCAAAGTCTTTGAGACTTTTTTTATCAAGGCCGCCCTTTTTAGAAATACTTTGCTTGAACTGGTCAAAGAGCCAGTCTTCGCTACGCCCCTTGGGGATTTCAAAGAACGCGGTGTCAAATTTTGGCAATTCACCTGGGCCAAAATATCCACCCCTGTCTTCGAACGTGAAGCCTTCTAGGTTGTCGGTATTCTTGCCCAGCACTTCGCCGGTCTCTACGTAATGTTTCATGACTGGTTCCATGCCGTATCTCTGGATAGGACATACCTTCATGCAAACCCCGCAGCCCTCATATTTGGCCATGACAGGCCGGCAACGTTCGTACATGAGTTTGTTTTTTTCTGCGCCCCTCCACCATACTTTCTCTTTGACAAGAGCTCTTCCGGGACAACGATTAACGCAGACTTGGCAGATATCACAAAACTTGTGAATTCCATAGTCAACCGGTGAGTCATAATCAACAGGAGCATCTGTCGTTATGATCATGAGTCTGGACCTTGAGCCGAAATGAGGAGACAGTAATTGTCCGTTTGCACCAAGCTGCCCTAACCCTGCCTCAACGAACATCGGAATGTACGGTGCGCTGTTGTCATTTGGGCTGTGTATCTGGGCACGGTAACCTTTCTCTCTTATATATTCCGCGAGTAGGATACCCTGCTTATTCTCCTCCTCGTATGCCCCGTAATGAGCATATTCCGCCTCCATACTCGGGATCGTCTGTGTTTGCCGGTAATCCTGTTCATAAGCCAGGCATACGGCGTGCTCAAATCTGACCCATCCTTTTTTTACCTTGAATGTATATCTCCTGTCGTAACGGGTGAACCCTATCTCACCAAAACCTAGTTCACGTGCCTTGGCCCTGATTTCGTCAGTTATGTTGCCCGCCGGATCCGGTGTACCAGTGGGGGCCAGGTCGGCGGAGCGCTCCGCTATGTCGACCAACGGCTTGGTGGCATTTATGTGGTGATTTAAGTATTCGGCGACCTCATCTGAGAATACTGACCACGTCCAGGCGCGATCCGCAGTCTTCTCTATTGTTTGGCTTTCAAGAGGTTGAGTCCTGGAATAAAAAGAAAGATCAACTTCTCTTTTTGGGATTCCCGGAGTTGTTGTGAGTTCCTCAGCAACGGGAATTGAAACTGAACCACTGCCTTCACGGGATTCCGGACGAGTGACTGTGTGACTGATTTTCTTGAAAACCATAAATGCTCCCCTGCCTACGCCATTTAAGTTTGTAACTCTGACGTTAGATCTTAGCGATTACATCCACGACTATTCGAGCGTTTCGCTCGTATTTATTTGAGGAAACCATATCAACACGGCACATTATAAACAATCTCTATATTTAAAATAAATACCCTAAATAAAGTTTAATTTAATCAAATCTGCTGAGAGGCCCGACCGGTGCTGTGCGGAGCGTGGCATACTCGCTTTCAAGCAACGTGAGGTCTCCTATCCGCTCCATATTGCGCCACATCTCCCTAACCATATCATTGAGCGTTTCCTTGAAGTCGGGGCATTCAGCAAGATTGTCCATTTCGTAGGGGTCATCCTCGAGATCGTAAAGTTCATCTCTGCCAGCCGGATTGAAGATGTATTTCCAACGTCCTTCCCACGTTATTCGCTGCGTGTACATAAAACGTTGAGAAAAAAACTCGGCATAGGATCTCGTCCAGTCTTCTCTGCTATGTGTGCTACGTATAACGGGCTTCAAGCTTCTACCGTGCATGCCTGAGGGTATTTCCACGCCTGCGTAATCGAGTAATGTCGGTGCGATGTCGACTGTGCTTACCTTGATCCCCGCCGTTGAATCAAGCTGGCAACCATCTGGAGTCTTGATGATAAGTGGAATGTTGTAGACTTCTTCGTAACCGGTACCAATACCTTTTGTGATAAGTCCATGAGCGCCTAGCATATCGCCATGGTCACTTGTGAACAGGATGACCGTATTTTCGTACAGATCTTTCTCTTTTAACAGGTTGATAACCCTCTCGATTTCTGTGTCCACGGATGTTATTGATGCATAATAGGAAGCCACAACTTTTTGCCAGTCGGATTTATCCATGCCGGACCACACTGACCTCATTCGTTTCAAAACTTCAGGTTTTGTTTTCAAGTCATCATCGAAACTTGGATTAAGACTGATCTGCTCGGGATCATACTGGTCCATTACCTCCTCAGGAGCGATGTAGGGATCATGAGGCTCCAACACGGAAATGAAACAAGTAAATGGTATGTCGAAACCGTTGCTTTCAATGTGCCTCTCTATGAAGTCTATTCCTTGATCGAATGCCGGATGGGTAATTTCGTTCGCTCCCGTTACGGTTGCTGACAGAAGATAATCCGGGTAACCGTCTGTGGTAATTATTACCTCGTCATCAAGTTTCAAATCTGAATGGTAGTCATTATCTCCAATTCGACTCCGGTCGATCATTAACGAATTGTTCGTGACGTCAAATTCATGCCAGCCGAAGTTTTCCAGATGGTTACTTTGTTCAACATGCCATTTTCCGAAATATCCGTTCCTGTAACCTTGATCAGATAGTAATTCCGCAAAATGAGTGAACCGGCCCGCCGGTGCGTCAACCCAATCTGCGGTGTGGGCATGTGTGACGTCCCAGACTCCGTGGGTTGAAGGGTACAAACCTGTCATTAACGATGCTCTGGCAGGGGAGCAGATTGCGTTGGTGGTATAGCAGTTTTCGAATTGAACTCCATCATTAGATAAAGCGGCGAGGTTTGGTGAGAGACATTGACTATCCGGGCGGAGTGAAGCTGCGTTGGCATGATCCGTCATGATGACGAGGATGTTAGGTTTGTTAATCATGTAAGTATTTCCTTGAACAAAGAAGCCCCGGTTTTACCCAGGGCTTCTTCTGTTTTCCGCGAGGTGAAGTACGCTTTATACAGTAGTGAGCGAATGGTTTCTCATGGGAGGAGCGATGCTATTTTCATCGAGTTCCACCGACTCCTTTTGGTAAACCTGAAGTCTGTAAGAGCTATGATCGGCGACACAAATTCTGAATTGATTATCTACCCTGACAGATATTGGGTTTCTGAAATATTTTTCTTCTTCCAGATTTGCCATTTCCCTAAGCCGATTGGCGTAGGCGTTTGTCATCATGTAGTCTCGGGCTACCCTTGAAAGAGTTGCATCTCCTAGGAATCTCCACACGTAACGACCATTACTGTCATAGACAAGAACCCTGTTATTGGTCCAATCAGTGATGTAGATGTCACCGTGTTGGTCAACGGTTACGCTAGAGGGCCTGTTTATTGCGACGCCATCTGGACTCTTACCTTCCAAAACCATCTTTACATCGCCGTCGTTTGAGAAAACCTGTACCCTGTTGTTTCCCCAGTCAGCTACGTAAACGTCGCCAAATTCGTCGACATGTATCCCCCAGGGGTTTTTCAGTTGCCCCTTGGCCTCACCAGATTCACCGAACTGCTGTACTAACTTGCCGTTGGCATCGTATGTTTGGATCCTTGAGTTTCCTGAATCTGCCACCACCATGTTTCCTTCCGGGTCAAATGAAATTCCAGTGGGAGCTGTGAATTCCCCTTTACCACTGCCCTCATTTCCCCAGCGAGAGACAAATTCTCCTTCTGGATTGAATTTACTGACCTTGTGTGTGGCTTCATCACTGACGTAAAGATTTCCATCACAGTCAGTAATTATTTGCACAGGCCATTGAAACTGGCCATCGTTTGAGCCATAGGCTCCAATCTGCACCAGGTCATCTGTAAGCCTTTCAGCGTCGTCAAAGGTCCACACTCTAATAAATGCCCTCCCAGATGTACGACACAGTACGTAGAGCTTATCGTCGGGTCCAAAAGCTAAATCGTAGGGATAGTCGGTTACCCTTCTCATGCCAAGAGTCTTAAGATATGGATATCCGGCCCGTAATAACCCTAATGGTCTGCCCATGTTTTCCTCCTTACTTCCTCTTCGAAATTAATTCAGGAATGGGTTTATTTGTTCGTAATGACCCCTAACTATTGGAACGGATTCCACTCCCAGCCATTGTTCGAGCAAGGTGGCGTAAATTCCCCTGAAGTCAATCGTGTGCTTGAGATCCTCCCCATGTTCCCATTCGGAAGGTTCAAGGGAGGGGTACTCTGAATAGAATCCGCCCTTGACGTTCTTCCCTATGAGAAAGGCTCCGCCACCAGAACCGTGATCGGTACCGCTACCGTTGTCACGCATTCTTCTGCCAAACTCTGTGAAAACAAGGATTGCTACTTCTTCCGCAGCATCATGTTCTTCCAGGTCATCAATAAAGTCTGCAATAGCGCCCGAAAGGTCCCTCATTAATCCTGGATGAGCCAGCATCTCATTCGCATGATGGTCATATCCGCCGTGGTTTGTGTAGAAAACTCGTGTGCCCAGACCTGCCAGATGGATTCGTGCCACGTCCTTTAGGCTTTTTGCAATAGGATTGTCAGCATATTCGACTGAGGAGGAATAGGAATCGGCCACATCCGAGAGCATATCGGCTCCCTTTAATATGTCGATCCCAGTCTTCCCAATGTATTCAGACACGGGACCACTTCCGATTGCCTGCCCGTAAATGTTCTTGACCGCCTGAATGGACTGATCTCGCAAGTGAGCCTTTTCCACATCATTCATGACACCGTATCCATCGATATCACCTATTGATGTGACTGGTACTCCTGCGACGGACATTGCCCTGGTAAGCCCTCGTCCAATATTCACACCGGTGAGCACATTTTCCTGGTTTGGATCCATCTCGCGTATAGCTAGACCAAGCCAACCTTCTGTTCCAACCTTGTCCGGTTCGCAGGTATGCAAGATATCCATACCCCTGAAGTGTGATCGGTTAGCATTTGGGTATCCGATACCTTGGATAATGCCAAGTTTTCCGTCATCAAACAAAGGCTTTAGCGCAGCGTTATTAGGATTAAACGCAAGCGTGTCATTTATTGGGATAACTTCATCCTGCCGTATCACTACCTTTTTTCTGGCGTCATAATAGTGTCCGTTTGTGTATGGAACTATCGTATTCATAAAGTCATTGCCGCCAGTTAGCTGTATTACTACTAGGACTTTCTCTTTGTTTTCAGTAACCATGTGTACCCTTCCTTTACTTATCTCAATCTCGCGACACGAGTTCTATTCGACATGATTAGGCATATTGATAATCGACGGTTGAAACAATCATTCGTATCAAATCAGTGAGGTCATTTACTTCTTGCGAAGTTCTTAGTTCAGATACATATTGGACGAGCTCGCTGTGAGTTGTCGAGCTGACCTGAACCCCTCCAAGGAGATCCAGGCAACGATCCACAAGTTGACCCGGTTCGTCATCCAGGCTGCCCGCTCGCTGTATGATGTCTTTCATCCCTGGGGTGTCATCGTCGCTGAACTCGGTTGACGCGAAGTTTATACGTTCGCTTAATGTCCCGGAATCTATCCATTCGGGCCCGGTATGCCATCCCTCCACGGTAGGAGGGTTTAGAAGGCTTTGCCCCATCACGGTTAAGGCGTCAACGTAGGATTCCAGCCCAGGCTTGATTTCTCTATAATTACCAACTTGTTTTAATACACCGGCTAAAAGCTCGGTGGGGCTTTTGACCTTCGGCTTGTTGATGGAGTTCTTGAAAGAGTCAGAATTGAACAATTCCCCTAGTACGGCACGCATATCTCCACCGCTGCTGGAAAATGTATTGGCGAGATGTTCGACTAGTTCCGGGTCTTTCGGATCTTCTATATTCCAGGCAGGAACTTGCGGCTCATCCTCCACAAAAAAATTGCAGAGATGTCGTGACACAAATTTTGCCGTAGCCTCTTCTTTCACAATGATATCTATGATGTCTTCGCCATCAAATGTGCCTTTGTGCCCAAGAAACGACTTTTCGTCAGTATCATGGTCTTCCGGGTGGAATTCAAACCTGGCGGGATAGTGTCCTTGGGGGTATATGGGGATTGGCTGGCTAAAAGTCCAGCCTGTGAAAGCACGTGAGGCGTTCTTGATATCGTCTTCCGTGTAGTTTCCCACACCCATTGAAAAAAGTTCTAGAAGCTCTCTCCCATAATTCTCATTTATTTCGCTTTTGTGATTTTCGTTATTGTCCAGCCAGTAAATCATGGCGGGATCTCGCGACAGTTCTAACAAGATGTTTTTGAAGTTAGTGAGTCCGACCCGTTTGAACATATCAATTTCCGTGAAAATTGATGGCCCATGCTCACTTTTACCCCATGCAACCGGAAAAATATGATGCAAAAACAATGCCATTTTCTCTTCCAATGGTCTTTTTGTATTCACCATTCTGAACAGCCACTTGCCTACGTAGGGCGGAACTCCTTCCCCAGAGTAGTATCGGTCTACAAAGCTGTCATCGATATTTTCACATTTCTCCGGATTAACGAGTTCATCCACAATCTCTTCGTAGGATTTCTGCTCAGTTAAGTGATCCAACTCTTCAGGAGTTGCTCCAAATCCTGCCCGCCTAAAGAGATGAGCAACTTGGGTTCTATCAGACTTCATACGTACCCCTCAACTTACCAGTCCTATTACAGGTTTACACTGAAAAATATCATACTAGATTTTAAGTATTTTATTATCACAATCGTTAGACGTAAATAGCGCCATCATCCAAGGCTTGAGAGGAATTCAAGGGGCAAATATCTTGATAGGGCAAGGATCAAGAGGCTCGTGGCTAAAGAAATAGGGTGAATGATAAGTCTGGACATGTCAGATCGTAAAAGACGGTCGATTAGACTGCCGGTCGCAGAGAATAAGATACCGGCGATAATTCCTGGATATATCCCCATAGTTGCATAGACAAACATGCTCTTTGGGGCGATTACGAAGGCATTCAGGCTTCCCTGGAATACATTCACACTATGGCCGTTGTAGATATCCATAAAGAGTTTGCCAAAGGGCATGAAGAAACCGGTTAGTAGAGGAATTCCAATACTCGCTAAGACAAGCATTAAGATCCAAAATCGTGGACCTCTCTCGGAATTAGGGTTGCGTTTGATCCAGCGTAAGATTATGAACCCGATGCAAATTCCTGCTGCTGCTCCGCACGAACCATAAAATATGGAGGGAATTGTTTCCAAATGCACAAGATCATTCCCGAGTCTTAATCTTGCTTCGGTCAACCGGCTCACGGCGGTAATGTAATGTGCGGCCACACCTATACAAGCGAGCAGAGGCAGCAGAGTTAGGCCCAACTCTCTTGTCACGCGTAAATATGTTTTCTCAATCTCTCTGGACGAGGAATAGGATTCTAGTAATGCCATAAATATTCTATGGTGATCGATCTAGCCTGCCGCGACTCCTGGCAGATCAATTTCACCGGCGAAGTGGCATCTTGAATAGCTTCCATTATCCAACATCTTAAATGGAGGATCCTCAGTTTTACATATATCTTTCGCAAAAGCGCACCTCGGATGAAAATAGCACCCCCGGGGCGGATTCGATGGGTCGGCGATCTCCCCTTCGAGGGTAGTTTGACCGCTGGCAATCTTTGGGTTTGGAACGGGGACTGAATCTAACAAAGCTTGTGTATACGGATGTTTCGGGGAAGTAAATATTTCCTCTGTGGGTGAGAGTTCAACAAGTTTGCCTACGTACATGACCGCTACCCTATGGCATATATATTGCACCACGCTGAGATCATGACTGATGAATAAATATGTCAGGCCCAGATCTTCCTGAAGGTCCTGCATTAAGTTGAGTATCTGTGCCTGCACTGAAACGTCAAGTGCAGATACGGGTTCATCTGCAATGACCAGTCTCGGATTCAGTATTAGTGATCTTGCGAGTCCTATACGTTGACGTTGCCCTCCACTGAAAGCATGCGGATACCTCCGCGATAGTTCGGGAGATAACCCGACTGTTCTGAGCATTTCACTTACAATGTCCTCAAGTTCTTGACCTTTGGCTACGTTATTTACCTTAAGCGGATCGGCGACGATGTCAAAAACCGTGAGTCTCGGATTTAAGGAAGCGAAAGGATCTTGAAAAACTATTTGCATCTCCTGTCTGACCTGGTCTAGCAGGTTATTACTTATGGAAGCTGTATCAACAACATCGCCATTTTTCATTCGGAAAAGAATTTTCCCATCAGTTGGATCGACCGCTCTGAGTATGGCCCTACCTGTCGTGGTTTTCCCACAACCGCTTTCTCCAACAATTCCTAAAGTCTCGCCCTCTCCGATTTTGAAATTGACATCATCCACTGCTTTCACGTGGCCAATGGTTTTGCTAAGTAATCCCGAGGTGATCGGGAAATGAACCTTTAACCCGTCTACAGAAAGTATTTCGTTTGTTGATTCTGCCACCATCTATTTCACCTGGACCTTTTCTAGTGTCTCATCGTAAAGAAGGCACGAAACTCGGTGCCCAGATGAAATTTCAATTTGTTGAGGCTCTATCACGTCACAAGTACCCTTAATCGCTTTTGGGCATCTCGGGTGAAACATACATCCACTCGGCCTGTAAAACGGCGGGGGTACGCTACCTTCGATCGCTGTCAGTCGTTCACCACTTTTCTCTCTTGAGAGGGTTGGAATAGATCTAAGTAATTCTTGAGTGTATGGATGCTTTGGGTTTTCAAATAGGGTTTCGGTATCGGCGATCTCTACAATTTTCCCTAAATACATAACCACTATTCTGTCGGTCATTTGCGCTACTACGCCTAAATTATGTGTGATCAGAATCATTCCCATACCAAACTCTTCTTGAAGATCCTGCATCAATTTCAATATTTGTGCTTGAGTGGTGACGTCAAGCGCTGTTGTCGGTTCGTCCGCAATTAAGAGGCCCGGGTTGCAGCTAAGCGCCAGTGCTATCATTGCCCTTTGACGCATTCCTCCACTCAACCGGAACGAGTATTCATCGATCCTCATTTCCGCGTTAGGGATTCCAACTTTTTCTAGAAGGGAAATAGCCTGTGATCTTGCTTCCTCCTTATCAACATCGTTATGAAGAAGAATCATTTCGATTATTTGGTTTCCGATAGTATGCACGGGACTGAAAGACACCATGGGCTCTTGAAAAACCATAGCTATCTCACCGCCCCGTATTTTGCGAATTTCCTGTCCGTTATTGGGCAGAGACAATAGTTCTGTTTTTTCGGTGCCACTATTTGTGGTTTTGTGATACGTGATATTCCCTTCTATGGTTTCTCCGGGGGGTTGGACTATTCGCATTATTGAACGGGCAAGAACACTTTTACCGCAGCCACTTTCCCCTACGACGCCTACTACTTCTTGTCTGTTCATTGAAAAGCTGACCCCGTCAACTGCTCTCACATCACCTTCTTCCAGATAGAAGTATGTCTTAAGGTCGTCTATTTCAAGTAAAGTGTTTTCGAGGGACATTTTTTAAACCTACTTATAAACAACTAACTAACATAGTAATACCAATAATTACTGCGTAACCCAACCGTAAAAAACATGGATCACTAAAATCTGACCCGTTATTGTTTTAACCTATACTTTGATTTGAACCAACACTTTTTCGAGTTGGACGTATTAAACGAGATATTGAATTTAGCGGATAAATGAGGGTTATGCAATTCCTGACATCGTTTTTACGCCTGGATACAGATCTGAAAAAACGTCGTATGGTGGGTTTGATATTAGCAGCCATCATTCTGACACTCTTTCTGACTTTTAATAGATTTCCTAAATTAGACACTATAGATGCAGATTTAGCCATAGTCACATCCCCCGTCGCCGAATGTTTTCAAGGGTTTTGTCTGGAAAATGTAGAGAGTAAACCGCTTCTTGAGAGATGGTGGAGTTTTTCAGTTAACTATCTCCAGCTCGTGTGGATTGGTATGGCTTTTGCTTTTGTTATGGCAGGTATCACTGAGGCTTTTGTTTTTCCATCAGATAAGTCTGAGAGATTTACCGGGAGGGGATTTAGGGGTGTATTAAAAGGGGTGATTGTTGGTCCCGTAGTTAACCTATGTTCTGCTTGCATAGTGCCAATCGCAACGGCTTTTAGGAAACGAGGAGCAGGGTTGGAGACGACGGTTGCTATCACTCAGTCCTCTTCGACTATGAATTTGCCGGCTCTGGTTATGGCGACCCTTGTATTTATTCCTCTCATAGGTGGGAGCAGAATCGCCTTGAGTATTTTAGGGGCTTTTTTGTTGGGTCCCCTGGTCGCATGGGTTGTGGGCAGAAGCTCTGGTGAATCAGATTCTCTTGTTCAAACAGATGATGTAGTTAATTTGGATCTACCGGACGGAATAACATGGTCTGAATCTATCGGACAAGCCTCTCTTCAATTTATTCGAGCTACATTTCATCAGGTGTTGAGACTTGGTCCAATTATGATCTTGGCGGGATTTGGTAGTGGATTGGTCATTCAATGGATTAGCCCCCAAACCATAACTACTTGGATAGGAGACGATGTAGTAGGGATAGTAGTCGCGGCATCCATCGGGATTGCAATCAACGTCCCTTTGATGTTTGAAATTCCGCTGGTTGCAGCTATGTTATTGGCTGGGATGGGGACTGCACCGGCAGGTTCGCTGTTGTTCACGGCTGCAGCGGGTGGGCCTATAACATTCTGGGGGCTGGCAAAAGTTATGCCGAGACGAGGAATACTTACCCTTGGAATTTCCACATGGATTCTAGGGATAGCTGGTGGACTAGTACTCCTATTGGTAACCTCCATATTGGAAGAGGAGAGGGAATTTTCGTTTAGGGCAAATTACACCAATCAAAATGCCAATGCGACTGTGAAGCTACCACCACCCCCAAGAATACCTGAAGTCGCTAGTGAACCAGAGGCGATCCCAGTCAGTGGGTTGATTCCATCCTCTACCTCAGTTACCCAAAATGTAGTTACTGGGAGCGATTTTTTGGGGAATGAGCCAATACCAATAGGGGAGCTCGAGGCTTTTCAAAATATAGTCGTTGACGGATTTCTGGACGGGTACAGTCATTTGAGTAATGACTTACCAGGCGTAGTTATATTTGATTTTGATAGAGATGGGGATCAGGATCTATTTTTTACACAAGATGAAGGGAATCCTAATCTATTTTTCGAGAACGATGGAAAAGGGAATTTTTTGGAAAAAGCTTCTCATGTGGGATTATCTTCTCCTGTGAGTGCTGCTACAGGAGCCGTTGCCTGTGATTTAGATAACGATGGTTACCAAGACCTTTACGTTGCTGCCCAGGGACGTATCGGAGACAGTAAAAACTACCTGGACGCTGCGAACGAACCAGAATTAAGAGCGGTACACATGGACAGGCTTTTTCGCAATAAAACCGATGGCACATTTGAGGATGTGACTGAAAAGGCCTTCGGTGATGCCGCCAATCTTAGAACTGGATCAAGTATAGGATGCGCAGACGTAAACAATGATGGGCTAAACGATCTATACGTTGCTAACAGAGAAGACCTTGACGCCTTTCATGTGGACAATCCTTCTCAAGGTAACCTGAACGTGATGTACCTGAATAAAGGTGAATTGAAGTTCGATGAGGTCGCAAAAGAGGCCGGTGTTGCAGGGGAACTAACTGTTACCTGGGCGGTTTTATTTTATGATTTTGACGACGATATGGACGTTGATCTGTGGACGGCAGAAGATGGAGGAAGATTGAAGGTCTACAGAAATGATTCAACTCAGACACAGCTTAAGTTCGTTCCCGTTGAACGTGCCATGGGTATAGATAAAGTTGGATCATGGATGGGGTTTGCACTAGGAGATTATGATGGAGACAGTGATCTAGATGTTTTTGTTACGAATATTGGATATCATCCAAGGCTCCGTCCGCCTCCCATTGACGATAGTGCTGACTGTGCCTCCGTACAAAGATACGAGTGGGGGACCTGTGACCATTTTTTGTTAAAGAATGGTGGGTTAAAGTATTCTCCAGGTTTCGGAGTGTTAGGTTCATATAGCGATGTTGCATATTCTATTGTCGTAGAGCCGAGCCGGGTTCTTCCCCCAATATCCTTGGATCCAACAAGAATACTAAATTCATGGCAAGTGCCTACAGGATTAGCCGCTTATGATTTCGGATTTGGGACGGTCTTTTACGATATGGAGAATGACGGAGATGAGGATCTGTACTGGTTAGGTTCTGCGCTGGGTCGGGGTGAATCCCGCCTCGGTCCTGCTTTCCCATCAGCAGGTCGAATGTTGCGGAATATGTATCGAGGCGACTATCAGGACGTAACAGTGGAAACCCAACTACTTGCTATTGAAGGAGTTGACTATTCGGTAACGGATCGGAAAGATCCAAGCTTTGATGCTGATTTACAGAGGCTTGCCTTCAAATATCACGAAAACGGAAAGGGCGTTGCTTCGGGAGATCTAAATAATGACGGATATATTGACCTCGTTGTTACTAACAGTAGTGGCGAATACTTAACGTCACAGGGCGAAACAGTGATGAAAGACGGTCCAATTTTTGTATGGATGAACCCTGGCGGCGACAAAAGCTGGATAAATCTAAGGTTAGAGGGGTCCCGTGCTATAGACGGTGCACGGACTAATAGAGATGCTATTGGGGCAAGAATTTATGTCACTGCAGATATTAATGGCGAGAGTGAAACAGAAACACAAGTGTCAGAGATTACAGCTAGTTCGAGTTTCCTATCTATGAGTTCCCTCGATCAGCACTTCGGCCTTGGTTCAGCGAATAAAGTAGAAAAAATTGAGGTGATTTGGCCCAGTGGAATAAGCCAGACACTTCACGATATTCCCTTAAACACGACAACCGTGATTGTAGAACCAAACTGACAGAGTCTGTATTTGGCTGACCCTTGTATTGAAACTTGAACAGCCTTTGGATGGTCCTCGGAAGCCGCTAAACGGGGGTTATGTAAATAACTGCCTGCCGTTAATTGTGTGCGTAAGGATCTGCGGCGTCTCTTAGCCCGTCTCCCATGAAGTTGTAGCAAAGAACGACTACTATGACAAAAAGGCCGGGTAACAGAAGCCATGGCGCGCCGGCTACAACTTGTAGTTTCTGAGCTTCGAATAATAATACCCCGTAGCTAAGTGTAGGTGGGCGTAGCCCCAAGCCTAAAAAGCTGAGAGATGTTTCAGCGATAATGAAACCTGGAATGCTCAGTGTTGTGGCAGCGATGATGTGGCTTGTGAATGAAGGAAGCATATGTCTGAATATGATTGCGAACTCACTAGTTCCATAAAGGCGTGCTGCCGTTACGAAGTCTTCTGAACGCATGGCCAGAAACCGACCTCGTACTTCTCTAGCGAGTCGTGGCCAGCCAAGCAGTGAAATGATTATGGTCATAGCAAAAAACAATCGAATCTGAGACCACTCTGGTGGTACGGCGGCAGCTAATGCCAGCCACAAAGGAATGGTTGGAATAGCCCTGAAAAACTCGACCACCCGTTGAATAATGACATCAGCCCACCCTCCCCTGTAGCCAGATATTCCTCCTAGCAATAGTCCCAAAAATAGGCTTAATGCAACTCCCACAAGGCCGATTAGCATCGATATTCTCGTTGCAAACATTATTCTTGAGAACTGGTCCCGGCCCATTCTATCCGTTCCCAGAAGATAAAGCGGCATGGGTTTATCTTCATCAGGTTTTTCCACACCCAGCAAATGCCTGTTGGAAGGAATGAACCCCAAAAATTTGTATTCCTGTTTTTCTCCGCCTTTTACAAAGTAACGGATTCGGTGTTTTGTCGACTTGTCATCTTCAAACACCATCGCAAGGGTTACAGGATCTCTGCTACCCACCTTTTCGTACACATATGGCAGCGTTGGTTTCAAACCGTCAAAGAAATGAATCCGTTGAATCGGCATGAATGCCCGTTTGGCATATCGCTCTAGGGGGTCATGTGGCGCAAGAAATTCGCAAAAAGCTGCTATCAGAAAGAAAATAACTATAAAAACCGCGCCGACTAACGCTAACCTATGTTTGAGAAACCTGAGCCAAACCAGTTTCCACTGGGATGCGACAAATAGCTGCTCTTCGGCACTTGTGCTATCTATAGGCATTGGATTTCTTGTTTCAGTCAATGTATCACGCTTGCATTCTTATTCGAGGATCCATCAATGCAAGGACAATATCTGATATCAGGACTCCTATCTGGACCATTACCGTGGTTATTAGGATTAAGGATCCTGCCATGTACATATCTTGTGAGAGTAGTGCTCTTAGTAATAGTGGTCCGATGGTAGGTAGGCTCATTACGGTTGCTACGATCAGGCTGCCTGAAAATGCTTGTGCAAGTTCAAGTCCTGCGGTGCTTACAAAGGGATTAAGGCCCAGCCTTACCGGGTATTTGAGTATCAGTTTCCATTCCGTCAGTCCCTTGGATCT
This sequence comes from uncultured Dehalococcoidia bacterium, assembly GCA_964652755.1. Classification (GTDB taxonomy): domain Bacteria; phylum Chloroflexota; class Dehalococcoidia; order Lucifugimonadales; family UBA826; genus UBA11795. Next base: position 18,296 of record CAZZBP010000025.1, read on the forward strand.
AGCCGTTTCCACATAAGGTTTGGTAAGTTCGTCCAGGACGTTAGCACGAACGATACGAGTCAACCTGGCAGTTCCATCTGTTCCCAGAATAACCATTGGGACCCAAATGTGTTTTAACATATCTACTAACTTGGCGAAACTCCAAGGAGCATCTATATATTCGGTGCTGAATAATCCTGTTACATTCAGCCCGAATTGTGACAAGACAATGTACATCATGATAAGAGCCAACAGGAAATTAGGAGTTCCGACGCCAAGATAGGAAAGGAACGTAAAAAAATAATCTATGATGGAATACTGTTTTACCGCCGATATAATTCCAATGGGAACAGCTAGAGTCCACGTAAAAACTATAGTGAAAGCTATCAAAAGTACCGTCATTAAAAGACGTTCGTTAAGCAGTTGAGATACGGGCATTTGAAACTCAAGTGATATTCCAAGATCCCATTGCAATATACCCCATATCCATTTCATGTATTGGATGTGCAGCCCTTGATTGAGACCATACTGTTCTCTTAAGGCCTCTTCATCATCCTTGGACATAAAGTCCCCCATTGCCTGTTGGGCGGCTACGTAATCGGTCAGGTAGTCGCCTGGCGGGGCTTGGATTAAGGCGAAAGCAAGCATTGACATTATGAGCAACATTGGAAAGAAGATCATGAGTCGTCTTGCGATGAACTGTATCAAAAATCACTCCGATGAACGCGGCTGCTCTGAGTTGGCAAATCAGATTTCTTTAAATCGTAGTCAATCGTTTTCTTATTAGTTCAATATCTAGGGATTCTAAACAAAGTACCAGACCACATCAAATGCAACTTCCTGTATGGCTGAAACTATATTGTCTAAAAGTTTTGTCAAACTAAGAGGGGAAGCCAGAAACTAGTCCGGGCTTCCCCCCCACCGATTCAATTCGGTTCTACGTTACAGCTATCGGTCGTAATACCATTGCTCTGGGAATCCCGTGTTTGGGGTCCTATGTGGCCACGAGTTCGCTGCTGCGTCAGGAACGTTTCTAAGATCTTTATTCTTTACTATGACGCCCTGAATCATAGGACTTAATCCGGCGACGCCTATAGTGTATTGCGCTTCCGCTAGTCTCCTATAAATTTCTTTGCCGATTTCGGCTCTTTCAGCGTCGGCTACAAGAGGACCCTGTTTATACAAGTCCATCAGTTCCTTGTATTCCTGCGGAGGCTCGATGCCTTCTACACCACCAGTCATCTCCCAAGTACCATATGCTGGTCCAGGCTGGAAGCCGTTGCTGGTTGGGAGCAGGTGCTGCGGGGCGCTGAATATGAACCCGGCTGATATCTGGTCCCAGACGCTTACGTGAGACTCGTTGGCGTCACGGCGCGTCTGAAGCAAAGCGCGCGTCACTATGTCCGCCTTTGCGTTCACTCCTACCGCTTTCCACATCTCAGCGCCCTGTTCTGCTATGTCGCACCATGCACCGAAAGCGCATGTGGCGGTGATGACAATTTGGAACGGGTCGCCATTTGGCAACAATCTGTATCCATCGTCACCAATCGTATCGAGCCCGACACTGTCCAGATATGCGTTGGCCTTGTCGGGATCATATTCCATATACAGATTTGCATACTCGTCACCGGGATAGAATGGGTGACTTTTTTGAGCAGGAACCTGGTTTCTGGGAGTTCCGAGGCCAAGGAAACTTACTTCGTTGATCTCGTCACGGTTTAACGCGTGAGACAGTCCGTGCCTAAAGTCCGCCTGCTTGAAGATATCGCCCAAGGGGCCTTCAAGGCTTGCGTTAACAGCGAATCCCGCGTCTATCTCTTCCACCGAACCCCATATAGCCATCACGTACCCGCCCGACTCTTCTCCGGCCTTGAGGGTCGGATAGTCTTCGAGGGAGATATGTCTGCCCTGCAAATCGATCTCGCCAGCCAGGGCCTTTACCTGAAGGACTTCTTTATCAGCTACCAAAATTAGGCTTACCTTGTCCAGGTATGGGAGCTGGTTGCCTTCTGCATCTACGCCCATGAAGTACGGGTTGCGTTCCGCGCTAACGATCTGACCACCGAGAGGAGATGTGAATTTCCAAGGAGCCAGGGTTGGCTTCTCAATGTTCAGGTTGTATTGAGTCTTGGACAGATATAACTGAGTCCAGTCTTCGAATCCTCCTGCCTCCGCTAAGGCGGCTACGTCTGAATTGTACTTGGGCAGGAATTGTTTCATGTAATGGGCTGGGGCCCACGGTACGTTTCTGGTATTTCCGTAACATGCCTCGTCTGCCTGCGCTGCTATTTCAGCAAACAGGAAGTGTTGGCCAGGGAACCTGAACTCAACCGTGGTTTCGTCTATCTTTGCTACTGTCCCAAGACCGTCGCCGAGCTTTAGGAAAGCCGGCTTTGAAGGGGTCAATTCATCGTTCATAATGACGTCTTCATATTGGAATATTAAGTCGTCAGCAGTAAACGGAGAACCATCCGACCATTTCATTCCTTTCCGGAGTTTAGCTGTCCAAACTGTCCCATCAGAGTTAGGAGTTAGAGATTTGGCCACAGACGGGATCAGGTTAAACCCATCGGCTGCGAATCTCACAAGGCTGGTTCTGGACACCCGGAACATATTGCAACCGTCTTGTGGACCGAGGTAGCCTCGGCGGAGTGTTCCACCATACTTACCAATGGAGCCGAACACGGGCATTACCATCGGTTCTGAAGGGAGTCGTTCACCGACTGGGGGGAGGTTTCCCGCCGAAACAGCCTGTGCGCGGCCCGGGGCCTCGTTATATGACTGAGGCTTTTCGACCTCCATTTCAACAACTTTTACGACTTCCATTTCTACAATTACTTCTACAGGAACTTCTTTTATAACCTCTTTTACTACTTCTTTCTCTACGACGACAGTCTCACCGGCGACCTCTACAGTCTTAACGACTTCCTTCTCAACTATCTTGGTTTCGCCGGGTACTTCGATCGTCTTTACGACTTCTTTTTCTACTTCTACGATCTTCTCGACTGGTACTTCTTTGATAATTTCTTTTTCAACGACGATAGTTTCGGCTTCGCCGGCGCACGCTATTAGCAGTGCCAGTATTGACGATAACATCAACACCCCGGCTGTCCTTCTCATCTTTTTAAAAGTCATCGAAATCCTGCCTCCTAAGAGTGACTTAACTATTCAGTATTCCACGATATGTTCTTTAAATTAAATTTAGCCTGCGCCACTTTGGATTCTTTACCAAATCCCAAATAGCCGGGCAAATTTAAGCATGATGACTGAACGAGTGTCAAATCCACGTTTGGAATTAGGACGTAATTTGTCTTAGGTTGAATCGAAGTTGAGTGATGAGTCTATAGTCCGTATCTATAGTGATGAGTCTATAGTCCGTTTCTACATAGTTCGTATCTATAATAGATAGTCTTTTTTCATCCCTATATAATAATCGGATCAAGAATCGAAAAAATTCCCGCGATGATCTTGAAATATCCAATTTATTGCATTTGTGGGTTGGCATAATTACTTATGCAGCACGGCAATAGAATAAGTGAACAACCTTCCACTTCAATTGACCTTTTATTATTGGAAAGGTAACCTCGACGGTGTTGCGAGTGACAATTGTTTAAATCTGCTTAGTGGTTTGAAACTAGTACAGAGGGATAATTAGGTTATGGCTAAAGACGACATTGGACAGATCGCCCATTTAATGCGCAGGGCTGGGTTTGGCGCTACCAGGGCAGAGCTTGAAAAATTGGCTGAAGTTGGATTTGAAAATCTGGTGGATGAATTACTCGACGATACTAGATCTGATCAGATTGAAGATGATCTAGTGTCAAGGTACCACAGCGATCATACTGCCGGTATGGGGCAAGGCGGCATGACAGCCAACTGGTTATATCGTATGGTCAACAGCCAGCATCCTCTTGAGGAAAAAGTGGCCCTTTTCTGGCACGGGGTATTTGCTACAGGCTATGCCAAAAGTGCTCAGGGAAGAGTCCTTATGGATCAATGGAGGATGTTTAGGGAACACGGAATGGGAAACTTCAAGAATTTGTTAATTGAACTTTCTAAAGATCCGTCAATGATTTTATGGTTGGATAACCACGACAACCACAAAGGGGCGATTAACGAAAATTACGGTAGGGAACTATTAGAGCTGTTCTCAATGGGGGCTGGAAACTATTCAGAGGATGATATTAAGGCTTGTGCCCAAGCTTTTACCGGCTGGACAATCAGTAATTCCGAATATATGGCTATACGTGCAAATAATGATTCTCTCTGGCCTTATGGTCGGTTGAATTTGAATTTTGAATACAAGTCGGACGATCACGATAGCAGTGAAATAACGTTTCTTGGGGAAACAGGTAGTTTTGGTGGCGAAGACATTATAGATATTATTTGTAAGCAGGAAGCTACGGGAAGATTCCTAGCCCGACAAATGTATAGTTTTTTCGTCGCTGATGAGCCACCAAGTTCCCAGTGGGCGTACACACCACCCCGGGATGCTGAGGCTATCGAAGTGCTAGTAGAGGCATACTTTAGTAGTGGTTATGATATCCGATTTGTTCTCAAGACCTTGTTCAAATCCGAATTCTTTCGTTCATCGGAAACACGCTTTGCCAAAGTGAAAAGTCCTGCAGAACTCGTGGCAGGGGTGTTGAAATTAACGGGAGAATTTAAGTCCCCGCACCCCAAACTTCAGGCCGCTGCTGCGTCTATGGGTATCATGGGCCAAGTACTTGGGAACCCACCTACAGTTGAAGGATGGCACGAAGGAATAGAATGGGTTGAAACAGGATCATTAGTGGAACGAATAAATTTTTCTTCCGATAGGTTTTCTGACCCGGATAAACCTGGCGTTAGGGAGATGATTGATAGTCTAGAAAGTAGATTTAAGGATGACACTTCGGCCCAAGAAGTTGTTCAAGGCTGTTTGGATCAAATGGGAGCCATAGAAGTATCTGAGGAAACGAGGTCGATACTTGTTGACCACGCTTCAAAATTGGGTGATGAGGAACGAGGGGATAAATTTGTAGAGATGCTAAGGATAGTAAGCGCGACCCCTGAATTTCAGCAAGGATGATGCAGGAGCTATTTTGAGATGACCACAAAAGAAGCTGTCACCAAGTCGGATTTTCTAGTGTACGAATGCACATTAGGTGCAGCCGGGATGACCGACAAAGGGTTTTTCTTTCCCGTCGATACTGCCATTGGCAAAGACGGGAAAATGTATGTGATCAGCCGTTCCCACGAGGGTAATGGAGGCGGTATAAGAATTACTGTCATGAGCTATCACCATGACTACTATGGAGCGTTTGCTTCTGTAGGAGAAGCTGATGGCCAATTTACATGGCCGACTTCGATAACGCTGGATAGGGACGGACGGGTCTATGTAAGCGACGAATATAATCAAAACATCTCCATATTTGATGGTGAGGGTAAGTTTCTACATAAATGGGGGCGTGAAGGTTCTTCAGAGGGACAGTTTGACGGTCCTGCTGGAATGAGTTTTGATGGGAATGAAATTCTTTATGTTTCGGACCACCGTAACCACCGTATACAAAAATACTCTAAAAATGGGAATTATCTGGCAAGCTTCGGATCGTATGGAGATGGAAACGGTCAGCTCAACTTGCCTTGGGGTATAACCGTGAATGAACGAAACGGGGTATATGTAGCGGATTGGAGAAATAACAGGATCCAGAGATTTACATTGGACGGCGAATTTGTAGCTACCTATGGAACATACGGAGATGGGGATGGTGAGCTTAACAGACCCTCCAGTGTGGCCGTTGATAGTGATGGCTATATGTTCATCGCGGACTGGGGAAATGAAAGAGTCCAAGTATTAGACCCTGACGGAGAGTTTGTTGTAGGTCTTAGAGGAGAAGCTACCCTTTCTCCCTGGGGGGAGGAATTTCTTGGATCGAATCCAGATGAACGAAGAGCCCGATCAGAAGCAGATCTAGATTCTGTAGTGAATCTGAGATCACAAACTCCTCACCAAATCTCCTCGCACATAGAAAAATATTTTTGGTCACCAATTTCAATAAAATTGGACGAAGACGAAAAGATATACGTCACAGAGCGCAACCGGCACAGGCTTCAGGTATATCGAAAAAACAGCATACAGAGTTAGTCCAGAAGGATCTCTCGTACTTACAATAAAGAAATAAGTGGTTGCGATAATTCCTTTATTGCTTTACTTGTTAAGGGTTGCATGGAGGCCCGTTGGTCGCCCGAATTATGGCTTTATTCGTTTTGGGCGCGCCATCATTTGCTTAGAAGAGTGATCTGGCACTAATAGCACTTCTAGACTGCAGTTTATATGCCTAAACGTGCCTAGGAACTGATTGGGCACATGTTAATTGACTATCTACACATTACTAGTAGATTCAAGAAATATCTGATAATAATCGTCTTGCAGTATTTGCTCATTATTCACATGGAGGGTCACTCGTGAAATACGCGATAGTTGGAACAGGTTCCAGGGCCGAACTATTCATCTCGGCCATAGTCCACAAATATCGATCGGACCATGAGTTGGTAGCGCTTTGCGATTCGAACCCTCAGAGAATCAAGTATCACCAGGAACGAATACGTTCGCAACTTCCTGACCTCGAAGTGCAAGGATTCGAATCTGAAGATTTTGATCTCATGATACGTTCCAAGAGTCCTGACGTAGTTATTGTGACCACAGTAGACGCTCAGCACCACGAATATATAATCAGGTCTCTGCAAATGGGATGTAATGTCGTCACGGAAAAGCCTATGACGACATCAGATCAAAATTGTCGCGATATTATTAGAGCGGTGGATCAAACTGGATTGGAAGTCAGGGTTGCGTTCAACTACAGGTGGGGCGTTGGTGTAGGTAGGGTAAAAGAAATACTTCAAGATTCGATCGGTCCTATACATCATGTCAGCCTTCAATATCTTTTGGATACTGATCACGGTGCTGATTATTTTCGAAGATGGCATCGAAATCGTGAGATGTCGGGGGGGTTGTTAGTACACAAGGCTACACATCATTTTGACCTTGTTAATTGGTGGACCAATTCAGTGCCAGAAACGGTATTTGGAATGGGAAATTTAGCATTCTATGGTGATGGGAATGGACCAGCCCGTGTTTACTCCGACCGATCTGATTATGGCGGGCATGATATTCAGGGTAACCCATTTCAACTTGACCTTTCCTCCACTGAGAAATTCAGAGGGTTATACAAGGAAGCACAAAAGTTTGATGGGTACAGAAGGGATATGGATGTATTTAGTAGTGGGATAGATATTGAAGATACCATGAGCGTCATAGTTGGCTATAGGACAGGGATTCAGCTCAGTTACTCTCTGGTTGCATATTCTTCCATGGAAGGATTTATGGTCACTTTCCATGGTGATAGAGGCAGGCTGCAATACGAGGAGATACACCGACCACGAACTCGGATTGATGAGGCTGGTAGAAATATTGATACGGATGAAGACGGATGGTCATCGACTATAACTGTTCAGAACCTTTTCAAGGAGGCTCGACAAGAGAAGGTTGAAATCACAGAAGGAGGACATGGAGGAGCTGATCCCCTCATGTTAGATTCTCTTTTCGGGAAGGAAACTCGTAAAGATCCGTTGCAGAGAATTGCCGGTCATCAGCAAGGTGCAGCCTCCATTATGATCGGCGCGGCAGCAAATAGATCGATTTGTGAAGGAATTCCTGCCAATATAGGGGAACTGTGCCCGGAATTAGGATCTGCTCATAGACTCTCCGAACTCATCTAGTCGGAAATCGCAATTTGGACAGGCAAATTACTTTCTAATAGGTTTTGTAAGAACGTATTTCCTTTTAATAAATGCGAAGGAAACTTTCAAGAGTTTTCGTAAATTTTGGTCCGGTGATTCCTTCTTTTCCCTCTCCGCCATATGAAACAACTGATAATCACCGCCAAAGAGATGAGAGGAAAAAGGCAGATCAAGAGAATAGTACGGGGGTTCTTGAGCCAACCTTCTCGGCTTGA
>CAZZBP010000026.1:0-823 GCA_964652755.1 uncultured Dehalococcoidia bacterium
ACAGGAGCCTAAACCACTCTCGAAACAACATAGAAAAACTAACGAGTAATCCTGCGATCCTCTTAAGCTAATATTCTCAGAGGATACACAATAAGAGCACAGCGACTCAGAGCCGTCTTTTTAGACGGCTTGCCCCTTTGTTGCCAAGAACTTGATGAGTTGATCCAATGGAACTTTGCTCTTGATCAGGCGTTCCTGCTCCATTTCTTTCTCCGCCATATCCCGCACGTTTACCATCACCCGGGCGAAAGCCTCGATGTGTATAACTACCGCTCCATCATCATCGGCCACAATGATATCCCCTCCCCGGACCTGGGCGCCAGCGAGGTATACCGGCACGTTTACTCCTACGATCTCCTGGCTGAATGTTTGCGGTGTGGAACCAGTACACACGACTGGGAAACCAATCTCTCGGATCTCCCCTACATCACGCATACGCAGATCTGTCACCCATGCAGCCAATCCATACTGAATAGAATGATTAACCTGGTTTTCCCCGGCCGCCCACCCTGGAAGGCCGTTTCCTGCTATCACTAAGACTTCACCCGGTTCAGAAGATGGGATGACCTCAGTGTAGACGTTATAGGTCTTAAGACCGGTGCCTCGGCGGGGTAAAAGTTGGACCGTTCTTGCGGGGCCTGCCACGTGTCGGTTTCCAAACCCGAACGGGGCAATCGGCACCGGGCCATTCAAGACGCACCCTCCAATACTAAGCCGACTAAGTGCATCTCTTACAAAAGCTGACGGTACTTCCTTTAGGTATTCTAAGTCGTTTTGGGTCGGTGAGTTTGTTTCACTTGACACGTTATGTTCATCCCATTTG
>CAZZBP010000026.1:833-25779 GCA_964652755.1 uncultured Dehalococcoidia bacterium
GCGCGAGGCGCCTTCCTTGGGAAGATCACTAATCGTCTCAGAATGACATGTGAATGAATTCGGTCTGTACTTACCTACCCTATCTACATTATCATACTAAAGTGTGTTTTGATCTCCAACTGCACTTCTATGTCGTATTAAGGATAGGATTTCTCATAACCGGCGCCATATTATCTTCGAACAGTTCGACAGCGTCCTTCTTGTAAATCTGAATGCGGTGATTACCAAAATCCGTGATGAAAAGTCTGAATTCGTCGTCAACTTTTACGCTTAGCGGCGCATCCAAACGCTGAGTTTTCTCAAAGTCGCTCATAGAGCGCAACCTCAAGGTTACCTTGTTAGCTAAAATATATTCCTTACCAGATTTTGAAAGTGAAGCTTGACCGTGGAAACTTTGTATATATCTGAAATCCTTGTTGAATAATTGGACCCTGTCGTTTTGCCAGTCAGATACATAAATATCGCCGTGGTTATCTACATCCACTGAGGTTGGTCTTGAAAACTGTCCTTTCCCAGTTCCAGACGAACCTATCGCAGCTATGAAAGTCCCACTCCCAGAGAATTTTTGAATACGATCGTTTTCCCAGTCAGCCACATATACGTCATTAGATTGATCTACGGAAAGCCCCCAGGGCATCTTAAGTTGCCCCTCACCTGTCCCTCTTTCACCAAAGGATTGTAGATTTTTCCCTTCCCTGGTGAAACGCTGCACCCTGTTATTCATTGTATCCGACAAAACAACATTCCCTTCCTTATCGAAAGCGATACCTGAAGGCCTATTTATCTGGCCCGCACCCGAACCATATTCACCCCATGAGTACAAATAATTACCTTCTTTGTCCATAACTATAACCTGATGTTTTGCTTCATCAGTGACATACAAATTCTCGTTTTCATCGATAACTAGACCACTTGGCATAGCGAAAAGACCATCGCCCAGTGTCCCATGGTTCTCGTCATCCCAATCAATCACTCTGACCGAGTTTCCAAGGCCCCCTCGAGTCAAGACATAAATTTTATTTTCTCCGAAACCTATATCCATAGGCTGGGTGGTTATTCTACGTTGACCAAGAGTTTTATAATATGGAAAACTCGATCTAAGTAGTTCATGTGGTACAGTCATATCTACCAGACTCCCTCTAGTCGAACCTAAACGGTCTTATCTGTTCATAGTTGCCCAAGACTATAGGCACAGGGTCAACTCCAAGCCATTGTTCAAGAATGGTGCCATAAATTCCACGGTAATCTATAGTATGTTCCAGATCTTCACCTTTCTCCCATCGCTCCCGCTTTAGGGAAGGATACTGCGAATATAATCCCCCATCTACAGGCTTACCCACAATGTAAGCGCCTCCACCCGATCCGTGATCTGTTCCAGACCCGTTATCATATATCCGTCGGCCAAATTCAGAGAAGATTAACATGACAACATTTTCGTCAGCGCCGTGCTCTTCCAGATCAGAAAAGAAATCACTGACTGCCCTAGAAAGATCCCTGAAAAGACCTGGCTGCGACGGAGCCTGGTTCGCATGAGTGTCATATCCACCCTGCTGGGTGTAAAAGATTCTAGTGCCTAAGTTAGCCGTATGAACCCTAGCAACGTCCCTTAGGGATTTAGCTATACCACTGTCGGCATATTCCACAGTAGATTCGTATTGCTCTGGCGCCGCCTTGATTAGACTAGCACCTGAAATAACATCCGATCCAGTTCGAGACAAATACTCCATAACAGGACCTGTCCCAATTGCCTGACCATACATGTCCTTGAAAATTTGGAGCGCCTCATCTCTTTGTTGTTCTGCCGATATGCCTGTCATAAGACCGTAGTTATCCAAGTTTGAAACACTAGTAACTGGAACACCTGCCTTAGTCATGGCACGGGGGAGTCCAACTCCGAAACTAACTCCCGTAAGAGGGTTCAAGCCCATGGGATCAAGGCATTCGATCGTCGTACCCAACCAGCCGACGGTGGACACTTCATCCGGTGTGCAGGTATGCCAAATATCCATTCCTCTGAAGTGACTACGATTAGAGTCGGGATATCCTATGCCTTGCACGATAGCTACCATACCTTTGTCGAACAAATCTTTGAATGCTCCCATCTCAGGATGCCATCCGAGGGTGTCATTTAAAGGCAGTACCTCATCCTGAGGCACGTTAAGTAGTTTTCTATTGTCATAGTAAATAGGATTAGTGAAAGGAACGACCGCATTCATGAAATCGTTTCCTCCAGTGAGTTGAACTACCACAAATACTGGGTCATTTTTCACTCTTGTTGCCATTTGCTACCCTCTTTTCTATCCTTTCGTCTCATTCGAACTGAAGAATTCAAGCGAACTGGTACTCTCGAGTGGAAACTATGAGCTGTATCATCCTAGAAATTTTATCAGCATTCTCTGTGCGAGCTTGATCCGTACCTAAGTCTAAATCGCCAACTGCGTCTGCATACCGCCCAAGCGCTGAACGGCTTTCTTCCCCAAGTTGAAGCGGTCCCAGTAACTCTAGGCATTTTTCGAGAAGATCTTCTCCCTTAACAGCATCTCCCAGTCTTCCAAGTATTTCTTGAAATCCTGGTGTAGAAGTATCGTCGAATTGATTAACGGCAAAATTTACACGCTCGGTCAAAGTTCCGCCATCAATCCATTCTGAACCAGTGTGCCATCCCTCAACTGTAGGAGGGTTCATCAATTCTTGTCCCATGACAGTGACAGCTGAATGTAGCTTAGCAACCGTCTCACCAATCTCAGGAAAAACTCCATAAGTTCCAGCAAGTTTAATAGTACCCGATACTATCTCAGCAGGGCTCTTGACTTTCTTGAATTGCGACTGCTTAAAGAATTCTGAGTTGAAAACGTATCTGAGCAGAGATTTTATGTCTCCTCCAGTTTCCAAAAATACATCTGTCATTGCATCGATAGCTTCTGGATTTCGTGGATGCTCTATACTCCAGGTATGAACTTGAGGCTCATCTTCTACAAAGAATGTGTAGATGTGCCTTGATATGAATCTTGCTGTCGCACGCTGTGTGCAAATGATCTCAATGATATCCTCGCCGTTTAAATTTCCCTTCTGCCCGAGAAATGTCTTTACACCATCATCATGGTCATCCTCATCGTATATAAAACTAGATTCGTAGTTTCCGAACGGATATAAAGGTACAGGTTGCTCAAAGGTCCATCCTGTGAACGCACGCGCCGCATTCTTAATATCCTCTTCGGTATAGTTACCAACTCCCATCGAAAAAAGCTCCAGAAGTTCACGTCCCCAGTTCTCATTGGGTTGATCGGAATGGTTCTCACAGTTGTCTAACCAGTAGTTCATAGCAGGATCCTTGGCAAGGCCCGACAGTATATTCCTAATGTTAGTAAGTCCATCCCGTCTAAACATCTCATTCTGAGCAATTATTGACGGATGGTGCTCACTTTTGAACCAGGCTGTGGCGAAAACATGATGCCAGAACAGCGTCATCTTCTCTTCCAAAGGTCTTTCTGAATTGATCATCCGCCATATCCATCTACCAGACCAGGCCCTAAATGAGTCGTAAGTGGTAAATAGAGCCACGTTAAACCTTTTGAGGTAATCCTCGTTGAGTTCATCAAACCGTTCCGGATGTAGCAGATCCTCTACTATTTCTTCATATTCCTTCTTGGCGATTTCCTCTAATTGTGTCCTTGATGCACCAAATCCAGCTCTTCTCAATAGATGGGCTTTTATAGCAAGATCGCTGTTATCCATTACAAGTCTCCCCATTTGTTTAAATACACCTATAGATTAACTCAACTGGTGTAGAACCGTATCCCTCTCTAATGTTCTCCCCTTAGACGCGGGTCTAAAACATCTCTCAATGCATCCCCGAATAGGTTAAAACTCAACACCGTAACTACGATAGCTAGTCCTGGAAACACAATCAGCCACCAAGACGGTTTCAAAGCAATCAAAACGTTACTGCTTAGCATGTTACCCCAAGTCGCTACGGGAGGTGGAACACCAAGCCCTAGAAACCCCAGCGATGCTTCGGCAATGATCCCCCCTCCAATGTTCGCAGTTGCCAGAATTAAAAACGAAGATACGCAACTTGGTAATATGTGCTTGGTAATGACTCGCGCATCCGATGCTCCAATAGCCCTAGCAGCTTCAACGTACGTATATTCCCTAGTCGCAATAGCCACTGAACGAAACACTCTTGTTCCCACATTTACTCTACCAAAAGATATAGCGATAACTACCGGAACGATGCCACCACCCATAACGACTAGTAACGTCATAGCTAATATTATTCCTGGGAAGCTCATCCACACTTCCACCAACCGTTGGCTTATTAAGTCAAATCCCCTCCCCCAATACCCGCTAAAAAGCGCCCAAAAAGCGCCGAAAAATGTGACTATAATGACGGAACTAACAACGATTAACAAAGAAAGACGTGAGCCGTAAATAACCCTGCTCAACAAGTCTCGCCCATTTAAATCTGTGCCAAACCAATGCTCTGACCAGGGAGGAAGATTTCGGATGGGAGGTTCAGACCTCAGGGGATCGTGAGGCGATATGATTGGGGCCAATAAAGCGATTACACACATAATCAATATGACAAGAGAGCAAGCGGCACCGAGAGGACGCCGCTTAAAAAAATTCACGTACGTCACAAAAAACCTTACAGGCAATCCCAAAATCGAACTGACCACGTCCTGATCACTTCTTGGCTCAGTAGGTTTCAACAAATTCATCTTGCTTTGGTACCTCGATCATCTGGCTTAACCATAGCGAATCCTTGGATCAAGCCAACCGTACATCAAATCGACTATAAGATTGATACCAATAAATAGACCTGCATAAATTAATACAAAGTTCTGAACAATGACAAAATCTTTATCAAATATCGCTTGGAGAAGAGTCTGTCCCATCCCGGGAAGATTGAAAAGCACTTCCAATACTACCGAACCTTCAAGTGCATTCCCAAAAGTTAGAAACCCCAAGGTTATAACTGGAATAAGTGCATTTCTTAGCACGTGACGTCTAACAACTCTACCTGAAGCCAGACCTTTAGAGTGAGCTGTCCTCACATAATCTTCCCTGAACACATCCAACATAGAAGAGCGCCCAAGCCTAGCAATTATGGCGGCCTGACCTGTCGCTGATATCAATGAAGGAAAGAAGATCATTTGTAGATTACTCCACGGATCCTCCCATAACGGTTTGTAAATGATAGGAGGAACCCATGTAAAGAAAGTGACCAGAAATAATAGGAGTAATGCCCCCAACCAAAAATTGGGAGTGGCCAGAAACATGATCGTTGCCACCCTCCCGCCATAATCCCAACCCGAATCTTGCTTCATTGCACTAAGGATCCCGACAGGGATACCTATGATCCAGGACAAAATAAACGAAAGTATCGCTATCTCTAAAGTGATAGGGAATTTTCTTTTAATTATGTCGAATACGGGACGCTTCAGCCAAAAGGATTCACCGAGGCTCCCGGTACCGAAATCTTTGATCCATAAAAAATATTGGGCATATAAAGGCTTGTCTAAATGGAGGTCTTCAAGGAATTTCTGTCTTGCCGCCGGGTCGACCTTGACCATAGCCTCCTCTTCGCCAAACATAGCCGCAAGCACGTCCCCGGGCAGGATTCGTAACACCACAAATATCACCAGACTCGCACCAATTAGTGTCGGTATTGCAAGTACTAGCCGACGTGCAGCATATTTCCACATTACTACTCTGTCCTGTTACTAAAATCATATGTTCGATTCATAAAATAGGAACAATTATCCATCGACAATGATTAAGTGGGGCTTCTCATTTATTCCAGATACAAGACCACGACTCCTGTCATGTTCCAAGGCATAGTTTCCTTAAGTCAATAAAATTCTGCTATCTCACTTTCCAACTAGCACGCCGGTTGCAAAAGACAGAAATATCCTTCCGCCTAATCGGCCGCAATTTTCACACAGCATGGGACTCATTCCAAGACTTATATGCCGATCCAAACTACTACATTACTTAGAGTAGACACCCCTATCAAAGCGTTTCGACGAAACTTAATGAGAGGGGTGTCGTAGGCCAGAATTATCTATCTAACCATGCCCATTCCCAAGCCCGCATAACAGGAGCATTGTAGAGCCCTTTGACTATTCTGGGGTCTGGAATTAAGCCTTTTACATCTGAACTCCAAGCAAATACCCGACCCTGCCACCTAGACGGAATGTAGGGTATGTGCTCATCAAGCAGCGAGTGTGTGTCCATAACCAACTGACGACGTTTAGCTTCATCCAGTTCGCCACGTATATCAGCCAACCTCTGAGTTACTTCGGAATTATCAAAACTCCCATAGTTCTGACCAGCCCCAGGGAGCAAATACTTATCCCATATTTCACTTGGATCGTCAAAGGCCGTGCCACCTCCTCCAAATAGAGCAACGTCGAAATCTCCCGATGTCGCCAGATCGTAGAATGTAGATCCATCAACTCCCTCAACTTCGACGTTAATGTTCAACACTCTCTTCAGATGGTCTGCCTGGAACGCGAAGCTGTCGCCAGACTTTGTTCCCCGTCCCAGTACTGTTATTGTGCTGCCTTCAGCGAAACCTGCATCCTTCATAAGTTGTCTGGCTTCAGCTAAGTCATCTTCTGTTGGTTTTCGGAATCCTGGGGTCCCCCGCAGTATAGATTCTGACCTATCCCACGAGCCCATTTGACATGCGTGTGGCATCCAGCCGCCGGTGGTCCCGCACATCCAAGAAGTGTCACTGTAGTTATGTGTAACTTGATCGTAAGCTAGCAATATTGCCTTACGAACTCTCACATCATCAAAGGGAGCTCGGTTTTGATTGAATTGGAACAACGTGAAATTGAAATAAGCAACATGAGAGGTTGTTATTTCGGGATGAGATTTCTTTATCATCGCCTCATCGGCTGGAGGTATTGGAATCGCAACATCAATCTCTCCTGCTAACAGAGCGGCAAGCTTTGTTGCTTCATTTCCCATCTTATAATGAGTCACCGCATCCAGATAAGGCTTCCCTTCGTCCCAATAATCCGCAAATTTCACTGTGCCGTAGTATTCTCCAATCTCATAGTCCCCAATCTTGAATGGCCCCGTACCAGGGGCATCCAATCCAGTTTCCCGTAGATTGAAGTTGTTTTCTTCAAGGTTTTCTTTGCTATAAATAACGTTCCATCCAGAGGCTAGGTTTTTCGCGAAGGTAACTTGGGGCTTCTTGAGGGAAAACTTAACTGTCAAATCGTCTACTGCGTTAACGCCAGTTACATCACCAAACATGTATTGGCGCATACTTAGCACGCCATCCGGAGGGTTGATAATTCGATCGTATGTGGCCACTACATCTTCCGCCGAGAATGCACTGCCATCGTGGAACGTAACTCCTTCCCTCAAGTTGAGGGTATAATCCTTCCCGTCGTCAGAGACTTCCCAAGACATTGCCAGGTCGGGTCCAATTTCCTCTCCATCACTTTCAGGAGTGAACCTAAGTAAGGTGTTGTAAATATATCCTTGAGGCATCAGATTGTTAACTGTTGTCGATTGCTGTATGTCGAAATGTTTTGGCTTCGCATACCCTCCGACTTTCAACTCACCCCCTAATTTGCCGGGCTTTTCTACAGCTTGCATTGTAGCTGCAACGGGAACTTCCTTGACCACCTCCACTTCCTTGACCACCTCCACTTCCTTGACCACCTCCACTGGGGCAGCGGGTGCGCTTGAGCAACCGATACTGACCACGAGGAACAAACCCGTTATTAAAAGAACTAACTTTGTATAAATTTCTTTAGGCAACTTCCTTGCTCCTTTTTTTACACACCCATTCTATAAATTTCTGAGATCATGTTTCTTGCTAGACACATACGTCTCACGTCCACTTACTGCTCGTTATCTATAACTCTCATATTCTATAAAATCTCAAGAGAATTTCATAGTGATTAATATTCTATACGAAATTCATCCGAAAAATCGAACACCTTTCAAAGCCTAGTTCGTCCGCCACTTCCTCTAGTTCAAGAGTGGCATGGTTATTGGATCGCATATAACACACCCTGATCTGTAGCCAGATAGAGGACACCATCCGCATACACGGGTCCTCCGCGTAAAGCACCCTCTCCATCGAACTTCCATTTCTCTCGCCCATGTGCCGATGTAAGACCGTACAGAGTTCCTTCAGAAGAGCCGATCAGCACCGTATCCCCTATCACGACGGGGCTCGACTTCAATTTTGGAATGCCCGTATCAAACTCCCAAATTTTCTTCCCGGTTTCCAAATCAACGGCGTACAAAATTCCGTTATAACCCGGCAAGTACAGCCTTTTCCCATCGGTCCCCATGTTGCCCAGGAATCTACCCGGGAATTTGCTGACCCAGTTATGGGATTTAGGAAGCGGTAAAGGAGGTGCCATTTTCCACACCCACATCTGTGCCCAAATGGTTCGAATCGTTCTTTCTAGCGGAAACTGTTTGGCAGTAACACTAAGGGATCTAGCCAATCCTTTATTTGATATTGAATATATGTTGCCATCAAAAATCGCCGCGTTCCCGTCTATGCCGGAGGAGGACTGAAAGCGTGCACGAATATCTCCAGTTTCAGAATCTAATAAATGAAGATTTCGATCCCTGCAGGCAACTACTAGCACATTCCCGTCGATCGAAAGAGAAGACACTATACCTTCGTCTAGCCTTCTATTCCATCGTTCTTTCCCATTCGCGACATCTATCGAATAGACGAAACCTTCATTTGATGCAAAATAGAGATAGCCATTTCTAATTAACGGAGATGAAAATATTGCACCTTTCGCATGAAATATCCAAATCAAATTCCCGTTATCTTTGGAGATAGCCAACATTTCTCCGTCTTGGAGTCCTACGTACACGACATTTCCAGCCACCGCAGGTGACGAGTATATGGGACCTGAGGCTTGATATTCCCAAACCAATCTACCCGTCTGATGATTAATTGCGAGAACGCGTCCGTCTCCGGTACCCGAGTACACCATGCCTGCAGCGACCGCCGGTGACGAGTGAAACGGGGATTTTTCCTTGATTTTCCAGATTATCTCTAATTTTGGGGACCAAGTCTGCAATGGAACGTATCCACTCCTCCCAAAATCTCTTTGGAACATAGTTGAACTCTGGTAGGTAGATGTTGACCCCACGTGGGATAAGTTTTCGGTTCGAAATTGGTACAGAGATCCGAAATTGAGCCAAATGAAAGTCACTACACCTAGGAAACCGAAAATAAGGAAGGCTATACGTATACGATGATATTTAGCATAACGGCGTGCCAAAGCGATCAGTTTGATTCGTATACGCGAGTATTTACTGGTCCATGTCACCCGTGGTATTTCCCCTCTTATCCCGCAGATCAACCGATGAATTATAAAACCTTCATCCTAAAAAAGGTCAGCAACTTTAATCGAGAATAGGCCTCTAATTATTTAGGCCCACTTGAGTTCAGCCGCCTAACCACTGAATGTATCGCTTGAGTCCCATATTCAGACTTACCCTCTGCCATAAGGACTCGATAAAATTGACTGGCCATAGAGCTGAACGGTAACGGACTTTTTATGTCCGCTGATGTCTCGGATACAAGTCCTAGATCTTTTTCCATATGTTTGACCATAAATCCGGGGCTATAATCTCCCTCAATCATTCGTGGACCTTGGTTTTGTAATTGAAAAGACCCAGCCCCGCCACCCTTGCAAGCCTCAATTACTTTATTAGGATCGAGTCCAGCTTTCTCTGCAAACACCAATGCTTCCGCCACTCCATTTTGGTTAATCGCCACCATTATTTGATTGACAAGCTTCGTCTTCTGTCCGCTACCACTGCCACCCATATAAGTAATGTCGCTACCCATCGCCTCTAGCGCAGGAACAACCAACTGGAACACATCTTCATCACCACCCACCATTATCGACAATGAACCTTGCCTAGCTCCTGCAACACCTCCGCTGACTGGAGCGTCGATTAGTGAGACATCTATTTCAGCCAGTTTCTCCGAGATTTCTCTAGTGGATTTTGGAGATATCGTACTCATGTCTATCACCACTCCACCTTTTGAAATCCCTTTCGAAATCCCTTTTTCACCCAAAACAACATCTCTTACCGCCGCGGAATCCGACAACATAGTCACCAAAACATCACATTCTCGAGCCAACTGTATCGGCGAATCCTTCCATTGAGCCCCTAATTCAAGTATTTCATCCGCTCTAGCCTGAGTTCTGTTGTATACATGAAGATTAAAGCCAGCTTTAATCAAATTCTCACTCATCGGCTTGCCCATGATGCCCAATCCGATAAAGCCTATAGTATCTCCAGGTTTTACCATCTTCATTTCAAATCCTCCTTTATGAATGCAAAAACTATTCAACTATGTGATTTTTTAGAAATCGAAACATGCCATTTCCATTTTAATTAATTACGCAAATGTATCTACAAAACTGATTGAACAACTAGGTGCGCTTTATTTAAATACTTGGGCCGTTCTGCCATAGGCCTTCACTCATCATGTCTGTCCTTAAATAAGGTAGCAGATATACGAACAGATGAGATGTTGGTACCCCTAGCAGGACTCGAACCTGCGCACCCGGTTTAGGAAACCGGTGCTCTATCCTCCTGAGCTATAGGGGCCAATTACACTTCTCAGCAACAGATTGTACCAAATAAGCATTTATAAAACGGATTGCGGAGCAAGTTAAACTTCCTCACCTAAACCTATGTCTAAATGGATACCGGTATAATTCAAATGAAACTAATCTATACTAGAAATATCGGTAATGTGACTATTTGGAAGTCACTCATTTCTTATCCGACTCTATACGGTCAAGGAAACGGGTAGAACGAAGGTCTCGTTCTGCAACAAACTTTAAATATTTCCTTAAAAGCGTTACAACTTCAAATAATGCCTCTTTGGGAAATGACACACTTGGTAGTCTCCCTACGTCGCCAGGCTGGTTTTGAATCCACCTTAGAATCTTCATCGCGTCCATGGATAATCGAAAACTATTTGAAGAGAAGATAGTGTCACAAGACCCGCATAACACTCCCCCAGAGTCGGCATTAAATGTATATGGTCCAGGTTCAAGTTCTTCTCTACATTCAACGCATTGACCAAACTCTGGACGAAACCCACAGTAATCAAGTAAGCGAAGCTCAAACGTGGGAATTAACACATCGCCGATATTTCCATCATTTAGAATCCGAAGTGTGTTTTCAAGTAAATTGAATAGCCTGTGATTTGGAGCCCAGTCGTCGCCAAAAGTATCTATCAGTTCAGCAAGGTAAATTCCCTGAGCAATCCTTTCTAAATCGGATTTGAGATCTCCAAACGAATTAATAGTTACGCATTCATTGACATTGTCTAGAGACCTACCACGCGAAAGGGCAATACGAACGAGATTAAGTGGTTCCAATGTGCCACCAAATCTACTACCGGGCCTTCGCACGCCCCTTGCTACCGCAGTGACCCTGCCATAAGTTGACGTATATAGAGTGACGATCCTGTCAGCTTCGCCAATTGGCCTATATCTCAGGACTGCTGCAGTAGTTTGATAGATCCTGCTTCTAGTCATCTCATTATTTTCGAGAAAGCGAGGCCATTATCGAACGATCAGAATTGTTGTCTACCTTCAAGTGCCCGGCCTAGTGTCGCTTCGTCAGCATATTCTAAATCACCTCCAACGGGTAATCCCCTGGCAGGCCTAGTTATACTGACACCAAGTCCTTCTATCAATCTGTGTATGTACATTGAGGTAGCTTCGCCTTCAAGATTGGGATTGGTAGCCAAAATAACCTCTTCAATTTCCTCCGACTTAAGCCTTTCAAGGAGAGGTTTGATTTTAAGATCTTCAGGTCCAATTCCATTCATCGGTGAAATTGATCCATGGAGAACATGGTAAATACCATCAAAGCTTGACGTTTTTTCTAGTGCAACGACATCGAGCGGTTGTTCCACCACGCAAAGTGTCCCCGTCTCTCTATTGTCATCAATGCAAATTTCGCACGGGTCCGTTTCCGTAATATGAAAGCATCGCGAGCAAAAAGTAATATTCCTTTTTACTGAAACGATTGCGGAAGACAAACTCTCCGCCTGCTCTGCCGGCATCCGAATAAGATAATAGGTAAGACGCTGAGCCGATTTTGGACCTATCCCAGGCAGGCGACTGAGTTCGTCAATCAGGCGTTGTACCTGGGGGCTTCCCCCATAAGATTCGTTTACCATCACTAATACTTGGCTGTATACCAATTCAAATTGATCACATCAGTCCGGGAATATTTAATCCACCAGTGAGCGCTCCCATCTTAGAAGACGCCAGCTCCTGTGCCTTTTCAATTGCTCCGTTTAAAGCTGATTGAATCAGGTCTTGAAGCATTTCAACATCATCCGGATCTACAGCATCAGGGTCAATCTCAATACTTTGAACAACCATCTTACCCGTTACTACAACCCTAACAGCCCCTCCACCTGAAGAATGCTCCACAGTAGATGCCTCAATCTCTTCCTGAAGCTTTAACATTTGCTTTTGCAATTGTTGAGCCTGCTTCATCATATTCCTATTCATCATGTCGACTTACCTCTCTCTCTTCAACTATACGGGCCCCAAGCGATTGGGCAGCCCTGACTAAATGACTTCTCTGAGAAGCGGGCCTGCTATTAACTCTGGCTGAGTCACCCTTTAGTTCAATCTGGATCTCATATTGTCTCCCTAGAGTTTTTGACACAACTTCCTTTAGTTGGCTCATAACTATAGGGTCATCAAGTTCCCCTTCAATTCGATCGACATGAGAGGAATGTTGGAAAAGAAACACGATTGAATCATCCCGGATATTTCTTTCCATACATCCTCTTAGAAGGGCTCCCACATTGAAACGATTCCCTGTTTGTCTTAGGGACCTTAACAGTTCGTTCCATTTAGCATCTAAGTCCCGCTCAGACTCCGTTCTTGAGGATGCTCGCGGCTTCTGCTGGGCGACGTTAGATCTTGGCTCTGCCGCAGACGGTATATGCCTACCAGTTTCTTGCCTCCTCGGTCTGGTTATCGGCTCCTCGGAAGGTGAATTAGATTCTTTTTTTGGTGATCTGGCCTGCGACCTTGAGCTGGCATCAGGCGCAGTGCTGCCATTATCGTGAGACCGGGCAGGAATGGTGATGGCATTAACGTTAGTGTTGGGCGCTGAAACAGACTCCACAATCGCAAGTTCAAGAGGAAGGGATTGGTTCGTAGAATCCTTGAAATCAACTGATCCGAATATTCTCGCTAAATAAACCAGCCTATCCAAATTTACAGAGGAAGATATCTCTTGGAGAGTCTCCAGTAACGATTCACCAAGGTCTTCTCCAGACGTAGCACCTGCATTCAATAATATGAGGGATCTTATTAATTCTATAACATCCGAATGAACCTGCCTGGGCTCTTTGCCTCCAGATAAAAGCTCCGAGAGAAGTGTGAGGCTTCCTTTGAGATCTCGTTCAGCTATCTTTTTAATTAATTCTGCTGGCACAAACTCATCGCCCAGATTTAACAATGTACGAAGATTGTCTTCAGTGACTGGGGAATCAAATGACACAATTGCCTGGTCCAACAGATTTTCTGCGTCGCGAAGGCTACCCGTTGACTTACGGGCGATCAAGGTTAATGCATTCCTCTCGACCTCAACACCCTCTCCCTCACATAAAGACATAAGTTTCTCGCACATTGCTTCAATGGGAACCCTACGAAAATCAAAACGCTGGCATCGCGATATAATTGTCAGAGGCACCCTTTGTACATCCGTGGTTGCAAGAATTAGAATAGCGTGAGGAGGTGGCTCCTCCAACGTCTTCAGGAGTGCGTTGAAAGCCTCCTGGGTGAGCATGTGAACTTCATCGATGATATAAACCTTGTACTTTGCCTCACCAGGACCATAGTGAATCTTCTCGGTTAAATCTCTGATATCGGCAATTCTTCTATTACTGGCCGCGTCAATTTCTATTAGATCTATTGCTCTACCCTCAGTGATGGTAGTGCACATTGCACATTCATTGTCGGGTTGTCCGTCAACCGGAAAAAGGCAGTTAACCGCTTTAGCCATTATCCGTGCTGTACTAGTTTTCCCTGTCCCCCTAGGTCCGCAGAAAAGGTACGCGTGTGAAACCCTATCGGACCGAATGGCCTGGGTGAGCGTTTTAACCACATGGTCCTGTCCTACAAGGTCTGACAATGAACCAGGTCGCCATTTCCTATAGAGGACTTCAGTCATGCCTTGAAGCCATTTGGATCACATCCTTTTCCATCTTTTCCATTTCCAGACGCTCGTCGGGTTCCGCATGATCGTAGCCTAGCAGGTGAAGGAATCCATGGGCAACAAGTTTTTTGAGTTCAGCTTCAATATTGATCTCGTTTTCCTTAGCTTGCCTGCCAGCCTGTGGAACCGATATAAGAACCTCACCGATTTGCAATAACTCCCCTGGTGGGAGTACAAATTGCCCTCCGAAGTCTCTTGCTAGGTGCTCTTTCTCGCCACCATAGTACTCCCCTTCAAAATTATTTGAAAAAGACAAGACGTCGGTAATCTCGTCAAGGCCCCGGTGAATCCTATTGAGGCTTTGTATCGTGGAGTCATCAGTAAATACAAGGCTTGCGGCTCCGGTTGAAATCCCGCAATGACGCAGGGCAACAATAACGATCTCTTTCATCCGATGAAGGCCAGGGAGTATATCGTTAGCATCGGGGATATCGATTACTAACTCAATTTGAATCTCATCCCTCAAAGACAATACCTGTAGACCTATATTTCAACAGAATGGCATCGAACCTACGGATTTGGATTTGAGTTACGGATCTGAAGGGAAATTAGAACGTGGAAAGTCTCAGCAGATGTTCAGCATTGACCCATACTTGTCGGTCCGAACATCATATGTGTTACCTTCATAAGTGAATCGGACATTGAAGCCCGGCACCTCATTGGTGGATTCACCGGAATCAATCACGCAACCGAGGGATCCATCTGGCCATATTTCAGGTTCCATAGAAAGGAAAGTCAAATCGGGTTGATCCACGTTCAGATCGTCGGCCAGATACCACGCCGCCGATACCTCTGCGCATTTCGCACCTTCTTCACTGCCTAATGACGCTTGCCTGGTAGGGCCACCATTCTCGATCTCAGTAGCCTGATCTATCCCTGTACGAATTTGCTCAAAAAGCTCCCCGAAGCCCACAACTGGCATGACAACGGTTGTATCTGTTGACAATATCTTCTTTATAGATTCAAGTGATCTTTGGAAGGAATAGAATTCTGGATCCTGCTCAAGCGCATTTGCAAATATTCCGGTAGCCTGGGCTTCACCACAACCTCTTATAATGTTACTCGCACTCGCTGCATCGGCCCTAATAATTGTCGCCTTCCGATCCGTGTCTGCTCTTACTTTCGCATCAATTTCAGCGCCTTCTGCCCTCTCTTTGTCAGCCTTACGCTTCCGTTCAGCCTGCATCCTTGCGTACACACTTTCGCCAATTTCACCCGGGAAATCCGCTCTTTTTATTCTTACGTCCTCAACCTTTATTCCAAACTCAGCAAGCATTGGAGTCACCGAAACCAATACATTCTCCAGCATTTCATCGCGCTTTGTGGTGATAATCTCTGATTGATTATGGCTGGCAATTTCTCTTCGTAACTCAGAAGAAATAATGTCTACAGCCTTGCTTGAAGCATCAATCTCATCCACGAATTTCTGTCTGAATACTCTAGGGTCATTGATCCGGCCTCTGGCGTACATATCGATGATGAGCCGCTTCTTATCCTTGGTCAATAATGAATCTGGAGGAGCATCAAAAATCAAGAGACGTTTCTCATACCTCGTCACAGTGTCTAGGAATGGGGCCTTAAGATTGAGTCCGGGAGTTTGTCTAACACTAACAATTTCACCGAACCTTGTGACTACAGCCACCTCTGTTTCGTCAACAGAGAAAAACAGCTGGGGAAGCATAATGGCTGCGATTACTATCGCCGCAACTAAGATTATTGCAATTGATTTCATATTTCGTATTACTCGTTCCCAACTGGCACTGGCACCGGGACCACGTTACCTCTGTCCTTATCGGGAGCCATTAGTATTACCTCACCAGGGTCTCCAAGAATTTTGCTGATACCTGGAAGAATCTCCTCCATCGCTTCCAGGTAAAGCCTCTTTCGTGTAATGTCTCGTGATTTCTCATATTCCCGCTGTATCGCTAGGAATCTTTCGGCCTCACCATTCGCAATCGCAATCTTTTGTTGACGGAAGCCTTCAGCATCCTGCAGTGCCTTGGCAGCCTCACCTCTCGCTCTAGGAAGCACATCTTCTTTATAGGCATCCGCCAAATTAATGATTTTTGCCTTATCTTCCTTCGCCCTGACCACGTCGTCGAAGGCATCTTTCACCTGCTCGGGAGCAAAAACGTTGAGAAGCTTTACTTCACGTATATTGATACCTGATTCGTAACTATCAAGAATATCCTGAAGTTTCTTCTTAGTCTGGAACAGAACGTCTTCTTATAGATCTGTTAACACGTCATCAATTGGCCGGCTGCCTACCACTTGCCTTAGCGAAGTTTCAGTAGCGTCCTTAATAGTTGATCCATCAGGAGAAACAACTTTATACAGGTAGTTTTTTAGGTTCTTTATGTCGTACTGAACAAGAAGTTGTACGTCGACTATATTGGGCGCTTCACCAGGTCTGCCGTCCTCATCGGGGTCACCGCTAATCATGAGAGACTCGCTAAGAACGGGAGTGTCGCCACGAATACCAAGTTCAAGCCTGCGAACCTCGTCTACACGAACTACGTCCCTGGCACCGACCGGTCCAGGCCACCACCATTGAAGCCCAGGGCCTTTCGTATCAGAGTAAGCTCCGAACCTTTTGAGGGCTGCTTCTTCCCCTGGGTTGACTGTAAAAACGCCACTGGCCGCCCAAACGGCAACAGCAATTCCAATGATATCGAGAATTACCATGTGTCCTATACCTTTTCCAGATCCTCCAAATCTTCCAAAAATAGATTTGAAACGGGAAAAGATCTTTTCGATATTTACTTCTGGTTCTTCTTGTCTATACATAATTTAAAGAGTTAAAGCGCCCTTTCGCACCTACAAGTCTAACATAGCAGAGATCACAAACATATGAAGCCTCTCGCTGTTACCCTGCATGTTAAAGAGAAGCATCAGATCGCTTGAATATAAATTCCAGTTAGTCAGATCACTTAACTGCCAAAAAAAAGGATATCTAGATTGAACAAAGAAGTATTGCGTACATGAGTAATATGGTGTGGTTGATATGCCAATACCGTAATGACTGAAACAAAAGGTCTTTCCAGTGTGGAGTTCTCTTTCGCCAGCCGGAATTTTGCAAGTGCAGAATCGTACCGAAATAAATTTTCTGGAGTTAAAGCATAGGGAAGTTACAAAGATGCGTTGGTAGATGATGACAATGACGCGGTATACACATTTAGCCCCCACGACCTTCATCACGATCACGCTGTAATGGCGGCAATTGCCGAAAAACACGTCCTAATCGAACCTATAGCAAGAACCATTGAAGAAGCTCAACTCATGATCGAATGTGCAAGATCATGTGGAATTAACTTGATAGTAGCGGAGAATTATCGATTCATACCGGCATTAGACAAAGCTCTAGAAGCGATGAAGGCCGCCGCCAAAAATGGAATTGGTCATCTGCGTTCAATCATGATTATTTGCGAAGGATACATGGAGTCAAGTGAGTGGAGACACAGTCTACGTAGAACAGGAGGAGACGTATTTATAGACGGAGGGATCCACTTCGTAAACCTGCTTTTAACTCTCGGAGGATTCCCTGAACGTATATCAGCGACATGGTATCCAAGGTTTTTAAGGGTTCGGAAGGTCAGGACGGAATCAACTTATTGGCGGGACTTCCCGAAGGAGCTTCCGGTACGATCCTGTTCTCGCGAGCCACGAACATATCTCAGACAAGGCAGCATGTGACTGTTGACGAGGGTCACGGGCGATTAACCTTCGTTCCATACGGCAACGAAGTCATTTTGGAAAAGGGTGCAACCAAGAGAAAAAAATCAGGACCACTAATTCTTACCGCGGAACAAGAAAAATGGTTAGCGAATTCCAGGAGTCAATAATTGGAAACGGGGAGCCCGTGATGTCCGGGGAGAAAGACCTTAATGACCTATCGATTGTATTGGCTAGCTATAAATCAGCGGAGTCATTAACAGAAGTCACCCCCAGGAATATTCCCCTTAGGCAAAGGACTGGCACCCTACCGAAACAGACTCAGAAACCTGTCTTGATAAAACTCAAACACTCCCCACTTGTCCAATTCTGTTTTAAGCATTTCGGGGCTTCCCCCCATCTTTACAGATTTGAACATCTCCTCAATCTGGTTAACAGCGGCCTGAGGTATGCCGCCTGCTGATGACTTAGGTTCCATGAGACCCCTAGTTCTCATTTCCTGCGCGTTGTATGAAGCTGACGAAGCCGTGAACTCATAAATGAATTTCATCAATGCAACATCCCAGAACTCATCAACACCAACAATCACAACTGATAGATCATTCTTTTTTTCTTTCAGCTCCGTGGAAATGCGATTACCAACCTCCGCCGGAATACCACTTAATATCTCCAGGTTCTCCGCTTCATTTCGGTACTGATAAAGAATCCCAGGGCTGTTCGATCCGTAGGTCTGAGAAACATGACGCATATACTCGTATGCGCCATCACTAAATCCCTTCAAGTTCAACGCATAGGTCGGGGTAATCAATGACGGCTGTTCAGCGATCACCTTACCTTTTCTCACGACAGTTTCAAGACTTTTTTTTGTCGAATCGATAGCCGTGTATATTGGCTCTGTTACGACAAAATAATCTATATTGGTGATACCGAAGGTAGCCAGATGTTGTAGCGGGAACTTGACCACATAAGTTTGTTCAACAGCGCGAAGCCAGTCAGGATAAGTATTCATCGGATTATGGCATACATGAATTATGTTTCATTGTTTCAATCAGGAAATTGTACAATATTTAGCTGATATTTATATTTGGAATAGCAATTTTGAAGGAGAATTTACTTGATTACTCCCCTTCTTCGAGCAGCAATGCCTACTGTGAGTCCCATCAATAAGAAAATTGACCCGTTTGCTCTGTTATGAATCATCGAAACACCACAATCTCTTGCATCAGGTATGTTTTCAGTTTGAACATTTGAATCAAGTGATGATGATTCTGAACTAAGATCTAAATTTGGTGTAGGTGTAGGTTTCACTGACTTCAAAGACGTTACCGCCTTTGAACCTGCCTGAGGAGTTAGAGAAAAGACGGTTACTATTGGACGAGGCACCGGCGTGGGAAGGATGGCAGATGCGTCAGGCAGCTCATATGCAGGAGCTCCGATGTGTTTTCGCCACCCATTCTCTACTTCAATCTTCTTCTTCCCATAGACGTTTGTCATAGCGTCGTCAATATTAGATCCACTCTTTAAGTCAGCAAGTAATTCCCTCATCTTCTCTGGGCCATACCTAGTGATCATGTACTCTATAAGTGAGCTTGCCTGACCGTAATAAATGATTACATCCTCCGGATTACCGGGCTTTCCAGGCATGGAAGTAATCGGCAGGATACGGCCAGAGTGAACAGCAAAATCTAGCGCAATATCGTAAGAAAAACTTGGGGACACATTCCCGAATTCTGCAAGACCTTCGTGAAGCCAGTCCGGAACATTTCCAAAAACGCTTTGCCCAGCCCGATGGACAAGAATGTGAGTGACTTCGTGTGAAGCGGTTCCAGTTGAAAGGCGGCCTCCACCCAGTACTAGCAAAGTTCCAACATTATTAAAAGCTTGTCCCTCCGTGATCAACTCACGACGGATAGTAGAACTACCGGGAGGGAGAGCAACCAACATTTCTTTTACGTTGTTATACATGGTAACCCTTATGGGATCTTCTTGACTCTCCCCTAAAACCGGTTCCATGAAACTCATAGTAGTAACTATGGCGTTCAGAACCTCTTCTGCCCTTGATTTGACAGGTCCATGATAAGCAACGGTTATTGTTCCAAATTCGATCTCTTCCCATTCAAATCTGACATCGTGAAGAACAATTTCTGCCGGTTTTGTTTCCAAGGTGAGGCCGCTCTTCGCCGATACTTCCAAGTTATACGAAATTACCGTTCCCGGAGGTATATACCGGCTAGATGTATTCGTGTTCCAAAACATCTCTGCTGAAACTGTCTGTGATGGTTCAATATCAAAGTACTCGTAAACTCCGGACTTTCGCTGCCCGACTTTCATCCTCAAGGCAATTTCTTCGATCACAATGTCAGATTTGATTTCAACCTTGAACTTTATACCCCTAGGAAAATCACTAGTGGCCTTCACTGATACCACTTCTATCGTCCCGCTTGATGTAGTAGCAGACACGGTGACTGGTGTTGATGTAGCAGTCACCACGGTGATTGGTCCTGCATAGATCGGGAAAGCGATTTCTTGGTATATAAAAAGGGAATCTACCACTAACACAATCGAAAGAATTCCCCTAATCATCCTTGCTCTTACAACTAAATTATCCGTCGGATTCCTCGCTAACTGCCGACTTCATATATTCTAACAACGTAATTTCATTTGCCGCCCCAGTAAATGAAACTTTTTCATTGATCACCGTAAGCGGCACACCTCTCACGTTGTAAGAAGTGCCAAGATCTGGAAATTCCTGCACTTCAATTACTTCCGCAGTAACAAGATCTGAAACTACAGCCATCGAGTGTGCCAGACTGGCAACAACCGGGCAATGTGGTCAATTAGGAGTGACAAATACTTTGATCGTCAGTTCATTTTCAAGATTTTGGAGAAACTCTAAGGTTTCTTCATTAAGGTTTGGTGCCCCTGACGAAACATTAACAATTGCCTCGAGCAGCACTGGAAATTCTGTCCCTGCGGGTATACCAAGATATCTGACATTACTCTCTTCACCTTTGGAAATGACTATCGTTGGAATCCTCTCTACATTAGCTAATTCTGAAACTTCTCTATCCTCTCTGTGATTCACAGTCTGTAAAATGACTCTTTCTGACAGGTCACTTACCTCTCTCAAAAGCTGCTCCGTAGGCTGACAAGTTTCACAATCCATACCTGGAACAATTAACCCTTTTAAGTCTGGCTGAGTGAATAAAGTCACAGTGACATCTTCTACAAGCTCTTTCTCAAACCTGTCCCTCACAAAATCGCTGTCATTTTCTGTCAAGAACCGCATCTATTAACCTCCGGGGACTATGTCATCCCTATGTAATCACTCTTCCAAGGTCGACGATGAATGATAAAGTCTTTGAGCCGTGGTAACCAGACCCAGCACTGTTAAAAAAAATAACACTATCATGACTGTTGTCGGAACCCAGTGGGATACTACGAGTCCAAAGCCAAGAGCAACTACTCTTTCCGGCCTCGTCATTATGCCTATCTTGCAATCAATACCTAATCCCTCCGATCTGGCTCTGAGATAGCTGACCATGATAGATCCAATAAATGCAGTATATGAGAGTATTACACCTAATTTTTCGTAGCTGAACACACCAAACACACTATCCGAAGGAGCATTAAGATAATAGATCAATAAACCCAGCAAAACTATAGCTTCCTGGATTCTATCCGAGACAGAATCCAGGAGCGCTCCAAATTTAGTGGCGATACCCTTTCTTCTTGCTAAACCACCGTCGATGAGATCTAGAGCGGCGCCAGAGAGCATCACAAGTCCGCCTATAAGAAGAGCTCCACCTCCTATGAATATGGCAGAGACACATGTTACAGCTAGACCTAGCAGGGTAACTCCGTTCGGTGAAAACCCCAATTTCTCAAAAACTGCTGAAACAGGTTCTTCATAATAACGGGAGAGAAGCGCTCTCATGGAATCACGGGTCATTGAGAACAGAGAAAAGAGAGAAAATACTTGTTTTGCTCAGAGTACATTCGCAAGTCCTTTGGCTGAATCAGCTGTTTTCAGAATTCGGTAGTAATCTATCAATTCAACAGCAATATTCTCCCATCGGTATTGTTCTACCTTGATACGCGCATTGTTTCCAAGTCGGTTTCTTAGTGTTTTGTCATTGACAAGTCTAATCAAAGACTCTTTTAATGATTGAACATTCCGTGACTTAAACAGCAAAGATTCTTGCCCATCATGCACTACCTGGGAGAAGCCGACTATGTCACTTGCTACTATTGCTGTTTTGCTCGCCATGGCTTCCAACAAGACAATCCCAAAACTCTCTTGGCCTGTAGCGGGGGCGCAAAAAATATCAGCCGTTGCGAAATATCTGCATTTATCGGATTCAGACACCTCGCCGGTAAAAATCACATCTCCCGGATTCCGCTCGCCAAGTATTCTCAATGATTCGGCGTCGAGGTTACCCCCGCCAACCACTATCAGTCTCGTATTTGGAAATTCCCATTTAAGACCACTGTAAGCGTCAAGAAGATATCTCAGCCCCTTCCGCTTTTCTAACCTACCAAGAAAAAGTATATTTGTTTTACTGTCTGCGAACCTTGGAAATGGTGAAGCTTCAGAGAACTTTTTAACATCAATCCCGTTTGGTATCACCTTGTAATCCCCAGGAATGTGGGCGCTTATGAAAGCGCGGGCCGGTTCTGATACAGCAATCTGCCCATGTAACAGGTCAGAGTATCTTCGTAGAATCCGACCAGAAATAAATTTGTATAAGTGGCTACCTTTGAAAGTATGATACGTACCTACCTTTATGGGAATGTCCCCGAAATTAAATGTCAAGGCACTCAGCGTAACCGCGCTTGCAAACGGCTCGTGCAAATGAACTACATCGAATTTCTCACGCTCCATTAATCTCCATACTTTTGGTCGTATCCATACCGAAAGCGAAACCCGTGCAATTGATCCTCCTGACGGGACAGGCACTGGTCGACCCATCGGTATGAAATCATCGCCAATATCTGATTGTGATCTTGACGATGGAGCAATGATACGAGAATCAATTCCACTTCTTCGAAATTGCTCGTTTAAATGCGAAACGTGGTCATTAACGCCTCCGTAGGAATCGAAGTCGTATGGAGAAAAAAGACCTATCTTCAAAGACCGCTCCTTTACGATAGAGATTTCCTCCTGAAGACAAGTAGGAAGCGTCGAGCCTATACGCTATCCTTGCGCAGATTCCTCCCCTGCTATGAAATCCTCTACAAGTTGCCTGGCTTCATCGTCCGTGTATTGAACTGGGGGGGATTTCATAAAATATGACGAAGGTGCTAGAACAGGACCACCAAGCCCACGGTCTTTTGCAATCTTTGCACATCTCACGGCATCAATAACTACTCCGGCAGAGTTTGGACTGTCCCAGACTTCCATTTTCAATTCTATATTTAAGGGAACATCGCCAAAACTCTTACCTTCCATTCGAATATAACACCATTTTCTGTCGGTCAACCAGGGAACGTAATCACTAGGTCCTACATGAACATCCCGGTCCGGTATGAACTCATCCACTTGGGAAGTCACGGCCTGAGTTTTGGATATCTTCTTCGAAACAAGTCGGTCCCGATCCAACATATTCATAAAATCTGTATTGCCGCCGAAATTAAGCTGGTAGGTTCGCAGAAGTTCCACCCCTCTATCCATGAAAAGCCTTGTCAACACCCTATGAGTAATCGTTGCGCCTACCTGGGATTTTATGTCATCACCGATGATTGGAGCTCCAGCTTCCCGGAACCGTTTCTGCCAATAGTCGTTCTCTCCGCTTGCAATAAACACCGGTATGCAATTAATAAGTCCGCATCCTGCCTGAAGAACCTGCTCGGCGTACCATTTTGTTGCTTCTTCGGAACCGACCGGCAAATAATTAATGACAACATCAACTTCTCGCTCTTTCAGGATAGCAGCTACATCGTCCGTCCCCCCTCCTGCTTTAGTTATGATTTCTGACGTATACCGGCCAATACCGTCATGAGTCATTCCTCTTTGTACAACAACATCTTGATTAGGTACTTCCTGAAATTTAACAGTGTTGTTGGGTTCACTGAATATCGCTTCTGAAAGATCTTTTCCAACCTTATTAGCATCCACATCGAACGCAGCTACTACATTAATATCTCCTATTCCATACTCGCCAAGGACTGGATGCATAAGTCCTGGGATCACATCATCCGGTCCAGAATCGGCGTATTTAGTGATCCCTTGCACCAGAGATGAAGCACAGTTTCCAACCCCAACGATCGCAACTTTAATATCAGCCAAAGCTCAAAAATCTCCTTTTCAAGTAGAACACGCGAATCCAGTTCCGCGATATGCGCAGAAAAAGGCGGATAACCGCCTTCATATAAATTCAGTCTAGCACTTTGATTCCGACGTTCACAACAAGAACATGGATGTAATAAATATGAATTCTTTGACCCTCAATAGAGCGCATGCTAGCATGCCACGCTATCACCTCACATACAGGAAGGAAGCTTCTTTGAACCTAGCGAATTTACTGTCGAGAAAGACTCCGTTTTTCTATGGCTGGGTAATTCTAGCAACATCCGGTTCAACTCAAGTCGTGCGCAACGCAGCGGCCAGCCTAACTTTAGCCGTGTTTATGTATCCGATGGCTGATGATCTTGGATGGAGCCGTACAGTTCTAGCAGGAGCAGCAAGTGCGGGCGGTTTGGCATCTTCATTTTTATCACCTGCGACAGGGTTGGCGGTCGATAAATACGGAGCTAAGGCCGTTCTCAGCATGAGTGTGCTAGTACTTGGGATAACAACTTTTTTAACCGGTTGGGCAACAATACCGATATTTTTTTACATCACTTACGGAATCGGGAGAGTCATATTTAGCAGCCCTGTGCAAATTGGATCTTCTGTTGTGGTCTCACGATGGTTCATAAAGAGGAGAGGTAGGGCAAACGGAATACTTTCATTTTGCCACTCGATAGGAATGACCGGATTCCCTTT